>NZ_LT707064.1:300000-600000 GCF_900156465.1 Pseudomonas sp. 7SR1
TCGCCAGCACCAGCGGAATCGCCAGGGCCACCACCATCCCGGTGCGCAGGCCCAGGGAAAAGAAGCTCACCAGCAACACGATCGTCAGCGCTTCCACCAGCACCTGGACGAACTCGCCCACACCGGTCTTCACCGCCGCCGGCTGGTCCGAGACCTTGCGCAGTTGCATGCCGGCCGGGAGATTGTTCTGGATCCGGGCAAACTCGGCCTCCAGGGCCTTGCCCAGGATCAGAATGTCACCGCCGTCCTTCATGGCCACAGCCAGGCCTATGGCGTCTTCGCCCATGAAGCGCATGCGCGGTGCCGGCGGATCGTTGAAACCGCGACGCACATCCGCCACATCGTCGATACGGAACGTACGATCGGCGACCCGGATGGGGAAGCTGCGAATCTCTTCCACGGTCTGGAAATTCCCCGACACCCGTAGCTGCAGGCGCTCGCTACCGGTTTCGAAGAAACCGGCGGTGGACACCGCATTCTGCTCCTCGAGGGCCTGCTGGACCGCCGCCAGGGGCAAGCCAAGGGTGGCCAGCTTTACGTTCGACAGTTCGATCCAGATCTTTTCGTCCTGCAGGCCAATCAGCTCGACCTTGCCCACATCCTTGACCCGTTGCAGCTGGATCTGCACACGGTCGGCGTAATCCTTGAGCACGCCGTAGTCGAACCCGTCGCCGGTCAGCGCGTAGATATTGCCAAAGGTCGTGCCGAACTCATCGTTGAAGAACGGCCCCTGGATACCCGGCGGCAACGTGTGACGGATATCGGCGACTTTCTTGCGGATCTGGTACCACAGCTCGGGGATCTGTGCCGAATGCAGGGAGTCGCGGGCCATGAAGGTCACCTGGGACTCGCCCGGCCGCGAGAACGAGACGATCTTTTCGTAATCGCCGGTTTCCATCAGCTTCTTTTCGATGCGCTCGGTGACCTGCCGCGACATTTCCTCGGCCGTGGCCCCCGGCCAGTTGGTGCGAATCACCATGGCCTTGAACGTGAACGGTGGATCTTCGCTCTGGCCCAGCTTGGTGTAGGAAAGCGCACCAACGATAGCCAGCAGCAACATCAGGAACAGTACGATCTGGCGATTACGCAGCGCCCACTCGGAAAGATTGAAACCCATCGGGAATTACTCCTTGGCCGCCAGGTTGACCGCACGGTTGGAGCGATCCACAGGCCGTACCTGCTGGCCGTCGAGGAGCACATGCACGCCCGCCGCGACGACCCAATCGTCGGGGCTCAAGCCTTCCAGCACCGGCACGGTCTTCTCGCCGAAGGCGCCGACGCGCACCGGGACTTTTTTCAGGGTGTGGTTGGCATTGACCACCCAGACATAGGTGGCACCGTTCTCGGCGGTCAGTGCCGAGAGTGGCACCGACAGCGGAACCTTGTCGGCGGCCTGGATAAACACCCGCGCGCTCTGGCCCAGCTCGGCCGGCACGCTGCCGGCCGTGAAGGCCACCCGAGCGGCGAACGTGCGGGACTTGGGATCGGCGGCCGGCGAAAGTTCACGGATACGCCCACTGAAGCGCTGATCGGGCTGGCTCCATAGCTCCACGGAGACCGGCTGGCCGATCTTGAAGCGGCCGAAGCTCTGCTCCGGCAGGCTGATGAGCACCTCACGCTCCCCATCGGTGGCCAGGGTGAAGACCGTCTGACCGGCCGATACCACCTGCCCCACTTCCACCGAACGTCGGGCGACCACGCCATCCTGGGGTGCACGCAATACCGAATAGCTGGCCTGGTTGCTGGCCACGTCGAATTCGGCCTTGATCTGCTTGAGCCGCGCGGCGCCGGAGCGGTAAAGGTTTTCGGCGTTGTCGTATTGGGACCGGCTGACCATCTGCCGATCCAGCAAGGTCTTGTAGCGATCACGTTCGGCCCGCACCAGGTTGAGGTTGGCCTCGGCGGCGGCCACCTGGGCCCGAGTGGCCTCCAGTTGCAGGCGCACGTCCTCGGGGTCGAGCTCGGCCAATGGCTGGTTGGCCTTGACCCTCTGGCCTTCCTCCACCAGCCGGCGGCTTACCTTGCCACCGATACGGAAAGCCAGGTCCGGCTCGAAACGCGCCCGCACCTCGCCAGGATAGCTGTCCGTCGCCTGGGCCGAGGGCTCGGGCTTGACCACCATGGCAGGACGCACGGCAACGGGCACCGGTTCGTCATGGCCACACGCAGACAATAAAAAAGCCAGGCTGACTGGCAGGGCGAGGGACGACGCATAGCGGAACATGACGAGTGACCTTTCGCTAAGGGTGCTTGGAATAATTATACTGGCGAGTATGTTATTAATAGCAAACTCACCAGTCCAGTATTAACGCGAAGAATGTCGAACAATCTTTCATCCCCCAGCGGCCCCGGCCGTCCCAAGGACCTGGCCAAGCGCCAGGCCATTCTCGACGCCGCCAAGCGCCTGTTCCTGAGCATGGGCTACGCCAGTACCAGCATGGAGGCCGTGGCCGCCGAGGCTGGTGTGTCGAAACTGACGGTCTATAGCCATTTCAACGACAAGGAAACGTTGTTTTCCGCCGCGGTGATCGCCAAATGCGAGGAGCAGGTTCCCTTGCTGTTCTTCGAATGGCCGGAAGGCGTGCCGATTGAAAACGTGCTGCTGACCATCGCCCGAGGCTTCCATCAACTGATCAACAGTGACGAGTCGGTGAACCTGCATCGGCTGATCATGACCCTGGGCAGCCAGGATCCCAAGCTTTCGACGGTGTTCTACGAAGCCGGTCCCCAGCGGATGCTCACCGGCATGGAGCGTTTGCTGACCAAGGTCCACCAGAGCGGGGCCTTGAGCATCGACAAGCCCCGCCATGCCGCCGAACATTTCTTTTGCCTGATCAAGGGAGCGGCGAACTTCCGCTTGCTGTATGGCTGCGGCGAGCCGCTGGACCGCGACGCGGCCGAGGATCATGTGCGGGAAGTGGTGGGGTTGTTCATGCGGGCTTACCACCCCTAGTCCTCGGCGTATCGAAGGGCCCGATCGTGGGCTGGCCACGATGAAGGCCCCCGGTCTCAGGGCTTGAGGGCTTTCTTGGGATAGATATCGTAGCGGCTGGACTTGCCCTCCAGGCCATGACTCGGCTTGGGTCCTTCGATGCACGGTGCCTTGCGCGGACGCTTGACCACCACCCGATGGCTCGCCAGGGCCAGTGCTGCGGCCAGCAACGCCGGGGCGTCCAGGTCGTCGCCCACCAGGGGACGGAACAGGCGCATCTCCTTCTTCACCAAGGCGGTTTTCTCGCGATGGGGAAACATCGGGTCCAGGTAGATCACCTGGGGGGGCTCGCCTTCCCAGTTACGCATCACCTCGATGGCGTTGCCCTTGAACAGGCGCATGCGGGCCACGATGGGGGCGACGTCGAAATCCTCCGCGCCTCGGGCCAGGCCGTCCTCCAGCAAGGCGCCGATCAGCGGCTGGCGCTCGACCAGGCTCATGTCGCAGCCCAGGCTGGCCAGGACAAAGGCATCCTTGCCCAACCCGGCGGTGGCATCCAGCACCCGCGGACGCACGCCCTGGGCGATGCCCACCGCCTTGGCGATCATTTGCCCGCTGCCGCCACCGTACAACCGGCGATGCGCTGCGCCCCCCTCGACGAAGTCCACCCGTACCGGCCCCGGTGCGTCCGGCCCCAGTTGCTGCAGTTGCAACCCCTGCGCGCCGATCTGCAAGGCAAACTCGCCATCCTCCACCTGCAAGGGCAGCCCAAGCCGCTGGGCCCAGTGCTCGGCCTGTGGCTGGAAGGCCGGGGCCAGGGCCTCGACGTGGATGCGGCAGGCCGCGGTTCGCTCACTCATGGAAAACATGCTCAAAAAATTAAGGATCGACAAAAACGGCCGATAACAACGGTGAACGGCATTTTGCCAGAGCTGAGCGTCGACCGAGAAAAATGTCAGACATTCAATCCACATCGATAGGCGTCATCTCCCCTTACGGCGATTACAGCCTGCGTAACACCCAAGCGCTGAGCGGCGTCAGTCACCTGTGGCAGGATTTCTTTGCCCGGGCCCTGGCCGATCAACTGGGTGAAAACGCACCGGCGCCCGGCAGCTACCAGCCGGTCGCCCTCGATGAGGCTGTTGAACCGACCCTCGGCGCCGAACTGCTGGACCACATCGTCAGCCAGCGCACCTGCGACGTGACACAAACCCAGGTCAAACCGCCAGAACCGCTGTTCCTACCCATCGCCGAATTCGAACTCGACCTGCTGGACAAACCCTTCCCGCCCTTCCCGCCGGAAGAAATCGTCGCCCAGCAAAAACAGCAGAACTTCGAAAGCAACTGGGTCCGCCCAATCGTCCTCACCGCTGGCCAGCCACTGCCGGAACCTGGCCCTGCGCCACAACCTCGCCCCCTGCACTTGCCGATCGCCGAGTTCGAACTGGACCTGCTGGACAAGCCTTTCCCGCCATTCCCGGAAGAGGAATTGGTGGCGCAGCAGAAGGCACTGGATTTCGACACTCGCTGGGCACGTCCGATCGTGCTGCAGAACCTGCGTATCGCCGCCTGAGGCTATCCTGACTCTGTCTGGGATATGTCTGCGCGAAGGCCAGGCGTGGCGAAATGAGAACAGCAAGCCCCGTCTCAGGTCAGCATGAACGAGTATCAAGGCTTTTCGAACAGAGCCTAGCGACAGATCCACCAGGGCCCCACGTCCAGATGGAAATGATTGCGGTGCGCCGCGTTGTAGTCCGGGCTCAGGACCACACTGAACATATCGCAGGCGCCATCCCGGGCCTGACGTAGAAAACGCGCATCGGCATTGTCCTTGGGCCAGTCCCTGAGGACGCTGATCGCACGCCCGTCGGCCAGGCGAAACCCGGCGATGTCCAGGGCGCTTGCGGTGGCATGCTGGCTGCGCGCGCCGGTCTCACGACCGTACATGTTGCGACAGGCAAAACTGCCCAGGTGATCGACCCGCTTCACTTTCTGCCCATAGGCCGCCATGGCCGCCGGCTGCAACGCATGGCGCTCGAACAGGGCGAATGCCACCGCCAGCGGGCAACTGGCCAGGAAGCTGCTGCTCAGCGCCACCTCGCTGCCCTGGACTCTTACGACATTGGTCAATGGGCAATTGCCCCTGGGATCGCTATCGGCCTGGCGAACGACCCGCAGGATAGAGGTCGCGAGGGCCTGGTCACAGAGTTGCGGATCGTTGCGCAGGGCCATCAGCTTGTAACGGGTCAGCAGGTTCGGCGGGCTGTTGATATCCAGCGGCGCCCAGGGGTTCCATTGCGGCGGCACCGCCAGCCAACCTTGCCGCACACCCAGCACCGCGCCGCCAACGATCAGCAGCAGACACGCGAATACCTTCAATCCCCGCACGGCCCGACCTCAGCCCTTGAACAACTCGTTGGCCTGCCGGAACGGCATTGAACGCCGGGTAAAAGTGAAGGTGCCCTGCTGCCTGATCTCTTCGGCGGCACGCATGAACTCACCGTACGCCGCCAGGGCCAGGGCAGAGCCGACACTGATGCGCTTGACGCCCAGCTCGCTCAATTGCGCGACCGTCAGGTCCAGTGCGCCGGACATCAGGACATTCACCGGTTTGGGCGCCACCGCCTGCACCACCGCCAGCACCTGCCCGGCGCTGCTGAGCCCCGGTGCGTAGAGCACGTCGGCGCCAGCATCGGCGAAAGCCTTCAGGCGACGAATCGTGTCGTCCAGGTCGGGATTACCATGCAGGAAATTTTCCGCGCGAGCGGTCAGCACGAAGGGATATGGCAGGCTGCGCACCGCGTCTGCCGCGGCCTTCACCCGTGCTACGGCCTCTTCGAAGCAATAGATCGGGCTGCCTTCGCGCCCCGTGGCATCTTCGATGGAGCCCCCGACCGCGCCGGCCTGCGCCGCACGCAACAGATTGCGAGCGCACTCCTCGGGGGCATCGGCGAAACCGTTCTCCAGGTCGACTGCCACCGGCAGGTCAGTGGCCGCCACGATCGCCCGGACATTGGCGAGGGTATCTTCCAGCCCCAGCGCACCATCGGGACGTGCCAGGGAAAAGGCATGACCGGCACTGGTGGTGGCCAACGCTTCGAAACCCAGGCTGGCAAGCATCTTTGCCGAACCGGCGTCCCAGGGGTTGGGAATGACGAAAGCCTCTTCGCGTTCGTGCAGGGCCTTGAACGCCTGGGCTCGACGGGTTTGCGCATCCATGAAGTTCGCTCCTGGGCAGAGGGACGTTCGCCTCAGAGCAAACCCAGTTGCTCGGCGGCGGGCTCTCTGTATAACTCAGGCAGGGCCGGCAAGCCAGGCAATCGATGCATCAATCGCCGGTGAAAGTGTTGCGCGAGTTTTGCCGCCAGCACGTTATCGGCGGTGTGCAGGAAGATGTACGGCGTGCGTCCTTCTTCGATCCAGCCGGCGATTTTTTCTACCCAGGGCGTCAGGAACGGCTCGTTGGCCTCCAGCGCTGGATGACCGATGAAGCGTACCTGCGGGCATTGGGTGAACGCGGCCGGCCGCGGCGGCACCCGGGGCTTTTTCGACTGGGCATGAAGCACGCAGGGGTCGGTCGATGTGCAACTGAACAACGCCCGGGGGTCGAGGCAGATACGCTCCACCTCGCGGTCGAGCAACAGGCGGTTGAGCCGGCGCTCGGCATCGCCCTTGGCGAAGAATTCATCGTGACGCACCTCCACGGCCAAGGGACCTTCGAATGCGTCGATGAACCCTGCCAGCTCCGGCAATCGATCCGGCGTGAAGGCCTTGGATAACTGCAACCAGAACGGCGATACCCGTTCCCCCAAGGGGCGGAGCAATTGCACGAATATGTCGACGGCGCTCTGGTGCTCACGCAAATCGCCTTGGTGGCTGATATCGCCGGGGAACTTGGCCGTGAAGCGAAAGTGCGAGGGCATGGTTTGCGCCCAACGCTGCACGATGGCCGCAGAGGGGCTGGCGTAGAAGGTCGTATTGCCTTCCACGGCGTTGAACACTTGGGAATAGAGGTCGAGAAAATCGGTGCTTCTGGCGTCCTGGGGATACAGGTAGTCGCGCCAGGCGTTTTCACTCCAGGACGGGCAGCCCAGGTAGTAAGGCAATGCCATCAGATGTAGAGATCGAGGCCCAGCACTTCCATATCCCAATCGACGAAGCCGGCGGTGCTCAGGTAGCTGGCCAGGGCCGTGGCGACGCTACGGGTCATGGCGCGATGGTAAATCATGTCCTGCTGACGGGCGGGAAGATTGCTCAGGCGTTGCGCGCTGGCCTTGGCGGCACGGGCAGCCAGTTGCTCTTCGGACGGGAACTCCAGTTCGCCATCGACTTCGTCGAAGTTCTCCTGATCAGCGATCCTGCCTGTACGAGGCCTGCGCTTGATGGGATAGGACTGGGATGAAACGCCGTCTATACGCATAACTGAATGCTCGGTATCAATGATGGCAATTTAGCGGCACTTTCGCAGCCGCGCAAACGCGCAAGTGATAACTAGAACACAGAAAGCCAAAAAGGTTTAAAAACCGGCAAAAAAAGTGACGACTGGCGATATCGGATGTGACTTTTGCGAGGGCAGATGACTTTGGCGGCGGATGCGCCTGTGCAGACGAATAGATGTGTGGCAAGGGGATTCATCCCCGCTCGAACGGGCAGCATTCGCCCACCAAGCGCAAAGCGCAACACTATCGGGAGTCGCTTCGCGCCCCGGCGGGAATGAATCCCCTCGCCACAACCACAGCAGCGTTCTGGCCAAGATCGGTTCTAGCGTTCGGACTTGGGCGTGGCGACTTTGTCCCGCAGGTAAACCGGTTGGGCGTCGTCGGCGGGGATGGCTTCGCCGCGCTCCCAGGCGAAACGCGCCAGGGCCAGCAGGTCTTCGGCGTGCGGCAGCATTGTCGGATCCTGGCCGCTGAGGTTCACGGCGATTCGTGCCCCATAGCCCCATCCGGTGCCAGCGCCGAACCATTGCCCATCCGTTCCGGGCGGCAAAGCCGCGGCCTCGGGCGGCATCACCGCTTCCTGGCCCACCAGGCGCATCTCGCCGTCGATTTCGCGATAGCAGCCCCAATACACCTCATCCATGCGGGCGTCGATGGCGGCGGCCACCTGGCGGGCACCTTGCTCACGCAACGCCCGCTGGGCCAGCACCGCCAGGTTCGACACCGGCAACACCGGGCGCTCCAGCGCAAACGCCAGCCCCTGCACCACGCCGATGGCGATGCGCACACCGGTGAATGCCCCCGGTCCACGCCCAAAGGCAATCGCATCCACCGCCTGCAGGGTGGTTCCGGCATCGCTGAGCAACTGCTGGATCATCGGCAGCAGTTTCTGCGCGTGAAGGCGGGGGATCACCTCGTAATGGCTCGTGACCTTGCCGTCGTGCAGCAAGGCAACGGAGCAAGCTTCGGTCGCGGTGTCCAGGGCCAGCAGGGTGCTCATCGATGTATCCGTCAATCAGGGGAAAAAAGTGCGCCAGTATAAACAACTCCGGCCCGCAAGCGGGCCGGAGTTGGAACAGCGGATCGTTTTTTCAGCTCAGCGCCTTGAGCACCTTGTCGGTGATCGCATCCACCGAGCCGACGCCTTCGATATGGCTGTATTTCGGTTTGCCCTGGGCGGCGGACAGCTTCTGGTAGAAGTCCACCAGCGGCTTGGTCTGGGAGTGGTAGACCGAGAGGCGATGACGCACGGTTTCTTCGGTGTCGTCCTTGCGCTGCACCAGTGCTTCACCGGTGATATCGTCCTTGCCCGCGAGTTTAGGCGGGTTGTAGACGGTGTGATACACACGGCCCGAAGGCTCGTGGACGCGACGCCCGGCAATGCGCTGGACGATCTCTTCGTCATCGACGGCGATCTCGACCACGTGATCGAGCTCCACGCCAGCGGTGACCAGGGCTTCGGCCTGCGGGATGGTGCGCGGGAAACCGTCGAACAGGAAACCGTTGGCGCAGTCGGGTTGAGCGATACGATCCTTGACCAGGGCAATGATCAGGTCATCCGACACCAGGCCACCGGCATCCATGATGCCCTTGGCCTTGACGCCCAGCTCGGTTCCGGCCTTGACCGCAGCACGCAGCATGTCGCCGGTGGAGATTTGCGGGATACCGAATTTTTCAGTGATGAACTTTGCCTGAGTACCTTTACCGGCCCCGGGAGCTCCCAGCAGAATGACGCGCATCGATGTGCTCCTCAATTTTTTTATGTAAAACGCTCGGATTCGCCTCGTGGGGCCAATCTCGGAAAAACAGGATCGTGGCCGCCCAAACGGCCAAAGGCTGATCAAGATACACAGCAGGCCCGACCCACACAAGCCGCCGAAAGTCGGAGGAACCCGCGCTCGACGCGACCTTTGGAGGAGGTGGCGAACGTCGCAACCGGGCAACAAACTGTCGCCTGGTCGACCTGCTTTCCCTGGCTCCTCGCATCGCCCGGCGTCACCGGGCGAGCCGTTTCGCAGCGCTGCCTGAGCTTAGCCGGTGTTGCGCAAACCGGCGGCAATCCCTGCCACAGACACCAGCAACGCCTGTTCCACGGGGCTGCCCTGGGCCACCTCCTGCTGCCGCGAGCGCGCCAGCAGTTCGGCCTGCAGCAGGTGCAACGGGTCGAGGTAGGTGTTGCGCAGGCGAATGAATTCCAGCGTCTCTGGGCTATGTGCCAGTAGTTGCGACTGACCGGTCAACCCCAGGACCACGGAACAGGCCTGCGACAATAGGTCGCGTAAATGCGCACCCAAAGGTCTCAGCGCCGGTTCCACCAGACGCTCGTCGTAGGAGCGCGCGATGTCGGCGTCCGCCTTGGCCAGCACCATCTCCAGCATGTCGATGCGGGTGCGGAAGAACGGCCATTGCTCGCGCATCTGTCCCAGCAGTTCGCCCTCGCCGCGCTCCAGGGCCTTGCCCAGGGCGGTTTCCCAGCCAAGCCAGGCCGGGAGCATCAGGCGGGTCTGGGTCCAACCGAAGATCCATGGGATCGCCCGCAGGCTTTCGATACCGCCGGCCCGGCGTTTGGCCGGCCGGCTGCCCAGGGGCAGGCGGCCCAGCTCCTGCTCCGGCGTGGACTGGCGGAAATACTCGACGAACTGCGGGTTTTCCCGCACCACGGCGCGGTAGGCCTTGACCCCGTCGGCCGCCAGTTCGTCCATCAGGTGCCGCCATTCGGGCGTCGGCGGTGGCGGCGGAAGCAGGGTCGCTTCCAGCACTGCGGCCAGGTACAGGTTGAGGTTCTGTTCGGCGATATCCGGCAGGCCGAATTTGAAACGAATCATTTCGCCCTGCTCGGTGGTGCGGAAACGCCCCGCCACCGAACCCGGTGGCTGGGACAGGATCGCCGCATGGGCCGGACCGCCACCACGGCCCACGGTGCCGCCACGGCCGTGGAACAGCAGCAGTTCGACTTGCTGCTCCCGGCAGATGTCCACCAGCCGTTCCTGGGCGCGGTATTGCGCCCAGGCCGCCGCCGTGGTCCCGGCGTCCTTGGCCGAGTCGGAGTAGCCGATCATCACTTCCTGCGGCCCTTGCAGGCGCGAACGGTAGCCCGGCAGCAGCAACAGTCGCTCGATCACCGGCCCGGCATTGTCCAGGTCGGCCAGGGTCTCGAACAACGGCACCACGCGCATCGGCCGCAGCACGCCGGCCTCCTTGAGCAGCAGTTGCACCGCCAGTACATCGGAGGCCGCACCGGCCATGGAGATCACGTACGAGCCCAGCGACGCCGCTGGCGCCGCCGCCACTTCCCGACACGTGGCCAGGACTTCCGCCGTGTCGGCCGATGGCTTGAAGTTGGCCGGCAACAGCGGACGCCGGTTGTTCAGCTCATCCAGCAGGAAACCGATGCGCTGCTCTTCGCTCCAGTCGCCGTAACGGCCCAATCCCAGGTAATCGGTGATCTCGGTCATGGCGGCGGTATGGCGCGTCGAGTCCTGGCGTACGTCGAGGCGCACCAGGAACAGGCCGAACGTCACCGCCCGGCGCAGGCAATCGAGCAGCGGCCCGTCGGCGATCACCCCCATGCCGCAGTCGTGCAACGACTGGTAGCACAGTTCCAGGGGATCGAGCAGCTCGCGGTTGTTCTGCAGCACTTGCGCCGGGGCCGGCGTAGTGGCCTTGAGGGAAGCCTGGGCCCAGTTGCGGGTGGCCCGCAAGCGTTCGCGCAACTGCTTGAGCACGGCCCGATAAGGCTCGGCACTGTCTCCGGCCTGGGCACGCAGGGCATCGCTGGCCTTTTGCATGGACAGCTCGGCGGCCAGTTGATCGACGTCACGCAGGTACAGGTCTGCCGCCATCCACCGCGCCAGCAGCAACACTTCACGAGTGACCGCGGCGGTGACATTCGGGTTGCCGTCGCGGTCACCTCCCATCCACGAGGCAAAGCGGATGGGCGCGGCCTCCAGCGGCAAGCGCAGCCCGGTGGCGGCGAGCAGGGCCTGGTCGGCCTTGCGCAGGTAATTGGGGATGGCCTGCCACAACGAATGCTCGATGACCGCGAACCCCCACTTGGCCTCGTCCACGGGTGTCGGCCGGGTGCGACGGATTTCCTCGGTGTGCCAGGCTTCGGCGATCAGTCGTTGCAGACGCTGATGAATCTGCGCCCGCTCGGCGGCGGTCAGATCGCGATGATCCTGGGCCGCCAGTTGCGCGGCGATGGCGTCGTATTTCTGGATCAGCGTGCGACGGGCCACTTCCGTGGGGTGGGCGGTGAGGACCAGTTCGATCTCCAGCCGGCCCAGTTGCCGGGCCAGGGACTCGGCGCCATGCCCCTCGGCCCGAAGCCGGGCGAGCAGCTCGGGCAACACCCGCGCCTCGAAAGGCGCCGGCTGTGATTCGTCACGCCTGTGGATGAGCTGGTATTGCTCGGCGATGTTGGCCAGGTTGAGGAACTGGTTGAAAGCCCGCGCCACCGGCAGCAGTTCATCCTCGCTCAACTGGTTGAGGCTGGCACTGAGTTCGGCATCCACGGAACCACGCCGGTCGGCCTTGGCGCCCTTGCGGATCTGCTCGATCTTGTCGAGAAACCGGTCCCCGTACTGTTCGCGAATGGTGTTGCCCAACAACTCGCCGAGCAGGTGAACATCCTCGCGCAAGCGTGCATCGATATCGGTCATCAGCAGTTCTCCAGCAAATAGGTCCGGACAGCTATCGGGTGAGACGCATGAGACAGAGAGTGCCGATGCCCGTCGTGTATGACAAGCGAAGAACGGGCTCAAGGCTGCGCAGTGTCCTTGGCCATGACGGACGACTCGCGCAGCCTTGCCCGCCGAGTACCCGCCGCTCGTCAAGAAATGAACGCTTGCGTGCAACGGCGCTCTAGTCTTTTAGATAAGCCACACAACGGCTTGCCATTCACCGCGCCTGCCACGAGCAGACTGACTGAGGCCATCATGAAGATCCGTGAACTCGCCCAGCACTGGGAAGAAAACGCCAAGGGTCATCTGACCCAGACCGGCTACACGATTCATCTGGATGTGGAAGCCGCCGCACGCCTGGCGGCGATCTGCGAGATGTACCCCAAGCGCCAACCCGAGGAACTGCTCGGCGAACTGATTGGCGCCGCGCTGGAGGAGCTGGAAGCGAGCTTCCCCTATGTGAAGGGTTCCCACGTGGTTGCCACCGACGAAGAAGGCGATCCGCTGTATGAAGACGTCGGCCCGACGCCGCGGTTTCTCGCCCTGTCCCGTCGTCATCTGCATGAGCTTTGCTCGCAGAACGATAAATCCAAGCACTGACTTCCCCTGCCCTCTGCGCCTGGAAGCTGTCGAAGGCCGCGATCCGCTCGCTCGAACACGCAGGCGGATCGCGGCCCCGGGCAGTCTGCAGCCCCTTCTCAAACCCCCTCCCCATACCGCTGCGCGCCTTGAAAGTTCAGCTTTTTTTCGGTTGACCGATCAGTCAGCAATGCTTTTTGGCGATTGGCCATCTTCGCTGAACTTTTGAAAAACGCCTCGGGTCACACCGAGTAACCATACTGGAACGGTCGTTTAAATAAACGCACCCTGCCGTCAGCGGCAAACAGGCGTCCCGGCTTCGGTTTCAGCATGGATTTTTTGTTTCCCAGGAGTTTTCCAATGGAGTTGAAGCCTATGAATACCTGCACTGCCAAACCCTCGATCAATGGCCTGCGCGGTCTGAAGCTGGCCGCCCTGGCCATCGGTAGCAGCTTCATCCTGGCCGGTTGCGCCGGCAACCCACCGTCGGAGCAGTACGCGGTAACGCAATCGGCGGTCAACAGCGCCGTCAGCGCCGGCGGCACCGAGTTCGCCGCGGTGGAAATGAAGGCCGCCCAGGACAAGCTCAAGCAAGCCGAAATCGCGATGCACGACAAGAACTACGAAGAAGCCCGGCGACTGGCCGAACAGGCCGAGTGGGACGCGCGCGTCGCTGAGCGCAAGGCCCAGGCCGCCAAGGCTGAACAGGCACTCAAGGACTCTCAGAAAGGGGTTCAGGAATTGCGTCAGGAAGGCATGAACAAGGTTGTTCAGTAATTCATTCATGCCTCGACGTATTGTTCATTGATAAAAGGACGACCGACTATGATGCACAAACACTTGATGATGCCCGCCCTGCTTGCCGCCTGCGTATCCCTGGCCGCTTGCTCCCACGACCCGAACGTGAACCTGGAACAGGCCCGCACCAATTACAACGGCCTGCAGGCCGATCCGGCGGCCACCAAGGTCGCCGCACTGGAAACCAAGGAAGCCGCCGATTTCCTGGCCAAGGCCGACAAGGCCTACATGGACAAGGAAGACGAAGCCAAGGTCGACCAACTGGCCTACCTGACCAACCAGCGTGTTGAAGTAGCCAAGCAGACCATCGCCCTGCGCAACGCCGAAGCCGAGCTGAAAAACGCCGGTGACGAACGTGCCCGCGCGCTGCTGGAAGCCCGTAACGCACAGATCAAGCAGCTGCAGGACAGCCTCAACGCCAAGCAGACCGAGCGCGGTACGCTGGTGACCTTCGGCGACGTGCTGTTTGCCACCAACAAGTCTGACCTGCGCGCCAGCGGCATGACCAACGTGAGCAAACTGGCGCAGTTCCTCCAGGAAAACCCGGACCGCAAGGTGATCATCGAAGGCTATACCGATAGCACCGGTTCGGACTCCTACAACCAATCGTTGTCCGAGCGCCGCGCCAGCTCCGTGCGCACCGCCCTGGTGAAGATGGGCGTCGACCCGGCCCGCATCGTGACCCAGGGTTATGGCAAGGAATTCCCGGTGGCCGACAACACCAGCGTCTCGGGCCGCGCCATGAACCGTCGGGTGGAAGTGACCATTTCCAACGACAATCAGCCAGTGGCTCCGCGTTCGACCATGAGCGCCAACTGATCGGCTGAGTGCAACGAAAAAGCCCCGCCTGACTTCAATCAGGCGGGGCTTTTTCATGGCCGCACACATTTTGTTGAGCCCATCGTCTCCCCTGTGGGAGCGAGCTTGTTCGCGCTGGCGGCAGATCAGTCGACATAGGCGTTGGCTGATCGCCTTCATCGCGAGCAAGCTCGCTCTTACAGGGAGACTGTAGCGCCCTTGTGGTTACGGCTGGAGCTTCTGCGGCGTCTCCTGCCCCATGCACCGCACCGCACGTTTCTTGTTGTTGATCAGCACCCCGGTCAGGCCTTTCTGTTCGGTGTCGAACAGCACCAGCACGCCGTCGATGCACTGGGCCACCTGGGGCGCCGGTTCCAGGGAGACCTTGTAGTCTTCGCCCGGCACCGTCTTGAGCATGGTGAAGTCACTGAGCAGCAACGCATCCTCGGGCTTGGCGAAGTGCAGGTAACCGTAGTACCAGAGCACCGCAACGGTGCCGAGGATGCTGCAGATACCGGTGATGATCAGGGGGATGGCATTACGTTCTTCGCTCATTGCGTGCTCTCTGGAGATTCAGCGGAGGTTTTCGGGTAGTTGGGGACTTCGCCGAGGCGGCGCAGGCCGTCGAAATGCTGCGGGTCATCAAGATAGCGCAGCATCACCGTGCGCCAGACCGGGTCGGCGAACGTCTGCACGTGACCGCCGCGGGTCAGTTGCAGCACCCGCGGCGGCGGCGCAGCTTGATACAGACGGATGCCGTTGGAAAGCGGCACGATCGGATCGTCCAGGCTGTGGTAGATCAATTTCGGCACACCGGTCAGTCCAGACACCGAGCCGATGGCGCTGTCGCCATCGGGCACCAGCCAGGACAGCGGCACCTGGAAGGCCCAGGTCACCCAGGAGGTGCTCAGGGCGAAACGTCCGACGTCGCGATAACTGGCGGGCACGCCGTCCAGCACCAGGGCCTTGAGTTGCCGCTGGCGCTGCGGATGATCCACCAGGTAATGCACTGCCAGAGCGCCACCCAGGCTCTGGCCCAGCAGCACCAGTGGCTTGCCCTGGACCTGGGGCGCCTGGTCCAGCCACTGGAAAGCCGCATCGATGTCCTGGTAGATCGCCGGTAGGCTCGGCTCCCCTTCGGACAGGCCGTAGCCGCGATAATCGACCATCAACACCTGATACCCCTGCTCCGGCAGCCACCAACTGCCGCCCAGGTGCCAGGCCAGGTTGCCGCCATTGCCGTGCAAGTGCAGCACCGTGCCCTTGAGCTCCACGCCTGGTTTGACGGGCAGCCACCAACCCCGCAGCTTGAGGCCGTCAGCGGTGGTCAGGGTCACGTCGCGGTACTCGAGCCTGGCCCGCTCAGGGGTAAATGGCAGACCGCGCTCGGGGTAGAACAGCAGTGAGCTGCAACCGCTCAGGACCAATAGCAGGCAAAAGATGCCGAGGATTCGCATCCGGTGAAACCTCGCAAGATCAGGGTTGAAACATACCCCCCTGGTGGGAGCGAGCTTGCTCGCGATAGGGGCGGTGCAGTCACAGCTATGTTGACTGTCCTGACGCTGTCGCGAGCAAGCTCGCTCCCACAGGAGTGGGTGTTGTGTTCAAAGGATATTGGAATAATCCGCTTCGATCCGATCCAGGCTCAGGTGGTTCAGGAAGTTGGAGAAACACATCCAGGCCGACAGGGCGTTCATGTCGCGGAACTGCTCGGGCAAGTACTTGGGCGGCACCACCAGGCCTTCGTCCACCAATTGGCGCAGGGTGCGCATGTCCTCCAGGGTGGTCTTGCCGCAGAACAGCAGCGGCACCTGCTCCAGCTTGCCTTTGCGCACGGCCAGCTGAATGTAGTTGTAAACCATGATGAAGCCCTTGAGGTAGGACAA
Source organism: Pseudomonas sp. 7SR1 (assembly GCF_900156465.1). Classification (NCBI taxonomy): domain Bacteria; kingdom Pseudomonadati; phylum Pseudomonadota; class Gammaproteobacteria; order Pseudomonadales; family Pseudomonadaceae; genus Pseudomonas; species Pseudomonas sp. 7SR1. Next base: position 316,115 of record NZ_LT707064.1, read on the forward strand.
GTCTTTGGTGAATGGCAGACCGGTCGGCACCGAGCCACGGAAGACCCGGCTGGCGTTGCCGTAGCTTTCAGCCATCTCGAAGCCCTGCTCGCGGAAGAACTCGAAGATCTGCAGGAAGTCGGCGCCCTCTTCCACCATATGGATCGCCCGGGTGCGGTTGGTGAGCTTGCGCAGCCGGCTGGGGTAGGACGCGAAGGTGATGATTTCCATCAGGATCGCCAGGCCTTCCTGGGTGACCGTGGACGAGGGCGGGCCCTTGGACAGGAAGGTGCAGATCGGCTGGTTCAGCCCGTTGAGGGTGGTGCCCACATGCACCAGGCCTTCGTGGACCTCCAGGGCGCGCACGTCCCGCTCGTTGAACATCGCGTCGGTACGGATCTTGATGTAGTCGGCACCCGCCGCCGCGTCGGCCACGATCCCGTCGGACTCGAAAACCCGGATGGTCTCCTCCGCCTCGCCGAAGACACGGTTGAGGCGATGCTGCAGCAGGCTGACCGCCTCCTTGGCGCTGAGCACTTTCGGCTCATCCTTCAGATCGCCACGGCCGTCGATGTTGTTCAGGTAGTCGGAAAGCATCAGGCCCAGATCGGACAGGGTCGGGTCGCCGGCATGGAAGGCATCGGAGGCGGCGCCATACAGTTCCTGGGAAATCAGCCCGAAATCCTCGGTGCCGCGCGCTTCGAGCATGCGCACCACCATGCGGTACTCCTTGCACATGCGACGCATGATCTGGCCGACCGGGTTGAATTGCCCCAGCTGGCGGGTGATGTCCCGCTCGATGTTCTGGAACTCCAGCTTTACCCCGCTGGAGTCGAAGGACAACGGTCGGTTGAGGTAATAGTCGCGGTCCACGGCGGGCAATTCCTTGCCCTTGGCCTTGAGAAACCCCTTGCGGATGTTCTCGTCCCATTTCACCGCGTCGAGAATGCGAATCGGCGTTTGCGCCAGCACTATGCGATCGGACAAGGTGCGTATCGTCTGCTGGTATTCGTCCACCCGGAACTCCTGTGAAAAAACGTCCGCTTGTTGCAGTAATGGGCCTGGAGTCTACCGGGATTTGAGCCGCTGGTAGCGCACGGCTTCCGAGAACACGTCGGAATTGGCCGGATCGTCGAGGTAACTGAAGACCCTGCCCATGTCGCTGTCCACCAGCACGCCGTCGCCCTCTTCGCTGTGATTCGGCTGGCCGCTGAGGATTTTCTGGCCAATGGCCTGGTTGATCTGTTCCATGTCCAGGTTGTAGACCACCAGTTCCTGCTTGTCGGTCAGTTCGAAACCGGCGATCACGTAGTGCCCGCCATACCGGGCCGGGACCTTGGCCGACAGGTACCAGCGACTGCCATGACGGGACACGGTCAGCGCGATGGCCTCGCGCTCCTGGGGGCGGGCCCTGAAGTACGTGATGGCCTGGTAACGGTGCCTGCCGACCTGGGTCAGCTCCAGGTTCAGCGGCTCGCCCCAGGCATTGGTGCTGGTCCAGTGACCCAGCAGGCCTTGGGGCGCGGCCTCACTGTCGGGCAACGGCGCCGTGAAGGACACCAGGCAGCCGCTGAGCAGCAGCAACGACACAGCCATGACAACGACACGCCAGGCTTTCATTCGAACTCCCTAGGCACACGATGCGTTGTCCGCAGGGGGACCGGGTGTTTACACCGACGCCAGTACCAGGTGCATGTAGCGGGTCAGGATACCGAGCATGTCTTCTTCAGCGACCGGCTCGGCGCCATTGAGCAAGCCCTGATATTCCATCCGACCGATAATCGCCGTCAACACTTTGGCATCCTGTTGCGGCTCGCGGGAGCCCAACACCTGGAAAAACTGGCAGGTGCCATGCAACAGGATCTGCTGGTGGGAACGCACCAGGTCCGCCAGGCGCGGGTTGAGCAGCGCTTCCTGGCGGAAGGCCTGCTCGGCCATCAGGTAGTCGCGACGACTGTGCAATTGATGCTGCACGTAGTCGGCCGTCATCCGGGCGATATCGTCGGCCAGTTGCGAGCGGGATTCGGGGCTGCCGTCGCCATAGGCGACCATTTCGCGCAGCAGCCCTTCGTTGTTGGTCCACAGCTTGGCCATGAAGGCCGCGCTGCGCTCCACGTATTGGGCGAAGGTATCGGTGAGCAGGTCATCGATGTCCTTGAAATAGTAGGTGGTGGCCGACAATGGCACACCGGCCTCGGCCGCCACCGCCCGGTGTCGCACCGCCCGCACGCCATCGCGCACCACGATACGCATGGCCGCATCGAGAATCTTCTGGCGACGCTGTTCACTGCCCTGTCGGCTGGCCTTGCGACCCTGGTACTGAACACTTTCAGCGACAGCGGTGGCGACGCCCGCTGCACCTTCTTGAGCCATTGCACGATTCACGACAGGTCTTTCCTCGCTATTTCAAAAGTAACCAATTGATACGTTTGTACCAGACAGGCAATAAAAAGCCGCCTGTGATAGGCGGCTTTTTAAATGAAGCACTTACGCTTGGGGCCGCATGTGCGGGAAGAGAATGACATCCCGGATCGACGGCGAGTTGGTCAGCAACATCACCAGGCGATCGATGCCAATGCCTTCACCGGCGGTGGGCGGCATGCCGTATTCGAGGGCCCGGACGAAATCGGCATCGTAGTGCATGGCTTCGTCGTCGCCGGCGTCCTTGTCGGCCACCTGGGCCATGAAACGCTCGGCCTGGTCTTCGGCATCATTGAGCTCGGAGTAGGCGTTGGCGATTTCGCGACCACCGATGAACAGCTCGAAGCGGTCGGTCACGTTCGGGTTCTCGTCGTTACGGCGAGCCAGCGGCGACACTTCGAACGGGTACTGGGTGATGAAGTGCGGCTGCTCCAGCTTGTGCTCCACCAGTTCCTCGAAAATCATCACCTGCAGCTTGCCCAGGCCTTCGAAGCCGAGCACCTTGGCGCCGGCCTTCTTGGCGATGGCACGGGCTTTCTCGATGTCCTGCAGGTCGGCCGCGGTGATGTCCGGGTTGTACTTGAGGATCGAGTCGAAGACCGACAGGCGCGCGAACGGCTCGCCGAAGTGGAACACCTTGTCGCCGTACGGCACGTCGGTGGTCCCCAGCACCAGTTGCGCCAGCTCGCGGAACAGCTCCTCGGTCAGGTCCATGTTGTCTTCGTAATCGGCGTAGGCCTGGTAGAACTCCAGCATGGTGAACTCGGGGTTGTGCCGGGTCGAAACACCTTCGTTACGGAAGTTGCGGTTGATCTCGAAGACTTTCTCGAAGCCACCGACCACCAGCCGCTTGAGGTACAGCTCCGGCGCGATGCGCAGGAACATTTCCATGTCCAGTGCATTGTGGTGGGTTTCAAACGGCTTGGCCGCCGCGCCGCCAGGAATGGTCTGCAGCATCGGCGTCTCGACTTCGAGGAAGTCGCGCTTCATCAGGAAACTGCGGATGTGGGCGATGACCTGGGAACGCACGCGGAAGGTCTGGCGCACGTCTTCATTGACGATCAGGTCGACGTAGCGCTGGCGATAGCGCTGCTCGGTGTCGGTCAGGCCGTGGTGCTTGTCCGGCAGCGGGCGCAGGGACTTGGTCAGCAGGCGCACGCTGGTCATTTCAACGTACAGGTCGCCCTTGCCGGAACGGGCCAGGGTGCCTTCGGCAGCAATGATGTCGCCCAGGTCCCAGGTCTTGACGGCGGCCAGGGTTTCTTCCGGCAGGGTCTTGCGGTTGACGTAGACCTGGATGCGACCGGTCATGTCCTGGATCACCATGAAGGAACCACGGTTGAGCATGATACGACCGGCCACCTTGACTGGAATCGCCGCCTCTGCCAGCTCTTCCTTGGTCTTGTCCGCATACTGTTTCTGCAGCACGTCGCAGTAGGCGTCGCGGCGGAAGTCGTTGGGGAAGGCCTGGCCCTTGGCGCGCTCGGCAGCAAGCTTTTCCTTGCGCAGGGCGATCAGGGAGTTTTCTTCCTGTTGCAGGGCTTGCGGGTCGAGTTCTAGGTCGCTCATGTCTTAAAGGATTCCATCACAGGTTCGTTGCCCCCGGCCCCGGGGCCAGGGTTTGCCGGCGAGCAGCGCTTTCATGCAAGCCTGCCCGCCCGCCGCATGGGTGTTGCGTTACAGCCCTTGTTTGAGGCTCGCTTCCAGGTATTCGTCGATGTCGCCGTCGAGCACCTTGTCGCAGTCACTGCGTTCGATGTTGGTGCGCAGGTCCTTGATGCGCGAGGCATCGAGTACATAGGAACGGATCTGGTGACCCCAACCGATGTCGGACTTGCTGTCTTCCAGTGCCTGGGAGGCCGCGTTGCGCTTCTGGATCTCCTGCTCGTACAGGCGGGCCCGGAGCATCTTCATCGCGGTGTCTTTGTTGGCGTGCTGGGAGCGTTCGTTCTGGCAGCTCACCACGGTGTTGGTCGGTACGTGGGTGATCCGCACGGCCGAGTCGGTGGTGTTGACGTGCTGGCCACCGGCGCCCGAGGAACGGTAGGTGTCGATGCGCAGGTCCGCCGGGTTGATCTCGATTTCCACCTTGTCGTCGATCTCGGGGGAGACGAACACCGCCGAGAACGAGGTGTGGCGACGGTTGCCGGAGTCGAAGGGGCTCTTGCGCACCAGGCGGTGAACACCGATCTCGGTCCGCAGCCAGCCGAAGGCATATTCGCCCTTGATGTGCACGGTGGCGCCCTTGATCCCGGCGACTTCACCGGCCGACAGCTCCATGATGGTGGCGTCGAAACCGCGTTTGTCGGCCCAGCGCAGGTACATGCGCAGCAGGATGTTGGCCCAGTCCTGGGCTTCGGTGCCGCCGGATCCGGCCTGGATGTCCAGGTAGGCGTTGTTCATGTCCATCTCGCCGCTGAACATGCGGCGAAATTCCAGCTTGGCCAGGGACTCGTCGAGGCGTGTCAGTTCGGCGACCACGTCGGCGACCGCGCCTTCGTCGTTCTCTTCGACGGCCATGTCCAGCAGGTCGCGGCAATCGGCCAGGCCGCTGGACAACTCGTCCAGGGTCTCGACGATCTGCGCCAGCGCGGAACGTTCGCGGCCCAGTTCCTGGGCGTACTCAGGCTTGTTCCAGACACTCGGATCTTCAAGCTCGCGATTGACCTCGGTCAGACGCTCATGCTTTTGATCGTAGTCAAAGATACCCCCGAATAGTTTCGGAGCGCTCGGACAGGTCCTTGATGGTGTTAAGGATCGGGTTGATTTCCATGGCGGGCAGCACTCGTTGGCGAACTTTTGAAAGCCGGCGAGTATAACGTAATCAAGCGCCAGCGGCAGCCCGCCTGGCGGCTTTAGGGGCAATGAGATCAAGACCGGGCCTGGTACCCCCTGTGGCGAGGGGCGGTGCGACGTTTCGCTAAATCCCCTCGCCACAGCCGCGTGCATCATCGACCCAAGGTCATTCGATCCCCACCCGGTTGCGGCCATTGTGCTTGGCCATGTACAGCCCCTTGTCCGCCGCCGAGATCAACTGGCGACAATCGCCACCCTGCTGCGGCGTGACGGTGGAGACACCGATGCTGACGGTCAGGTTCTCGCCGCCGTCGGGCGTGGTGTGGGGGATTTTCAGGGCGACCACACTCTGGCGCAGCTTCTCGGCCATCAACCGGGCACCGCCGGGCGAGGTACCGGGCAGGACCAGGGCGAACTCTTCTCCCCCGTATCGAGCCGGCAGGTCGGATGGCCGGCTGCAAGCGTCTCGGATCGCCGTAGCGACCTTGCGCAAGGCCTCGTCGCCCTCCAGGTGACCGAAGTTGTCGTTGTAGGACTTGAAGTAGTCCACGTCGATCATCAGCAGCGACAGCTGGGACTGGTCCCGGATCGCCCGCCGCCATTCGAGCTCGAGGTACTCGTCGAAATGCCGGCGATTGGACAAGCCGGTCAGGCCATCGGAGTTCATCAAGCGTTGCAGCACCAGGTTGGTGTCGAGCAGTTGCTGCTGGCTGACTCGCAGGGCGCGATAGGCCGCGTCCCGCTGCAACAGCATCATGTAGGAGCGCGAGTGATAGCGGATGCGCGCCACCAGTTCGATATTGTCCGGCAGCTTGACCAGATAATCGTTGGCGCCAGCGGCGAAGGCCGCGCTCTTGACCAGGGGGTCCTCCTTGGTGGACAGGACGATGATCGGGATGTCGCGGGTGGCCGGGTGGTTGCGGTACTCGCGCACCAGGCTCAGGCCGTCGAGGCCGGGCATCACCAGGTCCTGGAGAATCACCGTCGGCTTGATGCGCACGGCATGGGCGATGGCCTGGTGCGGGTCGGAACAGAAATGGAAGTCGATGTTGTCTTCGTTCGACAGCCCGCGTCGCACCGCCTCGCCGATCATCGCCTGGTCGTCGACGAGAAGGACCATGGCGGCATTCTCGTCACGCTTGAAATCGTCGAGCTGTAATTCGTTCATGAGGCTCACCTGAGTACGGCTTTGACCAGGACTGCTGGGGTTGTCATTGTGCAAAAATCTCTACCAGCCGGGGGGCTATGTCGTCGAGGGTCAGGATCTGCGTCGCCGCGTCGATGGCCGCTGCCGCCTTGGGCATGCCATACACCGCGCTGCTTCGCTGGTCCTGGGCGATGGTCACGCAGCCTTGCTGGCGCATCAGTTTAAGCCCTTGTGCGCCATCGCGGCCCATGCCGGTAAGCAAGACACCCACCGCATCACCGTTCCAGAAGTGGGCGACGCTTTCGAAAAACACATCGATGGAAGGCCGATAGATCTCGTTGACCGGCTCGGCGGTGTAGGCCAGGGTGCCATTTTTCAGCAGGCGTAAATGATGGTTGGTGCCAGCCAGCAGCACCGTGCCATTTTGCGGCGGCTCGCCGTTTCGCGCCAGGCGCACCTTGTGGCCCGACACACTGGCGAGCCACTCGGCCATCCCGGCGGCGAACACCTCGTCCACATGCTGGACCAGGACAATGGCCGGGCCAAAGTACCGTGGCAAGGCCTTGAGCAGGACTTCCAGCGCCGCCGGCCCGCCCGCGGACGAACCGATGGCCACCAGCCCGTTGCGGGACGCCGCGGCACGTTGGGCCGCCGGTACGGGACGCTCGCGACTGCCCCGCTCGCCGATCAGCCAGCCGATGTTGGTGATCTTGCGCAGCAACGGTGCCGCCGCGTCCTCCGGGTTGCCGACGCCCAGGGCCGGCGTATCCACCACGTCCAGGGCGCCGTTGCCCATGGCTTCGAACACCCGGTGCACGTTCTGCTGGCTGTCGCCGGTGACGATGAGGATGGCGCAGGGGTTGTCGGCCATGATCCGGCGCGTGGCTTCCACGCCATCCATGACCGGCATGAGCAGGTCCATCAGGATCAGGTCGGGGGTGTATTCGGCGCAACGCTGCACCGCCTCGGCGCCGTTGGCAGCCACCCAGACCAACTGGTGGGCCGGCTCGAACGCCAGCGCGCGGCGCAGGGCCTCGACTGCCAGGGGCATGTCATTGACGATGGCAATCTTCAAGAACGCGCTCCTCCGATCAGTTCCACCACGGCATCGAGCAAGGCGTCGTCATGGAAACTCGCCTTGGCCAGATAATAGTCGGCCCCCGCGTCCAGGCCACGGCGGCGGTCTTCTTCCCGATCCTTGTAGGACACCACCATCACTGGCAGCGATTGCAGGCGGTTGTCGCGCCGCAGCAGGGTCACCAGTTCGATGCCGTCCATGCGCGGCATGTCGATGTCGGTGATCAGCAAGTCGAAATCCTCGGAGCGCAGGGCATTCCAGCCGTCCATGCCGTCCACTGCCACGGCGACATCGTAGCCGCGCCCCAGCAGCAGTTTGCGCTGCAATTCACGCACGGTCAGGGAGTCATCCACCACCAGGATCCGCTTGCGCGGGGCCTGGGCCTGGTCCTGGCGGGCGATGCGCTCCAGGCGTCCGGTATCGAGCAGCTTGTCCACCGAGCGCAGCAGGTCTTCGACATCGACGATCAGTGCCACCGAGCCGTCGTCCAGCAAGGCGCCGGCGGAAATGTCCTGGACCTTGCCCAGGCGCTCGTCCAGCGGCAGGACCACCAGGGTCCTTTCGCCGATGATGCGCTCCACCGCCACGCCGTAGATCGTCTCGCGCTCGCGGATCACCACCACCTTGAGACTCTGGCCACTGTTGCGGGTTGCCGGACGGTTGAGCAACTGGCTGGCGGCGACCAGCCCGACATGCCGGCCTTCATGCCAGAAATGCTGGCGACCCTCGACCTGTACGATGTCTTCCGGCGCCAGGTCGCACATGCGTTCGATGTGCGCCAGGGGAAAGGCATAGGCTTCGGCGCCGACTTCCACCACCAGGCTGCGCACTACCGAAAGCGTCAGCGGCACTTCCAGGTGGAAACGGCTGCCCTCGCCTGCGGTCTGCTCCAGTACCACCGCGCCACGCAGCTGCCGGACCATATGCTGGACGGCATCCAGGCCGACGCCGCGTCCGGAGACTTCGGTGACCCTGTCTCGCAGGCTGAAGCCGGGCAGGAAGAGAAAGGCCAGCAGTTCCTCTTCACTCAAGCTGGCAGCGGTGTGCTCGGGCGAAAGGCCGCGCTCGACGACGCTGCGGCGCACCCGTTCCAGATCGACGCCGGCCCCATCGTCGGACAATTGCAGGACCAGCAGACCGGCTTGATGGGAGGCACGCAGGCGGATCAGGCCCTCGGCAGGCTTGCCTGCCAGCAACCGTTGATCCGGGGATTCGATACCGTGGTCCACGGCGTTGCGCAGCAAATGAGTCAGCGGGGCTTCGAGCTTTTCCAGGACGTCGCGGTCCACCTGGGTTTTCTCGCCTTCGATTTCCAGGCGCACCTGCTTGCCCAGGCTGCGGCCCAGGTCCCGGACCATCCGCGCCTGGCCAGACAGTACGTCGGCGAATGGACGCATGCGACAGGCCAGCGCCGTGTCGTACAGCACCTGCGCCCGTTGGCTGGCCTGCCAGGCAAACTCATCCAGCTCGGCCACTTTCTGCGCCAGCAACTGTTGGGTCTCGGCCAGCAGGCGCCGGGCGTCACCCAGGGCCTCCTGGGCCTGAAGACTCAAGGCGTGATCCTTGAGGTGCACGTTCAGCTCTTCCAGGGCGCGCAAACCGTTGCCTTGCTGGCGCTTGAGCCGTTGCATCGTCGCCAGCCAGGGCCTGAGGCGCTGGGTTTCCACCAGGGATTTGCTCGACAGGTCCAGCAGGCTGTTCAGGCGCTCGGCGGTGACCCGCAGCACCCGCTCGCCCCCTTCACTGACCCGCTTGCCCTTGGGGGCCGGCTCCATGGGCGCGGGCGCGGGCGCTGGCTCCAGTTCCGGCAACTGGATCGGCATGGGCTCGATGGGCCTGGCGCTGACCGCCGCCGGTGCACCGGAGGGGTCGAGCAAGCGGGCCATCAGCGCCACGTATCCTTCGACATCGGACGCACCGACGCTGTTGCCCGGCGTGGCGATGCGCGTCAGCAGGTCGGTGCCTTGCAGCAAGGCATCGATGTGCTCGGCGCTCAGGCGCAGGCGTCCTTCCTGGGCGCTGACCAGGCAATCCTCCATGACATGGGCCACGCTGACCCCGGCGTCCACCCCGACGATCCGCGCCGCGCCCTTGAGAGAGTGAGCGGCGCGCATGCACGACTCCAGGTGCTCGACCTGGGTCGGATCGCGCTCCAGGGCCAGCAGACCGGCGCTCAGCACCTGGACCTGGGCTTCGGCTTCCAGGCTGAACAGTTCCAGCAACGAGGCATCGCGCATCTGATCGGGGGTCATGACAGGCTCCGGGCCACGGCACTCAACAACTGCTCCTCGTCCAGCCAACGCAGGCTGCGCTCCCTGAAGGGCAGCACGCCACGGGTGTATTTGTCGCCAGATGGCGACGCGGCCGCCAGGATGCGTTCGTCGATGGCATGGATGCCGTCCACTTCATCCACAGGCATCACCACCGGCCCGCCCTGGGCCGCGACGATCAGCATGCGCGGCATGATCCGTCCACCGGATGCCGCGGCCGAGCCCGGTTCCAGATCCAGCAGTTGCACCAGCGACAGACAGGCCACCAGCGCCCCGCGCACATTCGCCACTCCCAGAAGGGCTCGCGAGCGCTGGTGCGGCAACGAATGGATCGGCTGCAAGGGCGCCACTTCCACCAGGCTGCGGGTGGTCAGCGCCAACCACTCCTCGCCCAGGCGGAACATCAGCAGCGAACGGGTGACAACATCGCTGTCCACTGGGGCATGGACCTGCTCCCGGTCGTCCTGTCGAAGGGCATAGCGGTCGAGCAGGCGAGTGGCCGCCGCCGAATACACCGAACAGTTGCGGCAATGAATATGCTCGGCCAGCAACGGACAGGACTTGTCCCCCAGTACGCCGATGCGGTTCCAGCAATCGTCGATGGCCTGGGCATCGTCACGGGTGACGTCATGGAAAACCGAACCGCTCATCGTGGATGCTCACTGTCAGCCGCGCGCCCGCTGCGGGCGGCGCGTTCCTGCAATCGACGGGCTCCGGCCGCGTCCCCCTGGGAAGCCAGCAGCGCCGCCAGATGCACCAGGGCCTCGGCGTGTTGCGGCTCAAGATAAAGCGCCTTGCGATAGAAACCCTGGGCCTGGAGCGCATTCCCGGCCATGTCGCTGAGCAGGCCCAGCCAGTAGAACACCTGGGCCTTGGGTGGATGGTTGCTCAAGTATCGCTCGCAGGCGGCCCGCGCCTCGGCGCTTTTGCCAGCATTGGCGAGCGTGGCGATATCGGCCAGCAAGGTGGCGGCGTCGCTGTCTTTCGCCGGAGCTACTTTCGTCGGAGCCACTTTCGGCGAGGCCATTGGCGTCACGCTCGCCATGAACGGCCGGGGCCGGGCGGGCGCAGGGGCCACGGGCGGCACGACACGGGGCGGCAGCGGCGCAGGCACCAGGGTGGGCAACGGCTGCGGTTCGGCGACACCCTGGCGGCTGAATGCGAACGACTGGGGCACGCCGATCGAGCGCAGCCCCAGCCGCCCCAGCAGGCTGCCCTCGGCGGGACCGATGAACAGCACGCCGTCCTGGTGGGTCAGGCGCTTGAGCACCTCGAATACCAGCCGTTGGGTCGGCTGGTCGAAATAGATCAGCAGGTTGCGGCAGAACACGAAATCGTAGGGGGCCTCGTTCGCCAGCAAGGCCGGATCCAGCAGGTTGCCCACCTGCAGGCGCACCTGCTCGCGGACCCGCTCGCCGAGACGATAGCCGTCCCCGTCGGCCGTGAAATATCGCTCGCGAAACGCCAGGTCCGCGCCCCGGAATGAATTCCTGCCATAACGAGCCTCCCGGGCGCGCTCCACAGAAAGCGGGCTGACATCCAGTCCATCGACCTTGAACTGGTGAGGCTGTACGCCGGCATCGAGCAGCGCCATGGCGATGGAATACGGCTCTTCGCCCGTGGAACACGGCAAGCTGAGAATGCGTAGCGCACGCAGGTGCCGGATCGCCGTCAGGCGCTGGACGGCCAGCCGGGCCAGGGTCGCGAAGGATTCCGGGTAACGGAAGAACCAGGTTTCCGGGACGATCACCGCTTCGATCAGTGCTTGCTGCTCCTGGGTCGATTGCAGCAGGCAGTGCCAATATTCTTCGACCGTTCGCCCTGGCACGGCGGTGATGCGCTGGCGTACGGCCCGTTCGATGATGGCCACGCCCACGGAGGTGACATCCAGGCCGATGCGCTCCTTAAGGAAAACGAAAAAACGCTGGTCGTTGTTCATGGCCGGGCCTTTGGCAGGTCAAGGCTCGGCGGCGTCGCGGGGAACAACAGCGCACGGACCGACTCATCGAGCAGGTCGTTGACCCGCACCCATTGCAGCAGCCCCTGGGCATCTTCGCGAACCGGCCCCAGGTACGGCGCCTGGCGGTTATCCAGGCCATAAGGCTGGAACTGCTCCGGGTCGCACCGCAAGGTATCGGTGGCCTGCTCCAGGATCAACCCCAGCACCTGCTCCGCCGATTGCCCCTCGGGCCGATAGTGCACCAGCACCAGCCGCGTACTGGTGCGGATCTCGGCGGGCTGGCCGAAGGTCAGGCTGCACAGATCGATCACCGGCACCACCGTTCCACGCCAGGCGAATACCCCGGCCACCCAGGACGGGGCCCGGGCAATCGGCTTGAGGGGCATGCGCGGCAACACCTCCACCACGTCGGTGGCCGCCAGGGCATAGCGCTCGTTGCCGATGCGAAACTGCAGGAACAGCATCTGACGGGCCGCCGGCGCGGTGCCACGTCTGGCCTCGAAGTCGCTCATCAGACTTTGAAACGCGAGACGCCGCTGCGCAGCCCCACGGCCACCTGGCTCAGTTCGTCGATGGCGGAACTGGCCTGGCGCAGGGACTCCACGGTCTGGCTGCTGGCATCGCCCAGTTGCACCAGGGCGTGGTTGATCTGCTCGGCGCCGGTGGCCTGGGCCTGCATGCCTTCGTTGACCATCAACACCCGCGGCGCCAGCGCCTGGACCTGATGGATGATCTGCGACAGTTGCTCGCCGACCTGCTGCACCTCGGCCATGCCCCGGCGTACTTCCTCGGAAAACTTGTCCATGCCCATCACGCCCGCCGACACGGCGGACTGGATTTCGCGCACCATCTGCTCGATGTCGTAGGTGGCCACGGCCGTCTGGTCGGCCAGGCGCCGCACTTCCGTGGCGACCACGGCGAAACCACGACCGTATTCACCGGCCTTCTCGGCTTCGATGGCGGCATTGAGGGACAGCAGGTTGGTCTGGTCGGCAACCTTGACGATGGTGGTCACCACCTGGTTGATGTTGCCGGCCTTCTCGTTGAGGATCGCCAGCTTGGCGTTCACCAGGTCGGCGGCCCCCATGACCGAATGCATGGTTTCCTCCATCCGCGCCAGGCCCTGCTGGCCGGAGCCGGCGGCCACCGAGGCCTGGTCGGCGGCGGTGGACACTTCGGTCATGGTGCGCACCAGGTCCCGGGACGTGGCGGCGATTTCCCGGGAGGTGGCGCCGATCTCGGTGGTGGTGGCGGCGGTCTCGGTGGCGGTGGCCTGTTGTTGCCGCGAAGTGGCGGCGATCTCGGTCACCGAGGTGGTGACCTGCACGGACGAGCGCTGGGCCTGGGACACCAGTGCCGTCAGCTCGGCCATCATGTCGTTGAAGCCGGTTTCCACGGCACCGAATTCATCCTTGCGCGCCAGGTTCAGGCGCCCGCTCAGGTCGCCGCTGCGCATGACGTCGAGGATCTCCACGATGCGGTTCATCGGCGCCATGATCGCGCGCATCAGCAACAGGCCGCAGAGCAAGGCAATGACCAGCGCGACGAGCAACGACAGCCCCATGGCGATCTTGGCTGCCATGACCGCTGTGCCGATGGTATCGGCCGCCTGCTCCGCCAACTCGCGGTTGCGCTCGATGATCTGGTTCAGATGTCCGCGTCCGTCGAGCCAGGCCGCTGTCAAATCCTTGTTCACGACCTGCCGCGCGCCTTCATAATCCTTGCGCTGATACAGGTCCAGGGCCTTGGCCAGGGCCTGGTTGAAAGTCTGGTGATTGACCTCGAATTCATCGAAAGAGACCTGGTCGGCGGGATCTTCGATCAACTTCTGGTAATTCTGTATTTCCTCGCGCAAGTGCTGCTCGAAGCCCTGGTATTGCGCCCGGTCTTCGGCGGTGATTTCGCGATTGCCGGAAAGACCGACGATTTGCTGGGTCTTGACGTAGCTGTCGACCCAACCGCCACGAATCATGGAGCTGTAGTACACCCCCGGCAGCGCATCGGCCCGGACTTTTTCTTCACTGTCCTGGATCTTCAACAACCGTGAATACGAGACAACCACCATCAGCAGCATGATGGCGATGATCACCGCGAAACTCGCCAGGATGCGTTGGCGCAATGTCCAGTTCTTCACAGTAAAACCTCGGGCATTTGAAAATGCTGGGGAGTATAGCCGAGGGCGGCGTAGCGTCTGCATGAAGGCTTGGGAGGATTTTGATCAAGTCAGGATAGCGATGGAGTGCGTTCCTGTGAGAGCGAGCTTGCTCGCGATAACGATGTACCCGTCAAAACGCTGCGACTGACCAAACGCCATCGCGAGCAAGCTCGCTCCCACAGGAAATAGCGCTGGCACACAAGACTGCCAAACATTCCAAAACCACTGTGGGAGCGAGCCCGCTCGCGATAGCGGTGTACCGGTCAAAAGCGCTGTGACTGACCGGGCGCCATCGCGAGCAGGCTCGCTCCCACAGGGAATTGTGTTGGGGCTGTTCTAGGCACTCGCCTGGCGCACCTGCTTTTCCAGTTCTGCCTTCAACCCCGGCTCCAGCTTGAGTTGGCGCGCCAGTTCATCGAGGTAGGACTTCTCCATGAAGTTTTCCTCGTCCACCAGCATCACGCTGGCGATGTACATCTCCGCGGCGATTTCCGGCGTGCTGGCGGCACGGGCGACGTCGGCCGGATCCAGGGGTTTGTTGAGCTCGGCATGCAGCCAGTGCTGCAGTTCCTGGTCGCTGTCGAGCTTGGTGAATTCGCCCTCGATCAACTGCCGCTCACGCTCGTCCACGTGACCATCGGCCTTGGCCGCCGCCACCAGCGCCCTGAGGATCGCCTGGCTATGCTGCTCGACCTGCGCCGCAGGAACGCGGTCCAGGGTCTGCGGTTCGGTTTTCGGGGCGCTGCCCTGCTGGGCCTGCCAGTTGCCATAAGCCTTGTAGGCGATCACGCCCAGGGCGGCCAGGCCACCATAGGCCAGGGCCTTGCCGCCGAAATTGCGGGCTTTCTTGTTGCCCAGCAACAAGCCCATGGCCCCGGCGGCCAGCGCCCCGCCGCCTGCGCCGGACAGCAGGCCGCCGAGGTTGCCACCGGCACCGCCGAGCAGCCCGCCCAAGCCACCGGACGATTTGCCCTGGGAAGCGCCCGCCTTGTTCTGCAACATTTCCTGACCGGACTTGAGTAGCTGGTCGAGCAATCCGCGAGTGTTCATTTGCTGCCTCCACGCATTCGGGGTAACCGGATCATTAAGGCCATCAGCCTAGATCGAAAGTGCCCCGCTGCCCCTGGCGAGATTGCTTCGAGATGTTGCCCCTCCCCTCGCTACCCATTGAAAAAACCGATATACACTGCGGCAGATCGATAAAACCGCCGACCGGATGCTTTCCCATGATGACGTTGCGCCAGATTCGCCATTTCATCGCCGTGGCCGAGACCGGCTCGATTTCCGCCGCCGCACAGACGGCCTTCATTTCCCAGTCCACCCTGACCCTGGCCATCCAGCAACTGGAGCAGGAAATCGGCGTCAGCCTGTTCAATCGTCACGCCAAGGGCATGACCCTGACGCACCAGGGGCATCAATTCCTGCGCCAGGCCCATCTGATCCTGGCCACCGTCGACAATGCCAAGCGCAGCCTGCAACACAGCACCGACCAGGTGGCCGGCCAGGTCACCATCGGTGTCACCAGCCTGGTGGCCGGCTACTACCTGGCGGACCTGCTGACTCGCTTCCAGCGCGCCTACCCCAACGTGGACATCCGGGTGATGGAGGACGAACGGCCGTATATCGAGCACCTGCTGGTCAGCGGCGAAATCGATGTCGGGGTGCTGATCCTGTCCAACCTGGAAGACCGTCACGCCTTGCAGACCGAGGTGCTGACCCATTCCCCCCACCGCTTGTGGCTGCCGGCGCAGCACCCGCTGCTGGAGCGCGACAGCATCAACCTGGCCGATGTCACCCGTGAGCCACTGATCCAGCTGAATGTCGACGAAATGGACCGCAACGCCCAGCGCCTGTGGCGCGGTGCCGGCTTGCAACCGAAGATCACCCTGCGCACCGCTTCCACCGAAGCGGTGCGCAGCCTGGTGGCGGCGGGGCTTGGTGTGTCGATCCAGCCGGACATGACCTACCGCCCCTGGTCGCTGGAAGGCGACATCATCGAGGCGCGACCGATTGCCGACCTCAGCCAGACCCTCGACGTCGGCCTGGCCTGGCGCCGGGGCACGGCGCGGCCGGCGTCGGTCGATCCGTTCCTGGCCGTCGCCCGGGAACAGCCTCATGGCGGGCGCAAACCATCTATTTAATCGAATGCAGCCTTGAGTATTTCGAATTTGTCGGCCTTGAGGCTGAGCACTAGTCTTGCTGCATCACCGCGACCCTGGTGGGAGCGAGCTTGCTCGCGATGGCGAAGTGTCAGCAACGCATTTGTCGTCGGATAGATAGACCGTCATCGCGAGCAAGCTCGCTCCCACAGGTTCTGTGTTTCAACCGAAAGAAGAGAAATCGGACATGGCTGGCACGCAAACCCCGTTGTGCACCGCGTTGCTGATCGACGCAGAGCTCGTTGCCGGTGAAGGCCCTGTCGAGCCGATCCTCAACCCGGCCACCGGTGAGGTGCTGGCCCACATCGCCGAAGCCAGCAGCGAGCAGGTGGAAGCCGCGATCCTGGCCGCCCATCGCGCCTTCGACGGGTGGTCGCGCACCACGCCGCAACAACGCTCCAACCTGCTGCTGGACATCGCTGGCGCCATCGAAAGGAACGCCGATCAACTGGCTCGCCTCGAATCCCTGAACTGCGGCAAACCGCTGCACCTGGCGCGCCAGGATGACCTGAGCGCCACGGTGGACGTGTTCCGCTTCTTCGCCGGCGCCGTGCGCTGCCAGACCGGCCAGCTCAGCGGCGAATACCTGCCTGGCTACACCAGCATGGTGCGCCGCGACCCGATTGGGGTGGTGGCATCCATCGCCCCGTGGAATTACCCGATCATGATGGCCGCGTGGAAAATCGCCCCCGCCCTGGCCGCCGGCAATACCCTGGTGTTCAAACCGTCGGAGCACACGCCGCTGTCGATCCTGGCCCTGGCACCGGTATTGGCCCGGATCCTGCCGCCAGGCGTGATCAACATCATCTGCGGAGGCGGCGAAGGGGTGGGCAGCCACCTGGTCAGTCACCCCAAGGTGCGCATGGTTTCCCTGACCGGCGATATCGTCACCGGGCAGAAGATCCTCCAGGCAGCGGCAAAGACGCTCAAGCGTACGCACCTGGAATTGGGCGGCAAGGCGCCAGTGATCGTATGCGATGACGCCGACCTGCAGGCCGTGGTCGAAGGCGTGCGCACCTACGGTTATTACAACGCCGGACAGGATTGCACCGCAGCCTGCCGGATCTACGCCCAGGACGGCATTCACGACCGCCTGGTGGCCGAGCTCGGCGCGGCGGTCAGCAGCCTGCGCTTTGCCGGCAGGCGCGATGCCGACAATGAAATCGGCCCGCTGATCAGCACCCGCCAGCGCGACCGTGTCGCCAGTTTCGTCGAGCGCGCCCTCGGCCAGCCCCACATCGAACGCATCACCGGCGCGGCGGTGCATTCCGGCGCGGGTTTCTTCTATCAGCCCACCCTGCTGGCCGGTTGCAAGCAAAGCGACGAGATCGTCCAGCGTGAGGTGTTCGGCCCGGTCGTCACCGTGACCCGCTTCGACGAGCTCAGCCAGGCGGTGGATTGGGCCAACGACTCCGAATACGGCCTGGCCTCCTCGGTATGGACACAGAACCTGGACAAGGCGATGCAGGTGGCGGCACGGCTGCAATACGGCTGCACCTGGATCAACAGCCACTTCATGCTGGTCAGCGAAATGCCCCATGGCGGCCTGAAACGTTCGGGTTATGGGAAAGACCTGTCCAGCGACTCGCTCCAGGACTACAGCGTGGTGCGCCACATCATGGCCCGCCACGGCCAGCATCTGTAGATAACAGCACTACTCTAATAACAGGCCTTCAATGGCGCTTCACCCTGTTGAAACACTGCCCCGACCATAATTAAAGCAAGAGGGATTTCCATGTACGCGCACAAGACCGCATTGCTCAGCGCAATCACCACGGCGCTGCTGACCAGCGTCAGCCTGCAGGCCGCCGAACCAGCCAAGGCTGTTGGCGCAGGGGAAGGCCAACTGGATATCGTCGCCTGGCCGGGCTACATCGAACGCGGTGAAACCGACAAGGCCTACGATTGGGTGACCGGATTCGAGAAAGAAACCGGCTGCAAGGTCAATGTGAAAACCGCCGCGACCTCCGACGAAATGGTCAGTCTGATGACCAAGGGCGGCTACGACCTGGTCACCGCCTCCGGCGATGCCTCGCTGCGGCTGATTGCCGGCAAGCGCGTGCAGCCGATCAATACCGCCCTGATTCCCAACTGGAAGAACCTCGATCCACGTCTCAAGGATGCGCCGTGGTACGTGGTCAACCAGCAGACCTACGGCACCCCGTACCAGTGGGGGCCGAACGTGCTGATGTACAACACCGACGTGTTCAAGCAACCGCCCACCAGCTGGAGCGTGCTGTTCAGCGCCCAGGACCTGCCGGACGGCAAGCCGAACAAAGGTCGCGTACAAGCCTATGATGGCCCGATCTATATCGCCGACGCGGCGCTGTACCTCAAGACCGCCAAGCCCGAGCTGGGCATCAAGGACCCGTACCAACTCGATGAAGCGCAATACAAGGCCGTGCTGGAATTGCTGCGGGCCCAGCAACCGTTGATCCACCGCTACTGGCACGACACCACCGTGCAGATGAGCGACTTCAAGAACGAAGGTGTGGTGGCGTCCGGCGCCTGGCCGTATCAGGTCGACGGCCTGATGAACGAGAAACAACCGATCGCCTCGACCATTCCAAAAGAAGGCGCCACCGGCTGGGCCGATACCACGATGCTCCACGCCGACGCCAAGCACCCCAACTGTGCGTACAAGTGGATGGACTGGTCGCTGCAACCGAAAGTCCAGGGTGACGTGGCGGCCTGGTTCGGTTCCCTGCCAGCGGTGCCGGCAGCGTGCACGGGCAGTGAACTGCTGGGGGCCGAAGGCTGCAAGACCAACGGCTTCGACCAGTTCGACAAGATCGCCTTCTGGAAAACTCCACAGGCCGAGGGCGGCAAGTACGTGCCCTACAGCCGCTGGACCCAGGACTACATTGCGATCATGGGTGGGCGCTAAGTCCCTCAGTCGGCGAAAAAACCGGAGCTGAGCACCGCTCTTGTGACGAGGGGTTTTATCCCCTCGCCACAGGTCCGTGCCCGACAATCCAGCCATGACTCAATAGAAGCCCCGCTTTCTGGAGCACCGCACCATGACACTTGCAGTCCAGTTCACCCAGGTATCCCGTCAGTTCGGTGAAGTGAAGGCCGTTGACCGGGTTTCCATCGACATCCAGGACGGCGAGTTCTTTTCCATGCTGGGCCCTTCCGGTTCGGGCAAGACCACCTGCCTGCGGCTGATCGCCGGTTTCGAACAGCCCAGCGCCGGCTCGATCCGTATCCATGGCGAGGAAGCCGCCGGATTGCCGCCCTATCAGCGCGACGTGAACACGGTCTTCCAGGATTACGCCCTGTTTCCCCATATGAATGTGCGCGACAACGTCGCCTATGGCCTGAAGGTCAAAGGCGTCGCCAAGGCCGAGCGCATCCAGCGCGCCGATGAAGCCCTGCAGATGGTTGCCCTGGGCGGCTATGGCGAGCGCAAGCCGGTGCAACTTTCCGGCGGCCAGCGCCAGCGCGTGGCCCTGGCCCGGGCGCTGGTCAACCGTCCACGGGTGTTGCTGCTGGACGAACCCCTGGGCGCCCTCGATCTCAAGCTGCGCGAACAGATGCAGGGAGAGTTGAAGAAACTGCAACGCCAGTTGGGCATCACTTTCATTTTCGTCACCCACGACCAGACCGAAGCCTTGTCGATGTCCGACCGTGTGGCGGTGTTCAACAAGGGGCGCATCGAACAGGTCGATACGCCGCGCAACCTGTACATGAAACCGGCGACCACCTTCGTCGCCGAGTTCGTCGGCACCTCCAATGTGATCCGTGGCGAACTGGCTCGGCAATTGAGTGGTTATCCACAGGCGTTTTCGATCCGCCCGGAACACGTGCGCTTCGCCGAAGGCCCGCTCGCCGGCAATGAAATCGAAGTCCAGGGACTGCTTCACGACATCCAGTACCAGGGCAGCGCCACGCGCTACGAGGTGAAACTCGACAACGGCCAGACCCTGAATCTCAGCCAGGCCAATACCCAATGGACCGACAACGCGGCCCAGCATCAGGCTGGCCAACCGTTGCGCATTCGCTGGGCCCGGGAAGCGATGGTCGTGTTGCATGACACCGTCGGCGGCGAGGTGTGACATGAACACCCAGGCCCTGCCCCAGACGTCCACCTCCGGTTCTGCGTTGCGACGTTTTTCCAACCTGCTCTACCGACGCCCCAACCTGTACCTGTCGCTGCTGCTGGTACCGCCGCTGATCTGGTTCGGCGCGATCTACCTGGGCTCGCTGCTGACGTTGTTGTGGCAGGGTTTCTACACCTTCGACGACTTCACCATGGCGGTCACGCCTGACCTGACCCTGGCGAATTTCATCGCGCTGTTGCAGCCCTCGAACTTCGACATCATCCTGCGCACCCTGGGCATGGCCATCGTCGTGTCCATCGCCAGCGCCATCGTCGCGTTCCCGATTGCCTACTACATGGCCCGCTACACCCGCGGCAAGACCAAGGCGTTTTTCTACATCGCGGTGATGCTGCCGATGTGGGCCAGTTATATCGTCAAGGCCTATGCCTGGACACTGTTGCTGGCCAAGGGCGGCGTGGCCCAGTGGTTCGTCCAGCACCTGGGCCTGGAGCCGGTGTTGCAGTTCGTACTGGGGATTGCCGGCGTGGGCGGCAGTACCTTGTCCACGTCGCACCTGGGCCGTTTCCTGGTGTTCGTCTACATCTGGCTGCCGTTCATGATCCTGCCGATCCAGGCCTCCCTGGAGCGCCTGCCGCCGTCATTGCTGCAAGCCTCGGCGGACCTGGGCGCCAGGCCGCGCCAGACCTTCATGCACGTGGTCCTGCCGTTGTCGATCCCGGGCATCGCCGCCGGCTCGATCTTCACCTTCTCACTGACCCTGGGGGATTTCATCGTGCCGCAACTGGTGGGCCCGCCGGGCTACTTCGTCGGCAGCATGGTCTACGCCCAGCAAGGCGCCATCGGCAACATGCCCATGGCCGCGGCGTTCACCCTGGTGCCCATCGTGCTGATTGCCATCTACCTGTCTATCGTCAAACGCCTGGGGGCTTTCGATGCACTCTGACTCTCAAGACCGGGCCTCCTGGGGCTTGCGGATCGCGGCGTGGGGCGGGCTGGTGTTCCTGCATTTCCCGATCCTGATCATCTTCCTCTACGCCTTCAACACCGAGGATGCAGCCTTCAGTTTTCCGCCCAAGGGCCTGACCCTGAAGTGGTTCAGCGTGGCGTTCTCGCGCCCTGACGTCCTGGAGGCCATCAAGCTGTCATTGCAGGTGGCGGCCATTGCCACGCTGATCGCCATGGTACTCGGCACCCTGGCTTCGGCCGCGCTGTATCGCCGTGACTTCTTCGGCAAACAGGGGATCTCGCTGATGCTGATCCTGCCGATCGCCCTGCCGGGCATCATCACCGGCATTGCCCTGCTGGCCTCCTTCAAGACCCTGGGAATCGAGCCCGGGATGTTCACGATCGTCGTGGGCCACGCGACCTTTTGCGTGGTGATCGTCTATAACAACGTCATCGCCCGCCTGCGTCGCACTTCCCACAGCTTGATCGAAGCGTCCATGGACCTGGGCGCCGACGGCTGGCAGACCTTTCGCTACATCATCCTGCCCAACCTCGGCTCGGCGTTGCTGGCAGGCGGGATGCTGGCGTTCGCGCTGTCGTTCGACGAGATCATCGTCACCACCTTTACCGCCGGTCACGAACGCACCTTGCCGCTGTGGCTGCTCAACCAGCTCAGCCGCCCCCGCGACGTGCCGGTGACCAACGTGGTGGCGATGCTGGTGATGCTGGTGACGATGTTGCCGATACTGGGCGCCTATTACCTGACCCGAGGGGGTGAGAGTGTGGCCGGTAGCGGCGGGAAATAATCCACAGTGATCGCTCACTGGGGAACCGCAACCCCGTGGGAGCGAGCTTGCTCGCGAAGGCGTCGAGTCAGTCGCTGCAAAGGCTCAATGACCACCGCTATCGCGAGCAAGCTCGCTCCCGCAGGGGACTTGGGAAAACATTCAAGAGAGGACTTGGACATGCAAACCAAACTGCTGATCAACGGCCAGATGGTGAACGGCGAAGGCCCCGGCCAGGCGGTGTTCAACCCTGCCCTGGGACGGGTGCTGGTGGAAATCAACGAGGCCAGCGAGGCCCAGGTCGATGCCGCCGTGCGTGCCGCCGACGGCGCCTTCGACAGTTGGTCGCAAGTGCCCCCCAAGGACCGTGCCCTGCTGCTGCTCAAGCTCGCCGACGCCATCGAGGCCAACGGCGAGGAACTGGCGAAGCTGGAGTCGGACAACTGCGGCAAACCCTTGAGCGCCGCGCTGAACGACGAGATCCCGGCGATCGCCGACGTGTTCCGCTTCTTTGCCGGCGCCAGCCGCTGCATGAACGGTTCGGCCGGCGGCGAATACCTGCCGGGTCACACCTCGATGATCCGTCGCGACCCGGTGGGGGTCATCGCATCCATCGCGCCGTGGAACTACCCACTGATGATGGTCGCCTGGAAGATCGCTCCAGCCCTGGCCGCCGGCAATACCGTAGTGCTCAAGCCGTCGGAACAGACCCCGCTGACGGCGTTGCGGCTGGCGGAACTGGCGTCCGGAATTTTCCCGGCCGGCGTGCTCAATGTCGTGTTCGGCCGTGGACAGACCGTCGGCCAGCCGTTGGTGACCCATCCGAAAGTGCGTATGGTGTCGCTGACCGGCTCCATCGCCACCGGCTCGAACATCATTTCCAGCACCGCCGACAGCGTCAAACGCACGCACATGGAACTGGGCGGCAAGGCCCCGGTGATCATCTTCGACGACGCCGACATCGACGCGGCAGTGGAAGGCATCCGCACCTTCGGTTTCTACAATGCTGGCCAGGACTGCACAGCGGCCTGCCGGATCTATGCCCAGCAAGGCATCTACGAAAAGTTTGTTGAAAAGCTCGGCGCGGCGGTGGGCAGCATCAAGTACGGCCTGCAAACCGCGCCGGACACCGAGATGGGCCCGCTGATCACCGCCCAGCATCGCGACCGCGTGGCCGGTTTCGTCGAACGGGCCATCGCCCAGCCGCACATCCGCCTGGTCACCGGGGGCAAGGCGGTGGAGGGCAATGGGTTCTTCTTCGAACCGACGGTACTGGCCGACGCCCAGCAGGACGACGAAATCGTGCGCCGGGAAGTCTTCGGGCCGGTGGTATCCGTCACGCCGTTCCTCGACGAGGCGCAAGTGCTGGCCTGGGCCAATGATTCGGACTACGGCCTGGCTTCATCGGTATGGACCGCCGACATCGGACGTGCCCACCGCTTGTCGGCACGCCTGCAATATGGCTGCACCTGGGTGAATACCCACTTCATGCTCGTCAGCGAAATGCCCCACGGCGGTCAGAAACGCTCCGGCTATGGCAAGGACATGTCCATGTATGGGCTGGAGGATTACACCGTAGTGCGGCATGTCATGTTCAAGCATTGAATGCCAGGCAATGTCGGCAACCCATCCGCGGTTGCCGCGCCTTGTTCCTGCCAAGGGTTTCGTCGATCGGTGCAGGCTGGCCGGTTGACGCCAACCCAGGCAGCGGTGGCCGGTACGGATATACGCAATGATTGGCCACGCCCACCGCCCGGCCGCTCTTAGAATCTCGACACGCTCCTCATCGCGTCCACCAGATAACGCATGGCGATCCGGTCGTTTTCCGACAGCTCCCGGTAGCGTTCCACCAATCTCAATTCTTCCAGGCTGAGTCGGCGTGTCCTGCGCCCATGGGTCAAGTTTGGAAAGAGCCCCAGCATTTCGGTAATGCCCTGAATTTTTGTCATGAACTTGTCCTTCATACGTCGAATTGGATTACCTGAATCCTGATAGCCCTTTGAATTGACGGCCCGAGCCGTTCTTTCAGCCTAAGAATAGGGATGATTCATAGGGTGAGAAGAGATTTTTAGAGTAATTAGTCAAAAATTGCAGGCACTTCCAATAAAAAAGAAATATCTGTAAGAAAATTTAACCAGGTCATGGTTTCCCCTCTCACTCCTGCCTGTGTATCCCCTATGATTTCGCGCCGCGGTGAACCGATCCGGCTCTCAGGCATCTGTTCTTACGTTTGTCGCGTTTGGCCAAAGGCATTGTCCGAACTCCCTAATCACTCTCCGTTGCCAGGAACGGCTCGGGATTGCTTCGAATAAGGTTGTATTTATGCATCGTAGGAACCTGCTCAAAGCCTCCATGGCGTTCGCCGCCTACACCGGTCTATCCGCTTCCGGGCTCATGGCCGCGCGCGCCTGGGCCGCCGACCAGGCCGCCGACGGCGAAGCCCGGCCCTTTGACTTCAAAGGGTTGAAGGAACAGGCCCGGCGCCTGGCCGAACGTAGCTATGTCGATACCAAGCAAGTCTTGCCCGAAACCCTGGCGATGATGTCGCCGCTGCAGTTCAACGCCATCCGGTATGACGCCAACCATTCGCTATGGAATGAGCTGGACGGTCAGCTGGACGTGCAGTTCTTCCACGTCGGCATGGGCTTCAAGCAGCCGGTGCGCATGCACAGCGTCGATCCCAAGACCCGCATGGCCCGCGAGGTGCACTTCCGCCCCGAGTTGTTCAACTATGAGAAAACCACGGTCAACACCACCCAACTGAAGGGTGACCTGGGGTTCGCCGGATTCCGTGCGTTCAAGGCTCCGGAACTGGACCGGCACGACATCGTTTCATTCCTGGGCGCCAGTTACTTCCGCGCGGTGGACGCCACCGGCCAGTACGGGCTTTCGGCCCGTGGATTGGCCATCGATACCTACGCCAAACGGCGTGAGGAATTCCCGGACTTCACCCAGTTCTGGTTCGAGACCCCGGAGAAGAACAGCACCCGCTTCGTGGTCTACGCCCTGCTCGATTCCCCCAGCGCTACCGGTGCCTATCGATTCGACATCGATTGCCAGCCGACCCGGGTGGTGATGGAAATCGATGCCCACGTCAATGCCCGTACCGCCATCGAGCAACTGGGTATTGCCCCGATGACCAGCATGTTCAGCTGCGGCACCGTGGAGCGGCGCATGTGCGACACCATTCACCCGCAGATCCACGACTCCGACCGGCTGGCCATGTGGCGCGGCAACGGCGAATGGGTCTGCCGTCCACTGAACAACCCTGCCACCTTGCAGTTCAACGCCTTCGCCGACAAGAACCCGAAGGGCTTCGGCCTGGTGCAGAGCGACCATGATTTCGAGAGCTACCAGGACACCGTGGACTGGTACAGCAAGCGTCCAAGCCTGTGGGTCGAGCCTACGACCGCATGGGGAGAGGGCTCGGTGGACCTGCTGGAGATTCCTACGACCGGCGAAACCCTGGATAACATCGTCGCGTTCTGGTCGCCGAAGAAACCGGTCGCGGCCGGCGATTCGCTGAACTATGGCTACAAACTCTACTGGAGCGCACTGCCGCCAGTGAGCACGGACCTGGCGCAGGTCCATGCGACTCGTTCGGGCATGGGCGGTTTCATCGAGGGCTGGGCGCCGGGCGAACATTACCCGACCGTCTGGGCGCGTCGCTTCGCCGTGGATTTCAATGGCGGCGGTCTCGACCAACTGCCACCGGGCACCGGCATCGAACCGGTGGTGACCTGCTCCCATGGCGAGGTGAAGGATTTCAACGTGCTGGTGCTGGATGCGATCAAGGGTTATCGCATCACCTTCGACTGGTACCCCACGGATGACCGTGTGGACCCGGTGGAAATGCGCCTGTTCATTCGCACCAAGGACCGGACCCTGAGCGAGACCTGGCTGTACCAGTACTTCCCGCCAGCGCCGGATAAGCGCAAGTATCCCTGACACAATCCGGGTGTCCGGGCTGGCCCATCGCGAGCCTGCTCGCGATGGGGTCGACCCAGAAACCGACTCTCCCGACCCGATCAAACAACAAGCCCCGGCCAGAACGACCGGGGCTTGTTGTTTGATCGGCATTCAGTCCCGAAGATCCGACTCGTGGATCGGCTGGTCCCGATGCGTCGCCCGCTGGTACTGCGCCGGCCAGGTGGCCTTGCGTCCGCCCAGGTCATCATCGGCATGCAGGGCCCAGTACGGATCGCGCAACAACTCGCGGGCCAGGAAAATGATGTCTGCCTGGCAGGTGCGCAGGATGTGCTCGGCCTGGGCCGGCTCGGTGATCATGCCGACAGTGCCGGTGGCGATTTCCGACTCCTTGCGCACCCGCTCGGCGAAACGGGTCTGGTAGCCCGGACCGGTGGGGATCTCCGCATTCGCCGCGGTGCCGCCCGAGGATACGTCGATCAAGTCCACCCCCACCGCCCTGAGTCGCCGTGCCAGCTCGACGGTTTCATCGGGGTTCCAGCCATCCTCGACCCAGTCGGTGGCCGATACCCGCACGAACACCGGTAACTCCTCGGGCCATACGGCCCGCACCGCCTCGGTGACCTGAAGCACCAGGCGGATGCGATTCTCGAACGAACCGCCGTACAGGTCACGGCGCTGATTGCTCAACGGCGACAGGAACTGATGCAGCAGGTAGCCATGGGCCGCATGGACCTCGACCACTTTGAAACCGGCCGTCAGGGCGCGCCGGGCGGCCTCCACGAACGCCTGGATGACCGCATGGATCTGGCCTTCGTCCAGTTGGACCGGCTGGGTGTGCTGCGGATCGAAGGCAATCGGCGACGGACCGACCGGGATCCAGCCGCCGTCCTCCGGCTTCACGCTGCCATGCTTGCCAAGCCAGGGGCGCCAGGTGCTGGCCTTGCGCCCGGCATGGGCCAGTTGAATGCCCGGCACGGCGCCCTGGGCAGTGATGAAGCGGGTGATCCGCTGCAGCGGTTCGATCTGTTCGTCGTTCCACAACCCGAGGTCCTGGGCGGTGATACGACCTTCGGCGGTGACGGCGGTGGCTTCGGTGAACACCAGGCCGGCGCCGCCCACGGCACGGCTGCCCAGGTGCACCAGGTGCCAGTCATTGGCCAGGCCATCGGCGCTCGAATACTGGCACATCGGCGACACCGCGATGCGATTGGGCAGGGTCAGTTGGCGTAGGGTATAGGGTTCCAGCAGCAGACTCATGGGGCACCTCTCGAATCAGTGGGCAGGCTCCAGGGTTCTGTTTGAAAAGTCGACGAGTGACAGAAGGTGCAACACCCGCCCCCGCGGGCAAAATAGAAATGGACAAGACGTCACAAGGGCTATCAACCAGTGCTTAGAGCCTAGTCGACAACCCGCAAGGATGGAGGGTTCAGAACTTAAAAACCGACGGTGTGACGCAATGGCGTCCCCCTGTGGCGAGGAGCTTGCTCCGGCAGGGCTGCGAAGCGGCCCCCGTCCAGCCATCACATCGCAAGAGGACGCAGGCGCGCCCAGCGCGAGCAAGCTCCCTCGCCACAAAGGCCCATCGGCTAGCGCGGTTCGATATGGGCAATCATCAACTGCACCGTTTCCTGACCACGGAACTCGTTGAGGTCGAGTTTGTAGGCCAGTTCGACCCAGCGCACAGTGGGGTTCGGCCACACCTCGCGGTCGATGCCGAAGGCGATGCCATCGAGCTTCACCGACCCGCACTCGCTCTTGAGGACGACCTTAAGGTGCCGTTCGCCCACCACGCGTTGTTCGACCAACTGGAACACGCCATGGAACATCGGCTCCGGGAAATGCTGGCCCCAGGGACCGGCATGGCGCAGCGCCCGGGCCAGTTCGAGGTGAAATTCCTCCACCGCCAGGGTGCCGTCCGACAACAGCCGGCCGGTCAGGTCTTCTTCGCGCAGCTGCCGGCGCACTTCCGCATCGAACGCCTCGGCGAACAGCGGGAAGTTCGCCTCGGGCAAGGTCAGCCCGGCCGCCATGGCGTGACCGCCGTACTTGCTGATCAGGGTGGGATGCTGCGCCGCCACCACGCTCAGCGCATCACGAATGTGAAAGCCCGGCACCGAGCGCCCCGAACCCTTGAGCAAGCCGTCCCCGGCATCGGCGAAGGCAATGGTCGGACGGAAATAGCGCTCCTTCATCCGCGAGGCGAGAATGCCGATGACCCCTTGGTGCCACTGGGGATCGAACAGGCACAAGCCGAACGGCATCGAGTCCACCGGCAGCTCCTTGAGCTGGGCCAGCGCCTCGCGCTGCATCCCCTGCTCGATGGATTTACGGTCCTGGTTCATGCCATCCAGTTGCGCGGCCATGTCCCAGGCCAGGTTCGGGTCGTCGGTGAGCAGGCATTCGATACCCAGGCTCATGTCATCCAGGCGCCCGGCCGCATTCAGTCGTGGTCCGAGGATGAACCCCAGGTCAGTCGAGGTGATGCGCGAGTGATCGCGCCGGGCGACTTCCAGGATGGCCTTGATGCCGGGACGGGCGCGCCCGGCGCGGATGCGTTCCAGGCCCTGGTGCACCAGGATCCGGTTATTGGCGTCCAGGGGCACCACGTCGGCGACGCTGCCCAGGGCCACCAGGTCCAGCAGCTCGCCGATGTTCGGCTGCGGTGTGTCGGCGTATCGGCCGAGGCTGCGCAGGCGCGCTCGCAGGGCCATCAGCACATAGAAAATGACGCCCACGCCAGCCAGCGCCTTGCTCGGGAATTGGCAGCCCGGCTGGTTCGGGTTGACGATGGCGTCGGCCGCCGGCAGTTCGGGCCCGGGCAAGTGGTGATCGGTGACCAGCACCTTGAGCCCCGCCGCTTTCGCCGCCGCCACGCCTTCCACGCTGGAAATGCCGTTATCCACGGTGATCAGCAATTGCGGCTCGCGGGCCAGGGCGACCTGGACGATTTCCGGGGTCAGCCCGTAGCCGTATTCGAAGCGGTTGGGAACCAGGTAATCGACATGAGCCGCCCCCAGCAGGCGCAGCCCCAGCATGCCCACCGTGCTGGCCGTCGCGCCGTCGGCATCGAAGTCGCCGACGATCAGGATCCGTTGGCGCTGCTCCAGGGCCGCCACCAGCAGGTCCACCGCGGCATCGATGCCCTTGAGCTGCTGGAAAGGGATCAGGCGCGCCAGGCTCTTGTCCAGTTCAGCCTCGGACTGTACGCCACGCGCCGCGTACAGGCGGGTCAGCAAGGGTGGCAGGTCACCAAGGAACGGCAGGGTGTCGGGCAGCGGGCGGGGTTCTATGCGCATGGGGTAGCAGACATTCTTCTGTAGATCATGGGGTCAATTGTGTCGCAGAGGGAGCGGTGCGGGAGCAAGCGCGCCCCCTACACGGTGTCATTCGCTCAACCGCGCTCGCCCAGCAACCATTGCAACTGCACTTCATGCTGCCCACGGTCGTCGGTGACGAAAATCGTCCCTTCGCTGATCATCACATCCCACTTGATCACGCGGGGCATGTCCTGGGCCAGGGTTTCCAGTACCTCTTGCGGAACGGCGGCGATATTGACGTTCTTCAGGCCCTTGACGGCCGGCACAACCTTGCCTTCCCACACCCGCAGGCTGCCATACGCCAGCAGGCTGGTGCGTTCGGTACGACGCGAGCACCAGGTCAGGCGCTCGGCATCGGGCTGGCCGACTTCGATCCAGTGCAGCACCCGATCATCCAGGCTTTTTTCCCACAGTGCGGGTTCGTCGACATCTGACAGACCCCGGCCAAATGACAGCTGCTCGTTGTACCAGAAGGCGTAGGCCAACAGGCGCACGGTCATGCGCTCTTCGGTTTCCGAAGGATGGCGGGCGATGGTCTGCTTCACGTTCTCGTAGATACCGCGATCGAGGTCGGTGAGGTTCAGTTCAAACTTGTAGGTCGTGGACGGCTGGGCCATGAACGGGCTTCTTGAGACGGGGAAAGTCGGCAAGTCTAACCGATGACGCGGGCATTCCGAGAATTGCCGACCATCGACTTGCGCCAGCGAGTGGCCTGCTTGACCCGGTGCGCGCGAAAGGCCCAGGGCGAGTAACCGCCATGGATTGGACGCGAGACATGCCAATGAGCCTGACAGAACATGCCATATAGGCGGCTGGCCTATGATAAAACCTCTATCCGTTCTGCCTTTGTCCTACAGGATCGCTCATGTCGCTCACTGCCAAACCCCTCGCCGGCGTCAAAGTCATCGAACTCGGCACCCTGATCGCCGGCCCTTTCGCTTCGCGGATCTGCGCCGAATTCGGCGCAGAGGTGATCAAGATCGAATCGCCGGACGGCGGCGATCCGCTGCGCAAGTGGCGCAAATTGTATGAAGGCACGTCCCTGTGGTGGTTCGTCCAGGCCCGCAACAAGAAGTCCCTCACCCTGAACCTCAAGCACCCCGAAGGCCTGGACATCCTCAAGAAGCTGATCGGCGACGCCGACATCCTGATCGAGAATTTTCGCCCCGGCGTGCTGGAAAAACTTGGCCTGGGCTGGGACGTGTTGCACGCGCTGAACCCGAAACTGGTCATGGTGCGCCTGTCAGGCTTCGGCCAGACCGGCCCGATGAAGGATCAACCGGGGTTTGGCGCGGTGGGAGAATCCATGGGCGGCCTGCGCTACATCACCGGGTTCGAGGATCGCCCGCCGGTGCGCACCGGGATCTCCATCGGCGACTCCATCGCGGCCCTCTGGGGCGTGATCGGTGCGCTGATGGCCCTGCGTCACCGCGAAGTCAACGGTGGCACCGGGCAAGTGGTGGACGTGGCTTTGTACGAAGCGATCTTCGCCATGATGGAGAGCATGGTCCCGGAATTCGACGTGTTCGGTTTCATTCGCGAACGCACCGGCAACATCATGCCGGGTATCACCCCGTCATCCATCCACACCAGCGCCGACGGCAAGCATGTGCAGATCGGCGCCAACGGCGATGCGATCTTCAGGCGCTTCATGCAGGTCATCGGGCGTGACGACCTGGCCAACGACCCGCAACTGGCCAGCAATGACGGCCGGGACAGCC
This sequence comes from Pseudomonas sp. 7SR1, assembly GCF_900156465.1. NCBI lineage: Bacteria > Pseudomonadati > Pseudomonadota > Gammaproteobacteria > Pseudomonadales > Pseudomonadaceae > Pseudomonas > Pseudomonas sp. 7SR1. The sequence continues at coordinate 346,842 of NZ_LT707064.1, forward strand.
GCCGCGACGAGTTGTATGGGGTCATCGACCGCTGGGTCAATTCCCTGCCCCTGGACGTCGTCATGGAGCGACTGAACAACGCCGACGTGCCGGCCAGTCGGATCTTCAGCGCCGAAGACATGTTCAGCGACCCACAATTCCTGGCCCGGGAGATGTTCCTGCAGGCCCGGCTGCCGGATGGCAAGCCGTTCAAGATGCCGGGTATCGTACCGAAACTCTCCGACACACCGGGCAGCAGCGAGTGGGTCGGCCCGGCCCTCGGCGAACACAATGCCCAGGTCCTCGGCGAACTGGGCTTCGATGCGCAGCAGATCGCTCGCCTGCGGTCGGAGGGGGCCATCTGAAGGCACTCGGCACCCGAAACGGGTGCCCCCCTTTTCAGCAGGCAAAAAGAAACCCCGAGAAGTGGGGAGACAACTCGAGGTTAAACGTGACCATTCAAGGTCCGTACAACAAGCGACAAGCACCGGAGCACAATGCTCGCTCTTGTTGGTAAAGGGTCTGACTCGTAAGGACGTAGGAAGGTTCCCACGACCTATCATTCAATTCGTTACGGGGATCACCTTGTCACGCGCCAGATTACGCAGTGCCGCAATCACACAGGGCTCCAGGCGCCCCTCGGCAATCATCACATCGCGATGCAGGCCATCGACCACGTCGGTCAGTTGACGTTTGTCGGTCAATTGCGCCTGGTTGAACATCCGCTCAACCATGATGGCCCCGGAGGCATTCCTGAGCGTCACCAGGCATTCACCCTTGGCGCCGGAAGGCGTCAGTGTGACCTGATAGGGGCTCAAGGCCTCACCCAGCAATAGGCTGATACTTTCCATTCGATCACCCTTCAATAGTCCGAAAACAACTGCATGTGCACAGTAAGTGACCGTGAGCCGCAGCAGAAAGTTCTTCAGCGCACCGAAACGGCTTGCTTCCAACCTGTTCGACCGAGCATGCGCGCCCAATATGACAGGCAAACAACAGTCCTGCCGGGACACGACCGCTTCGTGTCGCGACGCCTTCACTCAGCACGACGCCAGCGCCGCCCCGCATCGCTCCAGCCACCCAGGAGGCCGCGCAACTGCCCATCGGCGCCGTAGAACGGCACCGACCAATGGTAGATATCCCTCAGGCCGCCGTTGAACATCAGTTGGCGATCGATGAACCGAGACTGCCCCGTTCGCAGCTGCTGCATCATTTCCCCATGCAGCAGCTCGGCAGTGGCCGGGGGAAACGCCGTGGAGTCGGTCAGGCGCGTCCCACGCAGCTTTTCGAAGCGGATCGCGAAGTGCTCCTCATAGCTCCTGTTGCACATGAGCAGGCGCCCTTCCAGGTCACGGATGAAGATCGGATCGGGGATGGCATCCATCAACGCCCGCTGGAGCAGCAACTGGTCGTTGAGAATGGCCTCTGCCTTCAGCCGCTGGTCGATCTGCGCCTGCAGGCGACGGTTCCACAGCAGCGACAGCAGGCCGAACACGCCAATCGCCACCACGCACCAATAGCCCCATCGGGACACACGCAGCCAGAGCGATGGCGCCTGGCTGGGCACCACACCCGCCATCCATTTGCTGCGCAGGGCACGCATCTCTTCGGCCGGAAACGCTTCCAGAGCCTTGTTCAGAATACTCAACAGTGGCAGCAGGTCCTGGCGGACAGCCAGATAATCCGGTTCCCACTTGCCCTCAAGGCTGTTTCCTACCTTCAACTGCCCGGCCGGATACAGGTGGACCCCGGTTTCATTCTCAATGGTGGCGTGAGCCTCACGGCTCTCCACCAGCGCCCTCGCCTCGCCGTAGGTCTTGACCGTGCGCAGTTCGATACTGGGGTAGTCGCGCCTGATCTCCGCCTCCAGGGCGTGCCGGGCCGGCAGCGCCAGGATCTTGCCCTTGAGCTGCTCCAGCGAATGGAGCGCCGAGTCCCCGTCACGCCCGACGAAGACCCAGCCCGAACCGCCGAATGCATGGCTGAAGGCAAGGAAGTCCCGGCGCTCGTCATTCATCGCCAGGGTGGTGGTCATGTCGGCTTGGCGGCCCTCCAGCATCGCCAGCAACTGGTCCGGAGAGAATGACTCCCGGTACACGAATTCCAGACCGGTCATTTGTGCGATGCGCTGGAGAATATCGTGGTTCAACCCATTCCACTGCCCCAGCTCATTCTTGAACAGGTACAGGGGAAACTGCATCGACGCCACGACGACCCTGGGGTGCTCCTCGATCCACTTGAGTTCCTGCGTGTCCAGCGCCAGCCCTTGGCCCGCCTTGAACGGTCGTGATTCCAGGGCCGCCAGTTGCGCCGTGCTCGCCCACTGCATCCAGCACATCAGGGCCAGACCTGTCGCCCAGCTCAGCGCTGGTTTGCATTTGATAAAAAACAACATCTGCATTTCCTTCGAGATGGCTCGCCCCGTCCCTCCAAGGGGCGAAAACCCGACCAGTTTGGCATGCAGAAACAAGAAAGCCCGTCAGGAGACGGGCTTCAAAATGTGACAGGTTTCAGCGGTCAGAGCGGCTTGCCGCGGTTGCCATGCTGGCTGACAAAGGCCTGTACGGCTTTCAAGTCATTAGGCAGCACGGTGCAGCGCTCTTCTCGCTCAAACAAATCAGAAAGGTGTGCAGGTAGTTCAAGCGCTTTTCCTACGCCTGCTTTCTCCACCGCGTCCGGGAACTTGACCGGGTGAGCGGTGCCCAGCACCACCATCGGAATGTCCAGGCTGCGACGGCACTCGCGGGCAGCCTTCACGCCGATGGCCGTGTGCGGATCGAGCAGTTCGCCGGATTGCTCGAATACCTCGGCGATGGTTTCGCAGGTCTGCGCATCATCCACGGCCAGGGAGTCGAACAGCTTGCGGGCCTCGGTCCAGCGCTCGGGCTCGACGCTGAAGCCGCCGCCCTGCCTGAAGCTGTCCATGAGGCCGGCAATCGCCGCACCGTTGCGCCCATGCAGGTCGAACAGCAGGCGTTCGAAGTTCGACGACACCATGATGTCCATGGATGGCGACAGCGTGGCGTGCAGGGTTTCCTTGACGTACTGGTTGCCGCTCATGAAGCGGTGCAGGATGTCGTTGCGGTTGGTGGCGACGATCAGCTGATTGATCGGCAGGCCCATGTTGCGCGCCAGGTAGCCAGCGAAGATATCACCGAAGTTGCCAGTGGGCACCGAGAACGCTACCGAGCGGGCCGGGCCGCCCAACTGCAGGGCCGCGTGGAAGTAATAGACGATCTGGGCCATGATCCGCGCCCAGTTGATCGAGTTCACCGCCACCAGGCGTGTGCCCTTGAGGAAGCCCTGGTCGGCGAAGCTGGCCTTGACCATTTCCTGGCAATCGTCGAAGTTGCCTTCGATGGCGATGTTGTGGATGTTTTCGCCGAAAATCGTCGTCATCTGCCGGCGCTGCACTTCCGAAACACGGTTGTGCGGGTGCAGGATGAAGATATCGACGTTCTCGCAGTGCTTGCAGCCTTCGATGGCGGCCGAACCGGTATCGCCGGAGGTCGCGCCGATGATCACCACACGCTCGCCACGCTTTTGCAGCACGTAGTCCAGCAGGCGACCCAGCAGCTGCAGGGCGAAATCCTTGAACGCCAGGGTCGGGCCGTGGAACAGCTCCATCACCCACTCGTTACCGTTGAGCTGACGCAGCGGTGCGATGGCATTGTGGGAAAAGACGCCGTAGGTTTCTTCCAGGATCTTCTTGAAATCGGCATCCGGGATGCTGCCGGTGACGAACGGGCGCATGACCCGGAACGCCAGCTCGTGATACGGCAGGCCGGCCCAGGAAGCGATTTGCTCCTGGGTGAAACGCGGCAGGTTTTCCGGCACGTAGAGGCCGCCGTCCGTGGCCAGGCCGGCCAGCAGGACATCTTCGAAATTCAGGGCCGGTGCCTGGCCGCGGGTGCTGATATAGCGCATAGGGGCAAACCTTTGGTTTGAGCCTCAAGCTTCAAGCGGCAAGCCTCAAGTGAGAGCAGATCTGCTTTTACCTGGAGCTTGCAGCGTGCTGCTTGCAGCCTTGATTAATTCAAATGCTCGACGCGGATACGGACCACGGGGCCCACCACGCCCTGGAGCGCTTCCAGCGCGGTGATCGCGTCGTTGATGCGCTGCTCGACCACACGGTGGGTCAGCAGGATCATCGGCACCAGGCCATCGTGCTCTTCGACTTCCTTCTGCATGATCGACTCGATGTTGATGCCACGCTCCGAAAGGATACTCGCCACTTGGGCCAACACGCCCGGGTGATCCTTGGCCTGGATACGCAAGTAGTAGGAGCTTTCGCACGCTTCGATCGGAAGAATCGGGTGAGCCGACAACGAGTCTGGCTGGAAGGCCAGGTGAGGCACACGGTTTTCCGGGTCTGAAGTCATGGCGCGAACCACGTCCACCAGGTCGGCCACCACCGAAGAGGCCGTCGGCTCCATGCCAGCGCCAGCGCCGTAGAACAGCGTAGAACCGGAGGCATCGCCGTTGACCATCACCGCGTTCATCACCCCGTTGACGTTGGCGATCAGGCGGTCGGCCGGAATCAGCGTCGGGTGCACGCGCAGTTCGATGCCACTGACGGTGCTGCGTGCCACGCCCAGGTGCTTGATGCGATAGCCCAGGGCTTCGGCATAGTTCACATCGGCGGTGGTCAGTTGGGTGATGCCCTCGGTGTAGGCCTTGTCGAACTGCAACGGAATGCCGAACGCGATGGAAGCCAGGATCGTCAGCTTGTGGGCCGCGTCGATGCCTTCCACATCGAATGTCGGGTCGGCCTCTGCGTAGCCCAGGGCCTGGGCTTCGGCGAGTACGTCCTCGAAGGTACGACCCTTCTCGCGCATTTCGGTGAGGATGAAGTTACCGGTACCGTTGATGATGCCGGCGACCCAGTTGATACGGTTGGCCGAGAGGCCTTCGCGAATCGCCTTGATCACCGGGATGCCACCGGCCACGGCGGCTTCGAAAGCCACGATCACGCCCTTCTCCCGGGCCTTGGCGAAAATTTCATTACCGTGAACAGCGATGAGCGCCTTGTTCGCGGTGACCACATGCTTGCCATTGTCGATGGCCTTGAGTACCAGCTCGCGGGCAACGGTATAGCCGCCCACCAGCTCTATGACGATATCGATCTCAGGGTTCGTGGCCACTTCGAAGACATCGTTGGTAATCGCAATACCGGTCGTCTGGAACTGAGGCTTTGGCGTGCGCGTGGCAATCTGTGCCACCTGGATCCCACGCCCGGCACGACGAGCAATTTCCTCGGCGTTGCGCTGAAGTACGTTGAAGGTGCCGCCACCGACGGTACCTAACCCACAGATGCCTACTTTGACCGGATTCACTCTTGACTCCCCATGAAACGGCCGACACAAGGTCGGCCGTGAAATACAGCCGCGCAGCTACGCGACTTTGTGTTTAACGGCCCGACGAAGGTTTTCGCCGAGCCGTGATCTTCAACAGCGGATCATTCATGCTCATTTCGCGCCAAGGGCCAGTTTGGCGACTTTTGGCGCCGGCTGGTAGCCCGGAATTACCTGACCATCGGCCAAAACAATTGCCGGTGTACCGTTCACACCTATTGACTGACCGAGGGCAAACTGCTTGGAGACCGGGTTCTCGCATTTGGCGGACTTGATTTCCTTGCCATCGACCATCTTGTCCATGGCCGCTTTCTTGTCCTTGGAACACCATACCGCCTGCAACTGCTCATCGCCCGGCGATCCCAGGCCCTGGCGCGGGAACGCCACATAGCGCACTTCGATGCCGCGCTTGTTCAGCTCCGGCACTTCGGCGTGCAGCTTGTGGCAATACGGGCAGGTGGTGTCGGTGAACACGGTGATGTGGGACTTGGTCTCGCCCACCGCCGGATACACCACGGTTTCGGCCACCGGGATACCGTTGATCAGCTTGGAAATGCCCTGGCGCTCGGTGAGCTCGGTCAGGTTGACCGGCTTGCCGTCCTTGAGCTCGAACAGGTTGCCCTGGACGATGTACTGGCCATCGGCGCTGGCGTAGAGCACACGACTGCCCTTGAGCTTGACTTCATACAGGCCGGACATGGGGCTGGCGGAGATGGCTTCGATCGGCACTTCGATCTGGAGGTTTTCCAGGCTCTTGCGAATAGCCTTGTCGGCCGCGTCGTCGGCGATGGCAAAGGTGCTGGCCAGCGCAAGGGCGGCGGCGGTGAACAACTGGGTCAAGCGCATGGGGACTCCTGAGGCGAACAAATGGGACGGGAAACGCCGACACGAATTCGGGTTCCAACCGCCCACTGTGCAAACCGCCCAAGCCTACCACATAAGGCTGGCGTGACCGAATGCCGCTGACGCACGACAACACGCAATGCATGAGGACAAGACTTGTGGCGAGGGGCGCTTATCCGCGTGGATGATGCTTCGCATGCAGGTCCTGCAGCCGTGCCCGGGCCACATGGGTATAGATCTGGGTGGTGGACAGGTCGCTATGACCCAACAGCATCTGCACCACCCGCAGGTCGGCACCGTGGTTGAGCAGATGCGTGGCGAAAGCATGGCGCAGGGTGTGGGGCGAAAGGGACTTGCCGATCCCGGCCACCTTGGCCTGATGCTTGATACGGTGCCAGAAGGTCTGGCGGGTCATCTGCTCGCCGTTGCGGCTGGGGAACAGGACATCGCTGGGGCGCCCGGCCAGCAGCTCGTTGCGGCCATCGCGCAGGTAACGCTCCACCCATACAATCGCCTCTTCACCCATCGGCACCAGGCGCTCCTTGCTGCCCTTGCCCATTACCCGCAGTACCCCCTGGCGCAGGTTGACCTGTTCCAGGGTGAGGCTGACCAGCTCGGTGACCCGCAGGCCGCAGGCATACAACACCTCCAGCATGGCACGGTCGCGCTGGCCGATGGCTTCACTGAGGTCCGGCGCTGCCAGCAGGGCCTCCACGTCGGCTTCGGACAAGGATTTAGGCAACGGACGGCCCAGTTGCGGCATTTCCACCCGCAGGGTCGGGTCCACCGCGATGAGCTTTTCCCGCAGCAGGTAGCGATAGAACCCACGCAGCCCGGAGAGAAACCGTGCGGTCGAGCGGGGTTTGTAGTTTTGCTCCAGGCGCCACGACAAATGATCGAGGATCAGCTCCCGCCCGGCATGGGCCAGCTCCAGGTTTCTTTCCTGCAACCAGCCATTGAACAGCGCCAGGTCGCTGCGATAGGCGTCTCGAGTGTTATCCGAGAGGCCCTTCTCCAGCCACAGGGCATCGAGAAACTGGTCTATCAGGGGATGATCGATGGCAGGCATAAAGACTCATCAAGGGTGCCGGGGGCACGACATCGAAATGGGAAACGAAAGTAGGCAGGGTGCGCAAAGACCAAATTCCAGGCAACAAAAAAGCAGCCCGCAGGCTGCTTTTTTTGCATCGGAAGCTGGACTTAAGCCAGTTTTTCCTTGATGCGTGCTGCTTTACCAGACAGGTCGCGCAGGTAGTACAGCTTGGCTTTACGCACGTCACCGCGACGCTTGACAGCCATGCTGTCGATTTGCGGGCTGTAGGTCTGGAAAGTACGCTCTACGCCAACACCGTTGGAGATTTTACGAACGGTGAAAGCACTGTTCACGCCACGGTTGCGCTTGGCGATAACGACGCCTTCGAATGCCTGCAGACGGGAACGGTCACCTTCCTTCACTTTCACCTGGACGACGATGGTGTCGCCTGGGGCAAAGGTAGGGATTTCTTTGGTCATCTGCTCTGCTTCGAGTGCAAGAATGATTTTGTTGGTCATGCTGTGCTCCTAAGGCAAGTCTTTGGACTTACCATCGATACGTTGTGAACTATCGTCCCGCTCGTGGATATATTCCTCGAGCAGCTTCTTCTCTTCTCCAGAAAGCGAGCGGCTTTCCAGAAGATCGGCGCGTCGTTCCCAGGTCCGACCAAGGGACTGCTGTAAACGCCAACGCCGGATGTGCGCGTGGTTGCCACTCAGCAACACGTCGGGAACACGCTGATCCGCATACACCTCCGGTCGGGTGTAGTGCGGGCAATCCAGCAGACCATCCGTAAAGGAATCTTCCTCAGCGGAATCTGCATGCCCTAAAGCTCCAGGCAGCAGTCGTGTAACCGCATCGATCAGGACCATCGCCGGCAGCTCGCCGCCAGACAGTACATAGTCGCCAATCGACCACTCTTCATCGACATGAGCTTCAATGAAACGCTCGTCAATGCCTTCATAACGGCCGGCAATCAGGATCAATGCATCCGAATTCGCCAGCTCGCGTACCGCCGACTGAGTCAGCTGACGGCCTTGGGGCGACAGGTAGATCACCTTCGCACCCTCCCCGGCTGCCGCCCTGGCCTGAACCAGTGCATCTTCCAGGGGCTTGATCTTCATCACCATGCCCGGACCACCGCCAAACGGGCGATCGTCCACAGTGTGATGCCGATCCGTGGTGTAGTCCCGCGGATTCCAACAGGTCAGCTGCAAGAGCTCCTGTTTCACCGCGCGGCTGGTTATGCCGTACTCGCTGATGGCGGAAAACATCTCGGGAAACAGCGTGATGACTTCAACGCGCAAATTGGCCACGTTCAGAAATCCGCATCCCATTCCACCTTCATCTCGCCTGCCTCCAGGTCGACGGCCAACACGCACTGCCCGGTATAGGGCAACAGGCGCTCGCGATCATCCAGGCTGCCGACGCAAGGCTTTACCACCATGACATCGTTCGAACCGGTCTCGAGCAGGTGATCGATTTTCCCGAGCAGTTGCCCGAGTTGGTCGATGACCTTCAGACCAACCAGCTGGTACCAGTAGTACTCGCCGTCGGTCAGTTCAGGGAACAGGTTGCGCGGCACGCAGATCTCATAACCGGCCAGAAGACGTGCTTCTTCACGATCGTCGAGACCCTTGAGCTTCGCGACCAGGAACTTGTCGTTCCCGCGTCCGCTGACCAGCTCAACCTGCTTCACGCTGCCTTCGCGCTTTAGCGTCCAGGCCTTGTAGTTCAACAGGTTCTTGATCGGATCAGTAAAGGAATAAACCTTCACTTCGCCGCGAACGCCATGTACAGAATAGATTTTGCCGACAACGATCAGATCATCAGCATCTTTTGGCGTCGCGTTCATATTGCTCAGGCCGCAGCCTTAGCCGATTCCTTCAACAACTGAGCAACACGCTCAGAAGGTTGTGCACCAACGCTCAGCCAGTAGGCAACGCGCTCTTGGTTCACGGACAGACGAACTTCCTGACCACGGGCGATAGGGTTGAAGAAACCAACCTGCTCTTTGTGGGAACCGTCACGCGGGTTGCGGCTGTCGGTTACGGTCAGGTGGTAAAACGGGCGCTTTTTGGAGCCGCCAAGGGCAAGACGGATTGTTAGCATGTGAACATCGTTCCTGTAGTCGGTGCTGCAAATCTAAATGCACAGCGGGCATGGGTGCCCGAAAGGCCGCATATTCTAAGGAATATCCAGACTTTTGCAAATGACTTTTTCCGGCGAGTGCCGGCCTGCCATTCAGATCTGCGACGTTCAGCGCCCGCCGGAGACGGGTTGGCTGGAGATCCCGCGTCCCCGCGGGTAACGCCGGCATGAAGCCGGCGGCTGGATTCTTTACAGCTTGGGCATGCCGCCGCCGGGCAACATACCGCCCATGCCGCGCATCATCTTGGCCATCCCGCCCTTGGCGGAGAATTTCTTCATCATCTTCTGCATCTGCTTGTGCTGCTTGATCAAGCGCCCGATGTCCTGCACCTGGGTGCCGGAACCCATGGCGATCCGACGCTTGCGCGAACCGCTGATCAGGTCAGGGTCGCGGCGCTCGGCCGGGGTCATGGAGTTGATGATGGCTTCCATCTGCTTGAACTGTTTTTCAGCCGCGCTCTGGGCATTGCCCATCTGCGCCAGGTTCACGCCACCGATGCTCGGCAGCTTGTCCATGAGGCCGCCGAGGCCGCCCATGTTCTTCATCTGTTGCAGCTGGTCGCGGAAATCCTCCAGGTCGAAGCCCTTGCCCTTCTTCAGCTTCTTGGCCAGTTTGTCGGCCTTTTCCTTGTCGAGGTTCTGTTCGGCCTGCTCGATCAGGCTGAGCACGTCGCCCATGCCCAGGATGCGCGACGCGATACGCTCGGGGTGGAACGGTTCGAGCGCTTCGCTCTTCTCGCCCATACCAATGAACTTGATCGGTTTGCCGGTGATGGCGCGCACCGACAGCGCGGCACCGCCACGGGCGTCACCGTCGACCTTGGTCAGGATCACACCGGTGAGCGGCAGCGCGTCACCGAACGCCTTGGCGGTGTTGGCCGCATCCTGGCCGGTCATGGCGTCGACCACGAAGAGGGTTTCCACCGGGTTGACCGCGGCGTGCAACGCCTTGATCTCGCCCATCATCTCTTCGTCGATGTGCAGGCGACCGGCGGTGTCGACAATGACCACGTCGATGAACTTGAGCTTCGCTTCCCGGATGGCCGCCTGGGCGATATCCACCGGCTTCTGGCTCAGGTCGGAGGGGAAGAACGTCACGCCGATGTCGTTGGCCAGGGTTTCCAGCTGCTTGATCGCTGCAGGGCGGTAGACGTCCGCGGACACCACCATCACCGACTTCTTCTTGCGCTCCTTGAGCAGGCGCGCCAGCTTGCCGGCAGTGGTGGTCTTGCCCGCGCCCTGCAGGCCGGCCATCAACACCACCGCTGGCGGCACGGCGCTCAGGTTCAGGTCCTCGTTGGCAGCGCCCATCAGGCTTTCGAGTTCGGCCTGGACGATCTTCACGAACGCCTGGCCCGGCGTCAGGCTGCGCGACACCTCGGTGCCGACGGCGCGTTCCTTGACCGAATTGACGAAGTCCTTGACCACTGGCAGGGCAACGTCGGCCTCAAGCAACGCCATGCGCACTTCGCGCAGGGTGTCTTTGATGTTGTCCTCGGTCAGTTTCGCCTTGCCGGTGACATGGCGCAGCGTCTGCGAGAGACGGTCGGTTAGGTTTTCAAACATGCGCGATCCTTTCGGGCCCGGATGGGGCCGGGATAATGGCGGCCCAGACCGTGAAGAAATGTGCTCGGCGAGCCTGCGGCGTGGGCAGGTCGCGGATTATAGCGAAGAAGCGTGCGGCGTACACCTGGTGACTCCGGTGGTCTTTCGTACGGTATGGGTTCTATGCCAAACTCAGCGCCTTTCGGGCCTGCCTAACAGGATTTATGCTCCCCTTGTCACCCAGTTTGCTTGCCTCCCTCGCCGCCGCCTGCCTTTATGCCGCTGCGACCCTCTATCAAGGCACCCGCCTGGCCTCCGGTGCCAGGGCGAACAAGCGCCTGCTGGTCACGCTCGGCGTGCTGGCGGTGCTCGGCCACGCGGCCAGCCTTTATACCCACCTGATGACGCCGATCGGCCTGGGCCTGGACTTCTTCAATGCCGCCAGCCTGATCGCCGTGGCCGTGATCGGCCTGACGCTGCTGGCCTGCTCGCGCATCCCGGTGGAAAACCTCCTCGTGCTGCTGTTCCCACTGGGATTGGCCACGGTGCTGCTGGCGCAGTTCGCACCATCGGGTACGGTCCAGATCATCGATGAGGAACCGGGGATCCTGGCCCACATCCTGCTATCGATCCTGGCCTACGGGCTATTCACCATCGCCGTGTTCCAGGCCCTGCTGCTGCTGGTGCAGGACCACCAGCTCAAGCACAAGCACCCTTCCGGGCTGATCCGCAACTTCCCGCCGCTGCAGACCATGGAGAGCCTGCTGTTCGGTTTCCTCTGGGCCGGCTGGACCCTGCTGTCGCTGTCGCTGATCTCCGGCTGGCTGTTCGTCGAGAACCTGTTCGCCCAGCACCTGGTGCACAAGACTCTGCTGGCCTGCCTGGCATGGGTGGTGTTCAGCGTGCTGCTCTGGGGCCGCAACCGTCTCGGCTGGCGCGGCCATAAAGCCATTCGCTGGACCCTGGCCGGCTTCTGCCTGCTGATGCTGGCTTATTTCGGCAGCAAACTGGTCCGCGAATACATCCTGCATATCTGACGGACGGCACTGATGGATAGGTTGCCCGCGGGGCCGCTGCTCGCTGTACTGGTGGTGCTGATCCTCTGGGCGGGGCTGTTCACAGCCATAGAAGCCGCTCGCTCGCACCTGTTGACGCTGCGCCAGGCCTCCCGGAGCGGCGACAAACCCCTGGCGAAGCTGCATTTTCCCCTGACCAGCCTGATCCTGGGCAACACCCTGTGCCGCACCCTGGCGGTGGTGATCGCCACGCTGCTGAGCCTCTTCACCTGGCTGGACAACGGCCCGTGGATCGCCTGGCTCGCCACTGGCGCGGCGTTGCTGGTCCTGGCCGATTACCTGCCTCGCACCCTGGCCCAGCGCTATCCCGATGCGGTGCTGGCGCTGGGCAACGCCCTGCTTGCCGTCCCCTTGAAGCTGGTTTATCCACTGGCCTGGCTGCTGAACGGGCTCAGCGAGCTATTGCTGCGCCCCTTCGCCCGCAAGGCCAGCGCCGTGCAGCAGAGCGATGACGACATGCTCCTGCCCCGCGCCGAACATGACCCTGAACACAGCACCGGGCGTCCCCATCCGGTTTCCGGCATCCACGCCCTGGACAACATCACCGTCAACGACATCCTGGTCCCCCGCAGCGAAGTCGATGGAATCAATCTCGACGACCCCATCGGCGACATCATCGAGCAGTTGCGCCTGAACCGTCGTACCCGGTTGCCGGTTTTCCACAGCGATATCAACCAGGTCGAGGCGGTGCTCAACACCCGCCAGGTCCGCCACCTGCTGGCGGACGCCAGCCTGACCAAGGAAGCACTACTGGCCGCCTGCCACGACCCTTACTTCGTTCCCGAAAGCACACCGCTGCAACTGCAATTGCTGAATTTCCACAAGCAACAGCGCCGCCTGGGCATGGTGGTGGACGAATACGGCGAAGTACTGGGCATCGTCACCCTGGAAGACATCCTCGAGGAGATCGTCGGCGAGTTCGAAAGCGAGCACAGCCTCGACAACCCGCACGTTCATCCCCAGCCCGACGGACGCCTGATGATCGATGGTGCGGCGTCGATCCGCGAATTGAACAGGACCCTGGGCTGGCACTTGCCCTGCGACGGTCCCAAGACCCTCAACGGGCTGGTCACCGAAGCGCTGGAGACCATTCCCGAAAGCCCGGTGTGCCTGAAGATCGGCCGCTACCGGCTGGAGATCATCGAAACCGTGGACAACCGCGTCAGCCAGGTACTGGCCTGGCTGTAGAAACAAACGCTCACCGGTGTTCGACCCATAATAATAAATCGCTCCAACGGAGCACATGACTGTCAGGGATAACCGCATGACGACGACCACCACCTGCAACGACGCTGTGCCCGCCCAACCGACAAACTCCACTACCCGCGTGGCGACCGCGAGCTTCATCGGCACCGCCATCGAATTCTACGACTTCTACGTCTATGCCACGGCCGCCGCCCTGGTGATCGGACCGGTATTCTTCCCGCAGACATCCGGCACGGCACAGATGCTGTCGTCCTTCCTGACATTCGGTATCGCCTTCCTCGCCCGCCCGTTGGGTTCGGCGCTGTTCGGTCACTTCGGCGACCGGATCGGGCGCAAGTCCACCCTGGTGGCCTCCCTGCTGCTCATGGGCATCTGCACCACGCTTATCGGCGTGCTGCCCGGCTACGCCAGCATTGGCGCCTGGGCACCGTTGCTGCTCTGCCTGCTGCGCTTCGGCCAAGGCCTGGGGCTGGGAGGCGAATGGGGCGGGGCCGCACTGCTGGCCACGGAGAATGCGCCCAAAGGCAAGCGCGCCTGGTTCGGCATGTTCCCCCAACTGGGCCCCTCCATCGGTTTCCTGGCGGCCAACGGGCTGTTCCTGAGCCTGGCCATGGGCCTGGACGACGAGCAGTTTCGCTCCTGGGGCTGGCGGATCCCGTTCCTGCTCAGCGCCGTGCTGGTGATCGTCGGCCTCTATGTGCGCCTCAAGCTCCATGAAACGCCGGTCTTCGCCAATGCCGTGGCCCGTCAGGAGCGGGTGAAGGTGCCGCTGGTGGAGCTGTTCAGCCAGTATTGGGCACCGACGTTGCTGGGCGCGGCGGCGATGGTGGTGTGCTACGCGCTGTTCTACATTTCCACGGTGTTTTCCCTGAGCTACGGGGTCGCCACCCTCGGCTACAGCCGAGAGACATTCCTGGCCCTGCTGTGCTTCGCCGTCCTGTTCATGGCCGCCGCCACGCCCTTGTCGGCCTGGGCCAGCGATCGCTTCGGCCGCAAACCGGTGCTGATCGTCGGTGGCGTGCTGGCGATTGCCTCGGGCTTTCTCATGGAACCCCTGCTGACCCACGGCTCGACCTGGGCCGTGGCCCTGTTCCTGTGCGTCGAGCTGTTCCTGATGGGCGTGACCTTCGCGCCGATGGGCGCCTTGCTGCCGGAACTGTTCCCCACGCATGTGCGTTATACCGGCGCTTCGGCGGCTTATAACCTGGGAGGCATCGTCGGCGCCTCGGCTGCCCCGTTCTTCGCCCAGAAGCTGGTGGCAATGGGCGGCCTGGGCTATGTCGGTGGCTACGTATCCGCGGCTGCGGTACTGAGCGTGATCGCCGTGCTGTGCCTGAAGGAAACCCGTCATAACGACCTGAACCGGGTTGCCTGACCCTCATCGTGGCGAGGGGGTTCGCTCCCTCGTCCACCCGCCCATCGCCAAACCTGTCACAAAGCTGAACGCCTCCCAATGAAATAACCGCTAACAATCCCCCACCATTGAAACCGCCCCCCACCTGCCCCATCTAAGAGCCATACTCCATTGCGCAGGTGCCCCAATGAGCGACCAGCACTCTACTGAAGCCACGAACGACTACGCAGATTCCGAACACATCGAACATACCGTTTCCGGAACCGGCCTCGCCCTGCCCGGCCAAAGCCTGCCGGACAAGGTCTACATCATTCCCATCCACAATCGCCCGTTCTTCCCGGCCCAGGTGCTGCCGGTCATCGTCAATGAAGAACCCTGGGCCGAAACCCTGGAACTGGTAGCCAAGTCCGAACATCATTCCCTGGCCCTGTTCTTCATGGACACGCCCCAGGAAGACCCGCGCCATTTCGACACCTCGGCCCTGCCGCTGTACGGCACGCTGGTCAAGGTCCATCACGCCAGCCGTGAAGCCGGCAAGCTGCAATTCGTCGCCCAGGGCCTGACCCGGGTGCGCATTCGCACCTGGCTCAAGCATCACCGCCCGCCGTACCTGGTGGAAGTCGAATACCCCCACCAGCCGAGCGAGCCGACCGACGAGGTCAAGGCCTATGGCATGGCGCTGATCAATGCGATCAAGGAACTGCTGCCGCTCAATCCGCTGTACAGCGAAGAGCTGAAGAACTACCTCAACCGCTTCAGCCCCAACGACCCATCGCCGCTGACCGACTTCGCCGCCGCGCTCACCTCCGCCACCGGCAATGAGCTGCAGGAAGTACTCG
This sequence comes from Pseudomonas sp. 7SR1, assembly GCF_900156465.1. Lineage (NCBI taxonomy): Bacteria > Pseudomonadati > Pseudomonadota > Gammaproteobacteria > Pseudomonadales > Pseudomonadaceae > Pseudomonas > Pseudomonas sp. 7SR1. Next base: position 362,222 of record NZ_LT707064.1, read on the forward strand.
ACTGCGTGCCGATGCTCAAGCGCATGGAAAAAGTGCTGCCGATGCTGCGCAAGGAAGTGGAAGTGGTGCGCCTGCAGAAGGAGATTTCCGCCGAGGTCAACAGCAAGATCGGCGAACATCAGCGCCAGTTCTTCCTCAAGGAACAGCTCAAGGTCATCCAGCAGGAACTGGGGCTGACCAAGGACGACCGCAGCGCCGACCTCGAACAGTTCGAACAGCGGCTGGAGGGCAAGACACTGCCGGCCCAGGCCCGCAAGCGCATCGACGAGGAAATGAACAAGCTCTCCATCCTGGAGACCGGCTCGCCGGAATACGCCGTTACCCGCAATTACCTCGACTGGGCGACCTCGGTGCCATGGGGCGTGTATGGCCAGGACAAGCTCGACCTCAAGCATGCCCGCAAGGTGCTGGACCAGCACCACGCCGGCCTGGACGACATCAAGGACCGCATCCTGGAGTTCCTCGCCGTTGGCGCCTACAAAGGCGAGATCAGCGGCTCCATCGTACTGCTGGTGGGACCGCCCGGAGTGGGCAAGACCAGCGTGGGCAAGTCCATCGCCGAATCCCTCGGCCGGCCGTTCTACCGCTTCAGCGTCGGCGGCATGCGCGACGAAGCCGAGATCAAGGGCCACCGGCGCACCTACATCGGCGCCCAACCGGGCAAGCTGGTGCAGGCGCTCAAGGACGTCGAGGTGATGAACCCGGTGATCATGCTCGACGAGATCGACAAGATGGGCCAGAGCTACCAGGGCGACCCGGCCTCGGCCTTGCTGGAAACCCTCGACCCGGAACAGAACGTCGAATTCCTCGACCACTACCTGGACATGCGCCTGGACCTGTCGAAGGTGCTCTTCGTCTGCACCGCCAACACCCTGGATTCGATCCCCGGCCCGTTGCTGGACCGGATGGAAGTGATTCGCCTGTCGGGCTACATCACCGAAGAGAAGATCGCCATCGCCAAACGCCACCTGTGGCCCAAGCAGCTGGCCAAGGCCGGCGTGTCCAAGGGCAGCCTGAGCATCAGCGACAGCGCCCTCAAGGCGCTGATCGATGGTTATGCCCGAGAGGCCGGGGTGCGACAGTTGGAGAAACAGCTGGGCAAACTGGTACGCAAGGCCGTGATGAAGCTGATCGAGGACCCGAAGGCCGTGATCAAGCTCGGGCCGAAGGATCTCGAGGCCTCTCTGGGCAAACCGGTGTTCCGCAACGAGCAGGTACTCTCGGGCGTCGGGGTGATCACCGGCCTGGCCTGGACCAGCATGGGCGGCGCCACCCTGCCGATCGAAGCGACCCGCATCCACACCCTGAATCGCGGTTTCAAGCTCACCGGACAGTTGGGGGAAGTCATGAAGGAGTCGGCGGAAATCGCCCACAGCTACGTCAGCTCACACCTGAAACAGTTCGGCGGCGATCCGAAATTCTTCGACGAGGCCTTCGTCCACCTGCATGTTCCCGAAGGCGCAACCCCCAAGGACGGCCCGAGCGCCGGGGTGACCATGGCCAGCGCCCTGCTGTCCCTGGCGCGCAACCAGCCACCGAAGAAAGCCGTCGCCATGACCGGCGAACTCACCCTGACCGGGCATGTGCTGCCGATCGGCGGCGTGCGGGAAAAAGTCATCGCGGCACGGCGGCAGAAAATCTTCGAACTGATCCTGCCGGAAGCCAACCGGGGCAACTTCGAGGAACTGCCGGACTACCTCAAGGAAGGCGTCACGGTGCACTTCGCCAAGCGGTTCGCGGATGTGGCGAAGGTGTTGTTCTGAGGGTTTTATAGACGCTGTACCGGCCTCATCGCGAGCCTGCTCGCGATGGCGCCATCAGCAACACCACATACCCGCCTGACACACCCGGTAGCATCTTCGGTTATGCTCGCCGTTCGTCGTGAATGCCGGAGCCTTTGCCCCTATGTCCCTCACTCGCCTGTTCGTACCTCTCAGCCTCGCCCTGCTGAGCGCCTGCGCCACGCAAACCAGCAACAACGTGACCGTGGAAAAACTGAGCCAGTGCCCGGTAAGGCTTAACAACGGACAGAACCTGATCCTGAGCCTGCCCAGCAATCCCAGCACCGGTTATCGCTGGGCGGTTCAGGATTCGGCCGGCGGTGTGCTGAAAGCACTGGGCCCCGAGGTGTACCGCAACCCGGAGGACGCCGGTATCGTCGGAGCTGCCGGGGTTTCGACCTGGCGCTTCCAGGCATTCAACCCGGGCACCGGCCGGCTGCGCCTGACTTATCAACAGCCCTGGGCCCCTGAAGTACCGCCCGTGGAGACCTTCGACTGCGCTATCGCGGTGAAATGAGCATGGGCTGGCTGATCCTCGCTCTGATGGGAGCGGCCACCTACCTGTATGGCCTGAGCGTGCATGCCTCGCTGCTGTGCCTGCTGGTCAAGCCGATGCCGGTGCTGGCGCTGCTGGGTTGGCTGCACGATGCGCCGCCCGGCGACTATCGACGCTGGATCAGTCTCGGGCTGATTTTTTCGCTGGCGGGCGACGTACTGCTGGCGTGGCCGGGCGACTTGTTCGTGTTCGGCCTTGGCGCGTTTCTCCTGGCGCACCTGGCCTACCTCAAAGCCTACCTCAGCGATTGCCGCCGACCGGCGCTGCTGCCCTTGGCCCTGGCCTTGGGCATCGGTGCGGTGCTCCTGGCAATCCTGGTGTCGAGCGGTCTCGGGCCGTTGCTGGTGCCAGTGGTGATCTACGGCCTGGTCATCAGCGCCATGCTCTGGCGGGCGTTGGCACGCCTGGGCACCAACGTGCCCAAGCGTTCGGCAGGGCTGGCCGCCGCCGGGGCGCTGGCGTTTGTGTTTTCCGACAGCCTCATCGGCATCAACCGGTTCGTGCACCCCTTCCATGCCGCGCCTTACCTGATCATCATCAGTTATTGGCTGGGCCAATGGGGCATTACAGCGTCGGCGTTCGCCCGAAAGCCACAGTGAGCCAGATAAGGTGGGAGCGAACTTGCTCGTGATAGCGGTCTGTCAGTCAACATTATGGCCGGCTGAACCATCGCCATCGCGAGCAAGCTCGCTCCCGCAGCATTTTTGGTTAAAATGCCGGCCTTTTCACCACCCATGCCGCTGGAATCGCCGTGAGCAAAGAGTCCGACCGCCTATTCGCCCAACCCCTGGCCCAAGTGCCTGACTTCGCGTTCAACGAGGACGTAGTGCGGGTGTTTCCGGACATGATCAAGCGTTCGGTGCCAGGCTACCCGACCATCGTCGAAAACCTCGGCGTGCTCGCCGCGCAATTCGCCCAGCCGGGCAGCGTGCTCTACGATCTCGGCTCTTCCTTGGGCGCGGTGACCCAGGCCCTGCGCCGTCATGTGCGCACTGATGGTTGCCGGGTGATCGCGGTGGACAACTCGGCGGCCATGGTGGAGCGCTGCCGCGAATACCTCAACGGCCAGGACTCGATGTTCCAGGAGCTGCTGCCGGTGGAAGTGATCGAAGGCGACATCCTGGCCCTGGACTTCCAGCCGGCTTCGGTGGTCGCGCTGAACTTCACCCTGCAATTCATTGCGCGGCCGCAGCGCACCGAGCTGCTGAGCCGAATCCGCCAATCCCTGTTGCCCGGTGGCGCCCTGATCCTCTCGGAAAAACTGCGTTTCAACGACCCCGAGGAACACGCCCTGCTCACCGACCTGCACGTGGCGTTCAAGCGCGCCAACGGCTACAGCGAGCTGGAGATTGCCCAGAAACGCAGCGCCATCGAAAACGTCATGAAGCCCGACAGCCTCGAAGAACACCGCGAACGCCTGCTGGCGGCCGGGTTCTCGAAAGTCGTGCCGTGGTTCCAGTGTCTTAACTTCGCCTCGTTGATTGCCCTGCCATGATCGATCTGTCTCCCCTCGCCCGCCGTCTGGCCGGTACACCCCTGGCCGACTGGGCCGCGACGCTGCAGTCGCAGCTCGATATCAAGATGCAGAAAGGCCATGGCGATCTCGAACGCTGGCAGAACGCCCTGGATGCCCTGCCGTCGCTGCAACCGACCCGGATAGACCTGCTGAACAGTCTGACGCTCGACACCGAGTGCAGCGATGAAACCCGCGCCCAGATGCGCACCGCCCTGATGGGCCTTTCCCCATGGCGCAAAGGCCCGTTCGATCTGTTCGGCGTGCACGTGGACACCGAATGGCGTTCGGACTGGAAGTGGTCACGGGTGGCACCGCACCTGGACCTCAAGGGCAAGCGCATCCTCGATGTGGGCTGCGGCAACGGCTACTACATGTGGCGAATGCTGGGGGCCGGGGCCGACACCGTGATCGGCGTCGACCCCAACTGGCTGTTCTTCTGCCAGTTCCAGGCGGTGCAGCGCTACCTTTCGCAGCCCAACGCCTGGCACCTGCCGTTCCCCTTCGAAGACCTGCCGCCGGACCTCGAAGGCTTCGACACGGTGTTTTCCATGGGCGTGTTCTACCACCGCCGCTCCCCCATCGAACACCTGCTGGCCTTGAAGGACTGTCTGGTGAAAGGCGGCGAACTGGTGTTGGAAACCCTGGTGATCGAGGGTAACGAGCATCAGGTGCTGGTCCCCGAGGACCGCTATGCGCAGATGCGCAACGTCTGGTTCCTGCCGTCGGTTCCAGCCCTGGAGCGCTGGCTGCGCCGGGCCGGGTTCAGCGATGTGCGGTGTGTGGACGTGAGCCTGACGACCGTGGAAGAACAGCGCAGCACCGAGTGGATGAAGTATCAGTCGCTGAGCGACTTCCTTGACCCTGCTGACCATGGCAAGACCATCGAAGGGCTACCGGCACCGATGCGGGCGGTGATCGTGGCGCGTAAATAAATCGCCCAACCACCACGAACCTCTGGAAGCGAGCCGGCTCGCGAAGGCAGTGGTTCAGTCACAGGGATGTCGGGCTTGCCGGCCTCATCGCGAGCAAGCTCGCTCCCACAGGTTTTTGTGTGGTGTGCGGATGCTGTGAATACACACAGGGGGCCGGTATCTAGTCTGTGGCCTTGGCTCTACGCGCCTTGAAGAACTCGCTCAGCACCGTGCTGCACTCCTCGGCCAGCACGCCGCCTTCGTACATCACGCGATGGTTCAGGAAACCCTGGCTGAAGAACTGCCCTTGGCTCTGCACGATGCCGGCCTTGGGCTCCAGGGCACCATAGACGACCCGGGCAATGCGCGAGTGAACGATCAGGCCGGCGCACATGCTGCACGGTTCCAGCGTGACGTAGAGGGTGCTGCCGGGCAGGCGATAGTTGCGCATGGCCTGGGCCGCGGCGCGGATGGCGACCATTTCCGCATGGGCACTGGGATCGTGACCGCTGATCGGGCAATTGAAGCCGCGTCCGATGATCTCGCCGTCCTGCACCAACACCGCTCCCACCGGCACCTCACCCAGGGCGGCACCCTGGGCGGCAAGGGCCAGGGCTTCGCGCATGAAATCCTGGTCACGGCTGCGGTCGATGATCCTGGCGGGACGAATCTGGCGCATCACGCCACCTCGATGGCGGCCATCAGGCCGGTTTCCATGTGATCAATCACATGGCAGTGGAACATCCACACCCCAGGGTTATCCGCCACCAGCGCCACCTGCGCCCGCTCGTTCTTGCCCAACAGGTAGGTGTCGGTGAAATACGGCACGACCTTGTGCCGGTTGGACGCGATCACCTTGAAGCTCATCCCGTGCAAATGGATCGGGTGCTGGTACTGGGTCATGTTCTTCAATTCGAAAATGTAGCTCTGGCCTTTCTTCAGGGTAGCGATCGGCCGATCGGCGCAGGTCTTGTCGGTGATGTCCCAGGCCTTGCCGTTGATCTGCCACAGGCTCGGCGGCTTGCCGTTGTCGACATTGACCGACACCGAACCGACCCACTCGAAATTGAAGTTGAGTTTCTCGGCATTGGCCAGGTCCGGCTCGGCCACCGGGTTGGCCGGCAATGCTGGCGGCCAGGCAGTGGGGGCATCGCTGTTGGCGACCGACCGCAAGGTGCCCAGGCGTACCGGGCCGTTGCGCAACGACAACTCTTCTCCGGCCGCCGGTGCCTTTATGGCCAGGCAGATGCGCATGCCCGGGCCCAGCCAGTACTCCTTGCCCAGCGGGCGCGGCTCGACGGGGTTGCCGTCCAGGGCGTAGATCTGCGCCTCGACGCCGGGAATGTTGATGCGATAGGTCAGGGTGTTATCCAGGTTGAGCAGGCGCACCCGGGTGATCTGCCCCGCCGGCAGGTCGATCACCGCCTGCGGCACGCCGTTGATGGTCGAAAGCCGCCCGGCCGTGCCGCCACGGGCGGCCTCGCGAGGGATGCTGAACTCCACGAACTGGCCTTGCTCGTCTACATGCCAGCTCTTGAGGCTCAGGGTCTGTTCGTACTTGAAGCCAGTCGGCTCACGCTCTTCGATGATCAACGGTCCCACCAACCCACGCCCGAGCTCTTCGCTGCTGTTGACGTGAGGGTGATACCAATAGCTGCCGGCGTCCGGCACACGGAACTTGTAATCGAAGTATTCGCCCGGCAGCACCGGCAGTTGCGAAACGTACGGCACGCCATCCATTTCCAGCGGCAGACGGATTCCGTGCCAGTGGATCGTGGTGGCAACCGGCAGGCGGTTGATGAAGCGCACCCGCAACCACTCGCCCTGACGTACCCGCAGCTCGGTGCCCGGGGCCGACGGACCGAACGCCCAGGCCTGGGTCTTGTGCCCGGCCACCAGCTCGACGTCCAGGGGCGCCGCGATCAGCTCATAGTCATGACCGGCCTGGGCATCGGCCATCCTGCCCAACCAATACCGCGAAGCCCCTCCCGCCCCGACGCCAACGACAACAAGACCGGCCAGGCCACCGAGTATTTGGCGACGGGTAAAGGACATGAACGCAACCACCTATTGAATCTGCGGCGAACCGGCAGGTCCGCAAAAGGCGAATACGATACACCCGCGATTGAGAAATATTAAGTGAAGGATTGTCGCGGATAAGTAATGTCAGCTAGCCGATTTGCGTGCCGTGACAATCCATGCCGCGCCGTCAATCATCACCGACCGCTCGCCGGGGAGACCCGCGAAGGCGGCGCGAACCGCGGCCCAGGCGTGGGCACGGATGTCGTCGGGCTGATCAGCGAGCACAAGCGACAGCGGGCCACCCTCGAATGCCATCTTCACGGCGTCGTCGATCGCCGCGTCCCGAGTCTCGCCTTGGCCGAACGAGATGGAAGCATCGAAGGGCGCGATAGTGATATCGGTGAAGCCGGCCGTTGTCAGGATGCGCTCCACGCGCCCCCGGTCGCCGAACGAGAATGGGCCGGGCACGTCGGGACCGGGCGGCGCGGGCAGCGGGACAATGTCCTTGATCGCGATCATGGGCAGACGCACCCAATCGTTCTCGGCCACGCCGCGCCAGCAGACGAAAGCGACCCGCCCGCCCGGTCGGAGCGCGCGTCGCATATGAGTGAACGCCGCTGTCGGATCGTCGAAAAACATCACGCCGAAACGCGAGAACAGCATATCGAACGCGCCCTCGGGCAGCTCGGCGCTGCTGGCGTCGGCCACTTGGAACAGGACCGGCGTATCCTGTGGCGCAAGCGCGCGCGCACGGCCAATCAACGGCTCGGATATGTCCACGCCCAGCACTTGGCCGCCCGCGCCGACGCGGGCGGCCAGATCCAGACTCGATGCGCCCGCGCCACAGCCGACGTCCAGCACCCGCTCACCCGTCGCGGGCGCGGCGGCTTCGATCGCGGCCTGGCCGAATACCGCAAACATGGCGTCGAGCCGGGCCTGGTTGACGGCCCAGTACTCCCCGCTTTGGCCATTCCAGTCGGCGACCTGATAGGTTTTTTGCTCTGTCATGACATTTCCTCATTTTGACGCATTCTTCAGGCCACGCAAAAGCCGGGGACGGCGACCTTCTGGAACAAGTGCGGGCTGCCTACGACGGATGACGGATAGGCCGAAAGCTTCGCGACGAACTCGGGATGAGTGAGACCGGCGCGGACCGTCTCGGTGGACTCCCACACCACATAGTTCAGGTAAGTCGGGCTATCGCCGATCGCTCGATGCAGCTGCATGGAAATGAAGCCCGGTTGCTTCGTTATGATCTCGGCAGCCACCTTGAAAGCGTCCAGGAAGCCCGCTTCGTCGGCATAATCGAGCGTGAAGAGGTTGATGAGCACAACTGGCGCGGCAGTGATGCCGAGTTGACGCTCAAGCGGGAATTTATCGTCTAGCGGTTTGAATTTACGCTCTTGCGGCTTTGGGTCGGCCATGGTGGCACTCCCGTCTAATGGGAAAATGAAACTACCGTAATCGATGCTGCTTCGAAGCAACCTTTAAAAGCCTGCGCCAACCGAAGTGCCCTCAAACCAGCATCGACTGCTGGGCGCAGATGCCCGCCGTCGAGCCTTGCCATGATGCCGTGGTGACCGAGGGCATTGCGGGGTTGGCGAGGTCGCCGGCGGCGTAGATGCCGGGTACGCTGGTTTCGCGGCGCTCGTCGACCTTGAGGACGATGCCCTGGGGCGTATCGACCGTGGCGAGCCCCAGCGATTCATGCAGGCGTGCGGACGGCTTGTTGCGCGGATGCGCGAACAGGATGTCGACCGCAACAGAGGGGCCGGCGTCGAGCCTGACGGTGGCGTTATGGCTCTCGTCATGGTCGATTTCGGTGACCCGGCCATCGACGACAGGGATGCCACGGCGAGCCAGATCGGCCCGGATCTCGGGTGGAATGTCGTGACCATTGGCGAAGACCGTCAATGTGTCAGTCCAATCGTGGTATAGCCTGACGTAGTTGTGCGACATTGGGCCGGACCAGACGAGGCCCCAATGCCGGCCGGCAACTTCAAAGCCGTCGCAATACGGGCAAGGCACGATGGAGCTGCCCCAGCCTTCGGCAAAGCCGGGAAGTTCAGGCATCTGGTCGGCGACGCCATAGCTCAGGATCAGGCGGCGCGCCCTCAGGGTTGCGCCCTCGCCCGTGAGGACGGAGAAATCGTCGAGGGCGCCGGAGACGCTCTCGGCCCGGGCATTGACCAGCTGGATCGTGGGATAGCGTGCCAGTTGCTGCCGCGCCTCGGCCAGTATCTCCAGCGGTGGCTTGTGGTCGTGGCCGAGCAGGCCATGGGAGTGGTCGGCGAAACGATTGCGCGGCAGGCCGGTATCGAGAACGGTGACCTTGCGGCGGGCACGGCCGAGTTGCAGGGCGGCGGCAAGACCGGCAAAACTGCCGCCGATGATGATGACGTCATTCATGATGATGGGCTCCGCGCTGTGGATGAAGGGAGATCGGCTTGCAAAATTAAGATACTCACTGGTACCATAATTTACAAATTTAGATACTGTCAAGTACTGGAATTTTATGACCGAACACAGTCAGGCCCGACGCGGCCGGCCCGCCAACGATGCGCTAGGCCAGACGATCATTGACGCCGCGGGCGAACTTTTTGTGGAATTGGGTTTTCAAGCGACGACAATGGACAAGGTCGCCCAGCGGGCGAAGATATCCAAGCTCAGCATCTATCGGCACTTCGAGAACAAGGAGGCGCTGTTCAGTGCGGCCATTGCGGCCCACTGCCATCAGTTTGCACCCCAAGCCCTTATTGAAGGCGTCGGCGGTTCGGCGGCAGATCAGCTCATGGCGGTGGGAACATCCCTGCTTCGCACGTTGCTGAGCCCCGACGTGCGCAGTGTCGAAGCCATGATCATGGCCGACAAGACGAATCAAAAATCGTTAAGCAAGCGCCATTACGAAGCCGGTCCCGCCTATGTCATTGCCCAGATCGAGGCCCTGTTGCGTCAGTTGCACGCGAAGGCGGTTCTGAACGTGCCCGATCCTCGCCAGTCCGCCCGTTTGTTTGCCGCGCTTTTCAAAGGGTCCGATCTGCTGATGATCGCGCGCTTCGATGAGGCCAGGGCAGAGGACGACAACGAAATCGAATCCTATTGCCGGGCAGCCGTCGCCATGTTCATCGCCGCGCACGAAAAATAAGACCGTGCCCGGAAAAGCACTCATGCATCACGAGAGAACCCAACGAAACCGGGCTGATCAAGAGATTTGATCCCAGGCCCTTCCCTGGCGAGGCGACAGGGTATCGAGCACCCCGCAGGGCATTTGCCCCAAAAAGCCAAAAGCCCGCAATTACGCGGGCTTCAGGGCATTTCCTGTTAATGGGTGCCGGACAACGCCGGACGCCCAATCATTCCCACTCCATCATCAACAGGTCTCGCAAGCCCGCGTGGATAAAGGGATTTGCGATGATCGACATGGGCCACTACCGTCGCTTTTACCGTCATCCGACAAGAGCTTTATCTGGTGCGGAAGATGGAGGAACTTGAGGGGCGACGACTCTGGCAACTCCATCGTCAATCACCCTCTAGGATAGCGCAGACAAGCACAGCAGTCTTCCTCCGAGCATCACTTCGTTGATGGCTTCGGCGCTGGCCCCTGCCCTCCCCTCTTGAAACCACGATCCCCTGCCATAAACACCTCAAGCATGTGCGGAATCAGCACTGTGGCATCGACCGCTTCACCGTAGATCTGCGCGTGCAGCGCGGCGTAGCGGTCGAGATCTGCTTTCAAGCTGGCCGAGCAAACAAAGGTCAGCTTAGTGGATTCCGTCTTCGGTAGCGGCCCGAGCCGCAGCTTGCGCGTCGTCATCGAGAAGTCCCCCTGTTGAAGAAAAGTGGCTGGTACGGCCGCAGCACCAAGTCGCGGTTGACGATGATGCGAACCGGCAAGCCGGGGCGCTCGGTCAGCGTCGGCTGGATGTTGAGGTTGCGCCGGGTCATCTCCTGGCCGACCTGATTGATGCTGTCCTGCGCGCTGTCGCGCCCGGCGATGATGACGCGATCACCGTCTTGCCGGTTCTCCGGCGCGGCCAACTCGGCACCGATGCCCAGCAGCGTGGTCAGCGCCGCGCCGGCAAAGATGCGATCCCAATGCCAATCCACGTCATCCTCCAGGCCGGCATAGCCGGCCGGGTCGGTGCCGGCCAGGTTATCGAGCGTGAGCGAGGACGTATCCGGCAGGATGATGCGGTTCCACACCACCTGCACGCGGCTCTGCCCGTAGCTGACCTGGCTGTTGTATTTGCCCAGGATGCGCGAACCCTGCGGAATCAGCAGGAAGCGCCCGGTGGCCGTGTCATAGACCGGCTCCGTTACAGTGGCGATCACGTCGCCCGGCAGATCGGACTTGATGCCCGTCACCAGCGCCCCGGCGACCACCGTTCCGGCCATGACCTGATACGGCGAAGCCGGCAGGGTCAGGTTGCCGGAATTGCGGGTTTCCGTGGTTCCGGCTTTCTGGAAAGCCTCTTTCTGGTCTTGCCGGTTCTGTACGGCGGTCGGGTCGGCAGGCTGGGCCGCCGTCGAGGCCGGGCCAGCCGCCAGTGGGTCGAACGCCGCATTGGCGGCGAAGCCCGGCGCGGCGGCCACCTGCGTCTGCGCCACCGGCGCGGCCTGCTGCGAACCCGAGCGGAAGAACACCGACGATGCCGCCGCCGCTTCGGCTTCCTTGCGTAGCGCGTCGTTCGGGTCGTGGCCGGGGGCCGCGTAGGCGGCCGTCACCGGCTGCTGCGACTTCACGATGGCCGGGCCAAGATCGCCCGGCAGCGGCGGCCCCAGCCCCGGCACGGATGCCGGCAACGGGGGCGGCAGCTTGGAGTAGTTGGCCGGCAGCGCGTCCAGCCCTTCGGACTTCGAGACGCGATCGACGTTGTAAAGCTCGGTCTGCTCGCCCGCGCCGCGCCGCTGCGGTTGCAGTGACCACATCAGCGCGCCGAGCACGGCGACCGACAGGGTGCCGGCGAGGATGGCCAGCGTGCGCCGGTTCAGGCGCGTGACCGGGCGCGGCTGTGCGCGCAGCGCCACCGCCTCGGGTGCTACCTTGCCCGCCTGCGGCGTGGCGAGGTCGGGAGTTTCGTCCTGGCTCATGGTCAGTTCCTCCCACTCCTTGATACGACGCCATCCGTGCGTTCGATTCGCACCACGTCGCCGCCATCACCGCCCAGGCGCAGTTCGGCAGCGCCGAACAGCCGATCCACGATGTAGTACGGCGAGCGGAAACGGTAGTTCACCAGTTGCCCGTCGCCCTGCGCGCCGATCACGAACAGCGGCGGTAGCTCGCCTTGCGCGATGCCCGGCGGGAACTGGATATAGACCTTCTCGCCATCGTCGAAGGCGCGCAGCGGCTTCCACGGCGGATTGCTGCCGCTGACCGCGTAGCGGAAGCGGATCTTCTCCAGCGACAGGCCGGTATCGACCGGCACGGCGGCGCTGGCCGCCTGCGCCTGGCGCTGCAAGGCCAGCATCCGGTCTTTCGGGTAGTCCCAGGACACCGACGCCATCCACGCCTTCTCGGTCGAGGTCAGCTCCAGCAGGTACGTTCGGCGGCTGGTAGTGATGACCAGATTGGTTTTGAGGCCCGAGCGGATCGGCTTGACCAGCACATTGACGCGCAGGTCGGCGCCGCTGCCGCTGGACGTGTCGCCCACGATCCAGCGCACGGTATCGCCTGCGGCAACCGTCACCAGCTCCTCGCCTGGCTGGAGCGAAACCACGGTCACGCGCCCCGGCGCGGCATAGACCTGATACAACGCGCCGTCGGTGAAAGGCCATACCTGAATCGCATTGACGTAGCCCTCGCGCGTGGGCGCGATGCGCGCCTCGGCATTCGCACGCGAGACACGCACCTTCTCGTCGGCAGGTTCCGGCACGGTCGGGGCGGTGTCCACCTCGGGCAGCGGCTTCAACTGCGCCGGCAGTGCCAGCGGCTCGGGCACGGCGACCACTTCCACCGGCGCGGGCGGCTCCGGCAGCGGCTGCGCCTGCACTGGCTCATCGAGAGAGATGGACGGCGGCGGCTTGCCCTGCGAGGCGCAGCCCGAGAACAGGACAGTCGAGGCCAGCAGGATCAACGGAAAAACGGATTTACGGAAAAGTGCATTCATGGCTTAGCTCCTTCGGAAGAATCCAGTTCGCGGCTCCACGACAGGCCATTGACGTAGATACCCAGCGGGTTCTTGCGCAGGCGCTGTTCGGTGCGCGGGGTTTGCAGCACGGTGGAAAGCACGGCGTTCCAGCGTTCGGTGCCAGCAGGTGCGCCGTTGACGAATCGCTGTTCCGTCCAGCGCACGTTGAAAGACGTGTCGCTGGCGCGGACAACGCTGGTGATCTGCACCGTCACCGACTCGCGGCCGATGCGGGCGAAGGGATCGTTCTTGCTGGCGTAGTCGTTGAGCACGGCCGCGCCCTTGTCGGTGGTGTAGTCGTAGGCATCCAGCCAGTTCTGCCGCACTACGATGGGGTCGATGGACAGGGAGCGCACCAGCGTCACGAAGCGCGCCAGGTGGTGCGCAATCTGCGCATCGGCGGGCCGGTACGGCGTGGCCGCTTCGCCGACGGCGCGCACCTGCCCCGACTGATCGACCTCGATGACATAGGGGGTGACGATGGACTGCGCCGAGCGCCACACCAGGCCGCCGGCCATCAGCAGCGCCAGCGTGAGGCAGCCGAAGGCCATGAATCGCCAGTTCTTGGCCTGGACGCGGGCCGAACCGATGCGGTCGTCCCACACCTGCGCGGCCGATTGATACGGGGTGGCAGGCTTTGGCGTGTCGGCATAGCGCACCTGCGGTCGCTTGAATCGCATAGGGGTTCTCCTTGGTGGTCAGGTATCGGGTCATTCATCGGGGCGCAGGCTCGGGCCTTGCCCCGAGCCGCCGCCGTCACCACCGCGCAGCGTGTGGGCGGCGGTGGTCGCGGCATGGGTGATCTGCTGGCGGCGGTGCATCCGCTTGGCCCACGCGGGTTGCTCCTGCGTCGGCGCGCTGGCGGCGCTGTCCGTGCCTTCGCCTGCGGCGGCCTGGCCGGAGCCGGCAGTGCCGGCATCGGCGCCGTTCCAGCCAGCACGGAAGGAACCGGCCACCTTCTGCCCGGCAGCGGACACACCCGATGCAGCGCGGCGGCCTGCCGCCTGCGCGCCGGTCTTGGCGACGTTGCCCAGGCCCGCAGCCGCGCCCTTGGCCCCGCCGCCCGCGGCGGCGGAACCGGCCTGGAATGCGGACTTGGCACTGCTGGCCGCCGACGTGGCGGCGCGTGCGCCGCTGCCGGCCAGCTTGGCGGCGGCCGGGGCCATGCGTGCGCCCGCCATGACCGCACCGCCCACGCCGGTCGCGGCGGCACCGATGGCAACGCCCGTGCCGACCGCGCCGACGGCAGCGCCGGCCATCGCGCCCGCGCCAAGCTGCGGCGCACCGGACACAAGGCCGGTCGCGATCCCGGGGCCGAAGATGCCCAGCGCCAGCAGCGCGAGCGAGGCCAGCATCACGACCAGCGCGTGGTCGATGGAAGGCTCGTCGGGATGAACCTGGAACTCCGCGAACAGGCCCGAGCCGATACCGACGATGACGGCTAGCACCAAGACCTTGATGCCTGACGAAACCACATTGCCGAGCACCTTTTCCGCGAGGAAGCTCGTCTTGTTCCAGAGTGCGAACGGAATCAAGACGAAGCCGGCAAGCGTGGTCAGTTTGAACTCGATCAGCGTGATGAAAAGCTGTACCGCGAGCACGAAGAAGCAGAGGATCACCACCAGCCAGGCGATGAACAGCACCACGATGGGGTCGAGGTTCACGAATACTTCGGGGAAGCCGGCCATGTCGCCGATCTGCTCAAGAATCGGCGCACCAGCGTCGATGCCCGTCTTCGCCAGCCGCCCGGGCTGGAGAAAGTTCTCCATGCTCAACGTCGAGCCGGTGGCCGTCAGGCCCAGGCCGGCGAACGACCTGAACAAGATGCCCGACAGCCAGTTGAAGTTGTTGATGATGTAGGCGAAGGCACCGACGTAGAGCACCTTGCGCAACAGCTTGGCGATGACGTCCTCGCCTTGGCCGGTGGCATGACTCATGGCCCAATACAGGCCGGCGATGGTCATGTCGATGACGATCAGCGTGGCCGTCAGGAACGCGACTTCGCCTTGCAGCAGACCGAAACCCGAGTCGATGTAGCGCGAGAACGTGTCGAGGAATCTGTCGATGATGGTCACGTCGTTCATGGCGTGTCCTCCGCCGCGGCGATCGGCGCATCGCCTTCCGGCGTGTCGTCGGTGGGCGTGTCGAAGCTCGCCGGGATCGGCGGCAGTTCGGCCAGCGTCCGGTATTCGTCCGGCCCGGTCTGGCCGGCGAAGAACCGCCGCCGGAAGGCTTTGGTGGCGGCGCGGCAGGTGTCTTCGCCTGCGGCTTGCCGGTCGGCCGCGCATTGGGCACGCAACGCCTTGAGCCGCACGGGATCGGCGGCCAAGGTCGCGGCCAGGTCTTCGACCGGCTGCTGGCCGCACGCGGTCAGCAGCACGGCCAGCTGGACAGGAACGCATCGCATGGCCGCCTCCCGTCAGTTGTTGTAGAAGTTGACGGACTGCGGCGTGTACGGCGTGCCGGTGCCGAGGAAGCGCCGCCGCACTTCGCGGGCGCGTTCGGTGGCCGCCGCCTGCCGCGCCAGTTCCAGCGAGGCCGCGCGGTCTTGCGTGATCTGGAGCTGCTGGGCCTGGATGGACTGCTTGGCCTGCAAGGCGAGAAGCTGGTTCGTCGCCTGCATGGCCTGCAAGGCACCCGCCGCCGATTGGCTCTGGTTCACGAGGTCGGCCAGCGCGCTTTCGTCCTGCGCCAGGTTCTGCGACACCTGCGCCTGCATCCGCATCGCGGTGTGCAGGCCGTTCAGGGTGTTCTTCCAGCGTTCCTGCGCATCGCGCAGCATCTGGTCGCCGCTGACGGTGGCGGCGTAATGCTCGGGGTACAGGCGCGAGAAGGTGGCATCCATGCTCTGCACGTCATAGGCCAGCCCTTGCGCCTCGGCGATCAGGCGTTCGGTCGTGGCGAGCGTCGAGCGCAGGCGGTTGACGATGTTGAAGTCGAGATTCGCCAGGTTGCGCGCCTGGTTCATCAACATCTGCGCTTCGTTTTGAAGCTGGTTGATCTGGTTGTTGATCTGCTCCAGCGTGCGAACGGCGGTCAGCGTGTTCTGCACGAAGTTGGACGGGTCGAACACCGTCAGCGCCGATGCGGGCTGCACGGCCAGCAGCGACACCGACAGCGCGGCGGCCAGCGTTACGGAAAGCACACGGGTCTTCATGGCAGGTTCTCCTGTCGTGGTTGGGAAAGGAAAGAAGCCGCCGCTGGCGAGGACGGCAGCAGGTCGGCGGCCCAATCGAGGCCGCGATGGCGCAGCCACGCGCCGGCGAAGCCGGGAGCGCCGGCCTGCATCAGCACCCGCTCTATGTCGCGTTGGTCTTGCGGTGTGGATGCGCCCGCGAAGGCAAGCGCAGCCGGCCCCAGGTCGAGGTCGAACAGGCGATTGCCCAGGCGCGATTGGTAGTAGTAATCGCGCTTGGGCTGCGCGGTGGCGACGATCTCGATTTGCCGGCTGTTGAGGCCGAAGCCCTCGTAGATCGTGCGAATCTGCGGCTCGGTCGCCTGCGGGTTAGGGAGAAAGATCCTGCTCGCGCAGCTTTCGATGATCGCGGGCGCGATGGTCGAATCCTTGATGTCCGTAAGGCTCTGCGTGGCGAAGATCACCGACACGTTTTTCTTGCGCAGCGTCTTGAGCCATTGCCGGATGCGCGCCGCGAAGGATGGTTCATCGAGGAACAACCACGCTTCATCGAGGATCAGCAGCGTGGGCGCACCGTCGAAACGCGCATCGAAGCGGGAGAACAGGTAACGCAGCACCGCTTGCACGGCGGCGGGGCTGTGCATCAGTTCTTCCATCTCGAAGCCCTGCACGTCGCCGCTGCCGAGCCGGTCGCGGTCGGCATCCAGCAGCTTGCCGTGCGCGCCGCCCAGTACATACGGCGACAACGCCTGCCGTAGGGCGTTCGATTGCAGCAGCACCGAAAGCCCGGTCATCGTGCGCTGTTCCACCGGCGCACCGGCAAGGCTTCCCAGCGCCGACCAGATAGCGGCTTTCTCGTCGGGGCCGACGGTCACGCCTTCGTGCAGCAAGCGGCCTTCGATCCATTCGGCCGCCCAGGTGCGGTAGCCTTCGCCGTCGATGCGCGCGAGTGGCTGGAAGGCGATGCCGCCGTCCGCGCCCAGGTCGTAGTGTTCGCCCCCCAGGCCCAGCACCGTCGCTCGCATGGATCGCCCCATGTCGAAGGCGAAGATGCGCGAGCCGCCATAGCGGCGGAACTGCAAGGCCAGCATCGCAAGCAGAACGGACTTGCCCATGCCGGTCGGGCCGGCGACCAGCGTGTGGCCGACGTCGCCGATGTGCGTCACCAGCCGGAACGGCGTCGCGCCATCGGTGCGCGTGACGATCAGCGGCGGGCCGTCCAGATGCTTGTTGCGCTCGGGGCCGGCCCACACCGCCGACACCGGCATCATGTGCGCCAGGTTCAGCGTTGAGACGATGGGCTGGCGCACGTTGGCGTAGGCGTTGCCCGGCACCGATGACAGCCACGCATCGACTGCATTCAAGGTTTCGGGAATGGTCACGAAGCCCCGGCCCTGAATCACGCGCTCCACCATGCGCAGCTTCTCGTCGGCCACGGCCGGGTCGGCATCGAGCACTGTCACCGTGGCGGTGAGGTAGCCGAAGGCGACTTGATCGCTGCCCAGCTCCTGCAAGGCGGCGTCCGCGTCGGCCGCCTTGTTGCTGGCATCCGTGTCCACCAAGGGCGATTCCTGCTGAAAGATCGTTTCGCGCAGCAGCGCGGTGACGTTCTTGCGCTTGGCAAACCATTGGCGGCGCAGGCGGCCCAGCTCCTTTTCCGCCTCGGCTTTGTCAAGGCAGAGGAACCGGGTTGACCAGCGATAGGCAAAGCCCAGGCGGTTGAGGTCGTCCAGCAGGCCCGGCCAGGTCGAGGTCGGGAAGCCCCGCACCGACACCACGCGCAGGTGTTGGTCGCCCAGCATGGGCGCCAGACCACCGACCAGCGCGGAATCGGCCAGCAGCGCGTCGAGGTGGAAAGGCACTTCGGGCACGCCTACGCGGTAGCGCCGCGTGGACACCGTGGCGTGCAGGTAGGTCAGCGTCTGCGCGTCATCGAGCCAGGCGATTTCCGGCATCACGCCATCGAGCAGGTCGAACACGCGATCGGTTTCCGCCACGAAGGCATCGAGCCGACCGCGCCAGTCCACGCCATCGCCCGGCGCGTGCTCGTAGAGCAGCTTGGCCGCACGGGCGCGGGATTCTTCCGGCGGCAGGTAGGCCAGCGTCAGGTGATAGGCGCTCTCGAAGTGGTGGCCCGATTCCTCGAAGGCGGCGCGGCGTTCCTCGTCCACCAGCCACGACAACGGCTCGGGAAATTCCGAGTGCGGGTAGTCCGCCGCCGGCCGGCGCTCGGCTTCCACGAACAGCGCCCAGCCCGAACCCAGCCGGCGCAGTGCGTTGTTCAGCCGCGCGGTGGTGGCGATCAGCTCGCCCTGCGTGGCGCTGTCCAGATCCGGCCCACGAAAGCGCGCCGTTCGCTGGAAAGCTCCATCCTTGTTCAGCACCACGCCAGGCGCGACCAGCCCGGCCCAGGGCAGCCAGTCGGCCAGCAAGGCGGGCCGCTGGCGGTATTCGGCAAGGTTCAGCATGGCGACATCTCCCTACACGTCCAGCAGCGGCTTGTGCTTGATGTGCCGGGCGAAGACCTGCATGAACTGCGGATCGACACGCGCGCCCCACACGGCTAGCGAGTGACCGACGATCCAGAGCACGACACCAGGAATCCAGAGTTGCAGGCCCAGCCCGACGGCGGCGGCCAGCGTGCCGTTGGCAATCGCCACGGTGCGCGGCGCACCGCCCATGAGGATCGGTTCGGTGAGCGAGCGATGCAGCGGCACCTCGAAGCCGGCCGCGAAGCTATCCGCGCCGCTCATACGACGGCCCCGCCGGAGAAGCTGAAGAACGACAGGAAGAAGCTCGAAGCCGCGAACGCGATGGACAGACCGAACACGATCTGGATCAGCTTGCGGAAGCCGCCCGACGTGTCGCCGAAGGCCAGCGCCAGGCCCGTGGCGATGATGATGATGACCGCGACGATGCGCGCCACCGGCCCCTGGATCGACTCCAGAATGGATTGCAGCGGGCCTTCCCACGGCATCGAAGAACCGGCGGCCTGCGCCGTACCGGCCAGGAACAGCAGCAGCGCGGCCAGCAGCAGCCCTTGCCCCGCCGGGCGGGCCAGGCTGCGCAGCCGCGCAAGGCTGGACAGGTGGGAAAGCGGATTTACGGAAAAGCGGAAAGCGTGAGCGTGCATCTGCGTCATGGCAGTTCTCCAGGTTGGTCAAGGGACGGGGAAGGCGCAGCGGTATCCGCTGCGAGAGGAACCGGCATCAGCTCGGGAAACGGTGTTTCCTGCGCGTCCGCCAGGCGGTAGCCCACACCGTCGAAGCCGACGACGCGGGCGATGCTTTCGACGCGGCGCTTGCGGCCGCGTCCGGCGATGTGGATCACCACGTTGACCGCCTCGGCGATCAGCGCACGCGGCGGGTTCACCGCGACTTCGAGAATCAATTGCTCCAGGCGCAGCAGCGCACCCAGCGCGGAACCGGCATGGATCGTGGCGATGCCGCCCGGATGGCCGGTGCCCCACACCTTCACCAAGTCCAGGGCTTCGCCGCCGCGCACTTCGCCGACGATCACGCGGTCGGGGCGTAGGCGCATCGTGGCGCGCACCAGTTCGGTCATGGACACGACGCCCGCGCGGGTGCGCAGCGGCACATGGTCACGGGCTGCGCATTGCAGCTCGATGGTGTCTTCGAGCACCAGTACGCGGTCGCCCGTGGCGGCGATCTCGGCCAGCAGCGCGTTCGCCAGCGTGGTCTTGCCGCTGCTGGTCGCCCCGGCGATCAGGATGTTCTGGCGCTCGCGCACGGCGCGGCGCAGGAACTTCGCCTGCCCGGTGGTCAGGATGCCGTCGGCGACGTAGCGATCCAGGCCGATGATGCTCACGGCGCGCTTGCGCAGCGCGAAGGCCGGCCCCGGCGCGGCCGGCGGCAGAATGCCCTCGAAGCGTTCGCCGGTTTCGGGCAACTCGGCGGTCAGCAGCGGCCGTCCGCGATGCACTTCCGCGCCGACGTGCGCGGCCACCAGGCGGATGATGCGTTCGCCATCGTCTTCGGACAGTTCCACGCCCAGCGGCGTGCGGCCCGTTGAGAGCCGATCCACCCAAAGGGTGCGATCGGGGTTGAGCATGATTTCCACCACGTCGGGGTCGGCCAGCGCGCTGGCGATGACCGGCCCCATTGCCGTGCGCAGCATCTGGATGCGGCGATCCAGCGAAGCCGCGGTGGATGAGCGTTCGGGCGGGGTCTGCGGAACGGCGCTCATGAGGCACGCTCCTGCGCTTCGGCCAGCGCCGCCGCGTCATCCATTCGCACCGGGTCGGGGTGCAGTTCCTCCACCACGTCGCGCACCAGGCTGCGGCCGCGCAGCAGGTGGCGGCCCAACTGTTCAACGAATTGCTCGAAGCGTGCCCGGCCCTGGGCGCGCGCCGCGTCCTGATGGGCCTCGGGAACCGGCGTGCTGACGGTCAGGAAGTAGCGGATGAACAGCGCCAGCGTTTCGATCTGGATGTTCTGGTCGCGCTCCATGCGCTCGACCTGGCGCGACAGGCGATCGAGCCGCTTGGCGATGGCCGCCTCGCGCTGGTCGCCTGCATCGGGCGACAACCACGATGCGAGCGCCGCCGCGACGATGGACGACTTGGACACGCCTTTCTTGGCGGCCAGTTCTTCGAGGCGCTTGGCGTGCTCGGGCTGGATGAACAGATTGAGGCGGTATTGGCTCATAGGTCGATTCCGTCGTTGGGGTCGAGGGAAGCCAGCCGGGCCGTGCGCTGCATGGCCGGGTCGAGCTGGCCGGGGAGAGATGCAAAACCAGGCAGCGGCAGGTCGTCGTCGTCATCGAGCAGCGCCAGGTCGTTGCCTGCGGGCTGTGGCTCGGGGCTGTATTCGGCGACTTCGGATAGCTCCGGCTGACGGCGCGGCCCGCCGTCATCGGCGATGCCGCCCAAGCCATCGGCGGCGGCACTGGTGGCCATGGCGGGGACAGTGGGGATCGCCAGCCCGCTCCAGTCGTCGGAGCGAACTGGCGGCACGTCGGCATAGCGCCCGGCGGGGAGCGCGGGCGGCGGCAGCACGCGACGCTTGAAATTCGCGTCGGCGTAGTAGCGCAGCTTCTTGGCTTTGATCGGTGCCACGCTGGACACCATCACCACGGCTTCGTCGGTCGGAAGCTGCATCACTTCACCGGGCGTCAGCAGCGGGCGGGCCGTCTCCTGCCGCGACACCATCAGGTGCCCTAGCCACGGAGCCAATCTGTGCCCGGCATAGTTGCGCTGGGCGCGCAGTTCGGTGGCGGTGCCCAGCGTTTCCGAAACCCGTTTGGCCGTGCGTTCGTCGTTGGTGGAAAACGTCACGCGGACGTGGCAGTTGTCGAGGATGGAATGGTTCTGCCCGTACGCCTTGTCGATCTGGTTCAGGCTCTGGGCGATGAGGAAGGCGCGAATTCCATAGCCCGCCATGAAGGCGAGCGCCGTCTCGAAGAAGTCCAGGCGGCCCAGGGCCGGGAACTCGTCGAGCATCAGCAGCAGCTTGTGGCGGCGCTCAATGCCATCGCTGCCATCGAGCGATTCGGTGAGCCGCCGACCGATCTGGTTGAGGATCAGGCGAATGAGCGGCTTCGTCCGCGATATGTCCGAGGGCGGCACGACCAGATACAGCGAGACAGGATGCTCGGATGCGATCAGGTCGGCGATGCGCCAGTCGCAGCGCGAGGTGACTTCGGCCACCGTGGGGTCACGGTACAGGCCGAGGAACGACATGGCGGTGCTCAACACGCCCGAGCGTTCGTTGTCCGACTTGTTGAGCACTTCGCGCGCAGCGGACGCGACAACCGGGTGCGGTGCATCGCCCAGGTGCTTCGTCGTCATCATCCGGAGCAAGGTCAGCTCGAACGGGCTGGCCGGGTCGGACAAGAAATTGGCGACGCCGCGCAGCGTCTTGTCTTCACCCGCGTAGAGCACATGCAGGATAGCCCCGACCAGCAGCGCGTGCGAAGTCTTCTCCCAATGGTTGCGCTTCTCCAGGGCACCTTCGGGGTCAACCAGAATGTCCGCGATGTTCTGCACGTCGCGCACCTCATGCGCGCCGCGCCGCACTTCGAGCAACGGGTTGTAGGCCGCTGACTTCGCATCGGTCGGGTTGAACAGCAGGCAGTGCGAGAAGCGCGAGCGCCAGCCCGCGGTGATCTGCCAGTTCTCGCCCTTGATGTCGTGGATGACGGCGGACGCGGGCCAGCTCAACAAGGTGGGCACCACCAAGCCGACGCCTTTGCCCGAGCGTGTGGGCGCGAAGGTCAGGACGTGTTCCGGGCCTTCGTGGCGCAGGTACTCGTTGCGGTACTTGCCGAGGAACACGCCGGCTGGCTGCGTCAGCCCGGCCTTGCGAATGTCATCCGCTTCGGCCCAGCGCGCCGAGCCGTAGGTCGTGACCAGGCGTGATTGCCGCGAGCGCCACACCGACATGGCGATGGCCACCACCAGGGCCAGCAGGCCGCTGCCTCCCGCGATGGCCCCGCCGATGTCGAAGACCTGAGGCGCGTAGGCATCAAAGAAGAACCACCACTCGAACAGCCGCCAGGGGTGATAGACCGGCGTGCCGAAGAAATCAAACCACGGCGAGCCAAGGCGTAGTTGATAGCCCAGGGTGGCGGCTGTCCATTGCGTTGCACTCCATACGCCGGCGATCACGATGCCGAAAACGGCGGCGATCTGCCCAAACAGCACGCCCTGAGCTTGCATTGACTGGCCTCCGATTTCCCCTGCGCTGATACCTCGTCCGAAAGCGGCACAAGGACGTGCCGCATAGCGCGAGGATCAGTGCCGGGTCGGTGCCGGTCAAAGACTGTTATCGAAAGCTAGATGATGAAAAAAGCATCGTTTCAGGCTGCAAACAACCCAATAGAAACGCCGCAGGCGCGAGCACGCTGCGGCGTGTTGGCAAAGAGAAACCGGGTTTCTTGCGAAGGGCTGGCGATCAGAACTACTGCGGCGTCTCCGATGGTGTGTAGGGCGTCTTCCCATCGCCGTAGAACCGTTTGCGCGTAGCTTCGGCCACGCGGTTGCAGAGCTCGTCACCCAGCTTAGCCCGATCGGTCTTGCATTGCTGGCGCAGCTCCTTCAACCGCGCCGGATCGGCGGCCAGCTCGTCCACGGTCGGCACGTTGGCCTGCGTCGGCGTCTCCGATTGACCGCAGGCCGTGAGCGCCGCGATCACCAGCAATGGGGCAATTCGCTTCATAGCTTGATTTCCTCCTGGGGATCAGGTTCAGGCGGTGGGACGGGCCTGGTCCCCTTGGGCAATTCGATTGCCTGCACCCGTTCGACGAATCGGGTCAACATTTCGGAGTCTTCCCCTTCGCGCCGCAAAAGGTAGGTGGTCAGTATGGGGGAGCGCCCGGCCAAGGGCCGGGCCACCACGCCGCATTCCCGACTCGCGACGATATGCGATACGCCGGCTAGACCCAAGGCGAAGCCAGCAGAAACCACCACCATCATCAGCTCGAACGAAGTGACACGCTCGACGATTAGCGGGTCGCGGTCTGATCGACGCAGCATGCGTTCTACCTGGCGAGCATGCCCCTCGCACGCCTGCGGATCGCAGAGCACCAGCGGGAACTGCAGCAATTCTTCCAATGGGATTCGCTTGTGCTTGAGTAGGTGATGCCGTGCTGGCACAGCCACCATCAGCGGATCGCTCCATACGGCTTCGGCCGTTATGCCGTCACCTACTTCGTCGGATTGAGCAAACCCTACGTCATACAGATCGTCTTGCAGCCCTTTGAGTTGTTGGGACAGCGAGACCTGGAACAGACGAATATCGATTTCCGGCTCGTCCTCCCGGCACGTTGCCAGCAAGTTCGAGAGACGCGACGAAGTGATGCCGTCGGAAACCGCGATTCTCAACTGACCTTGGAAGCCATTGGAAGCCGCTTGCACACTCTCGCGTGCTTGCTTTAAGGCAGTGAACACCCGCGGCACATGCTCAAGAAACAGCTTGCCCGCCCTTGTCAAGCGGGTGCTTCGACTGGAGCGAATAAACAACTGCGCCCCCAGATCCTCCTCCAGCTCCTTAATGGTGCGAGAAAGGGGCGATTGTTCAATGTGCAACCTTTCCGCTGCACGCGCGAAGTGAAGCTCTTCCGCAACCGCGAGAAAGCAACGCAGGTGACGAAGTTCCATGCCGTAGTCCTTGCTTTGGTTATCCCGTCCTCATGGGGGCTGGTGCTTCCTTCCGGCTAACGCAGATGAAGTTGGCACGCCATATTTTGTACTGTATAGTACGGTACATAACATTGCAGCCAAGGACAACTTAGGTGGTTAACGATCAGCGCACCTCACCGACAAAGCATCGAACAGCCAAAGGCGCCCAGCGCGTACAAGACTTGATCTCCGTAGCTGCGGAGCTGTTCTTGGAACGCGGCTTTGAAGGCGTAGCTGTTGATGACTTGATCGCACGCGTCGGTGGCTCACGGAGCAACATCTACAGCCACTTTGGCGGCAAGGAAGGACTGTTCCAGGAATCGATGACGGCCATGTGCGCCGAGGTAGCCAAGCCGCTGGAGCAATTGAACATTGGGCAGACGGAACCAAGCGCTGTGCTTCCGCTGCTCGCTCAGCAACTGCTGAGATCAGCGCTTTCGCCGCGCACCCTGGCGTTGCATCGCCTCCTCGTCAACGAAGGAAGGCGCTTTCCAGACGTAGCCCGAGCGATGTGGGATGTGAGCTATGGCAAGGCCATCCGCATCCTCTCGCAATGGATTGAGGGACAGCAGCGGCTTGAGCGCGGCTTGTCCAGCGCCGTGCCAGCGCAAGTACTTGCCGAGCAGTTCATCAGCTTGGTGGCAGCCCATGCCAAGTTGCTCTCCGCGTCAGGGCTGCGTTCTGAGCCTCTATCCGAAAGCGAAATTGACGACATCGTGAGCTATGCCGTTCGGACCTTTCTCTACGGCGCCTCCAGCCAACCGAACGAAAAGGGAAAGGAGAAGTGAAAAAAGCAATCACTGGGGCTGTCTCCCAGCCTTCCTGCCTGCGCCACCCGAGCACCTACATGAAATTGAATCCCGGGCGGCCAAGTCAAAACCAGCGCATTTATCGCTTACGCGAAACGAGGTAATCAAATCATGACAGATCACCAAAAGAATCCCGATTCGAACAACGGTCGTGCAGGAAGTGCCGGTACGGCGGCTACTGCAATTACCTCAAAGCACTGGGCACAACCGAGCTTCTTCAACGACAACGTGCTGCTCGATGCGCTGCTCAAGCACATCCTGGGCCTGATGCCGTATGGCATGACCGACTTCGGCGAGGTCATGGACGTGGTGCACCAACTCAAGGGCAGCGACGAAGAGGCCTGGGTCAGTGCCTGGTCCGCACTGGCGAGCCGGTTGCAAGACCGGGCCGAAGAGGCGGACAGAAAAGGCAGGCGCGTCACTGCGGCCAGCGCCTACCTGCGCGCTTCGACGTACTGGCGTTGCGCGCTGCTGTACTTCAGTGACTTCGAGGACAAGCGTATGAAGGAGTACGCAGTCGCCAGCGCATCGTGCTACGAGCGCTACATCTCGATGTCGGGCTATCCAGCCGAACGCATCGAGATTCCTTACGAAGGCAGCTTCCTCCCGGGGTACTTCTACAGGTCCCCCCATGCTGGCGAAAAAGCCCCGCTGCTCATCGTCACACCGGGCCGGGATACCTGGGCCGAGGACACCCGCTGGGTTTGCGCAGGCGCGCTTCAACGGGGAATCCACTGCCTTACCTACGATGGTCCAGGCCAGGGCTTCGCGCTTCGTCTGAACAACCTGACTTTCCGCCCCGACTGGGAGAAGGTTGTGAGCCCGCTGATCGACTTCGCGCTGGAAAAGTTCTCCGAGATCGATGCATCCAAGATCTCACTGATGGGCTTGAGCTTCGGCGGCTATCTGGCGCCTCGCGTGGCAGCGTTCGACAAACGCATCAAGCTCTGCATCACCGATCCGGGCAACATCAGCTGGGGACGTCAGATCATCGCGCAGCTGGAGCGTTTTGCCGACCAGCCAATGGATCAACTTCCCGAACAGATGCGCAACTTGGTTCGCGACTACGCCTGGAAGCACGGTGTGCCGAACACGATCAAGGATGTGGTGCAAGCCCTCCAGGCTTACGACAACTCGGCCATCCTGGACCAGGTGACCTGCGAAACGCTCGTTCTGGACGGCACTGGCGAGGTCTTCCACGGCGCCAAGCCGTTCTACGACGCCTTGCAGTGCCCCAAAGAATACCTGCTGTTTGATGAGTCCTCGACGGCGCAGTCGCATTGCCAGATCGGAGGCTACGCCACGGCCACCGAATACATCTTCGACCGGGTTGCCGAACGGCTTGGGTGCGCCTGATCCGCTCGCTTCTCTCAACCTTGCGACCTGCTCAATTTCTCCCAGGAGTATGCAATGAACACCACCGCTTCCAATCCCCTTGAATTCCGTCTTGGGGGAGACCTCTCCATCAACCGGCTCGGCTTTGGCGCCATGCGCCTGCCTTGCAATGGTTTCCGCGGTCCGGCTCGCGATCCGGAGACCGGCCGCGCGGTACTGCGCCGCGCCGTGGAACTTGGCGTCAACCTGATCGACACAGCCGATTTCTACCAAAGCACAGATGGTGCAGTAAAAGCCAATGCGCTCATCCGCGAAGCCCTGCATCCCTACCCTTCCAACTTGGTGATCGCGACCAAGGTTGGTGTCGTTTTCAACTCAGATGGCAGCCACCGACCCGCCACCGGGGCGGAAATGCGCAGGCTCGTCGAGGAGAACCTGGCAAGTCTGGGGATCAATCGTCTCGACCTGGTGTACCTGCGCATCGGCGAGATGACGGTGCCACATGGCGAGTCGCTGGCCGAGCGCTTCGAGGCGCTGGCCGCATTGCGCGAAGAGGGACTGATTCGCCATCTCGGCATCAGCAATGTCGATATCGGCCACTTCGACGAGGCCCGAGCCATCGCCCCCCTCGTGGCCGTGCAGAACAACTTTCACATCGCCAAGCGCGAGGATCGGAGCCTGCTGCAGGCGTGCGAAGAAGCCGGCATCGCCTTCTGTCCGTTCTTCCCCCTTGGCGGCGGTATGGGCGAGATCGACGATGGGCGGCTTACCCGTGTGGCGAAGCGGCATGGCGCTACGCCTACCCAGATCGCCCTTGCCTGGTTGCTGGCGTCTTCGCCGGTCATGCTGGCAATCCCTGGCACAGGGTCGGTCCAGCATCTTGAAGAGAACGTCGCCGCCGGCGGCATCCGGCTCACTGACGAAGATCATGCCGAACTCGCTTGAATCAGTTCGAGGGACGATCTTGGGCCGTGCGATGCGCTGTTGTGTTCTGATCGCAGTAGCCTTGGTTGCAGTCGGCCTATCGGCCGGCTGCGCCACGGTGCGATTCAGCGACCCGCCTGCTGAATCAGTGAGCTTCGATGAATATCGACGCGACACGATCCAACATATCCAGGCTGGCCGCAGCTTCCAACTTGCCGATCACGATGCCGAACTGGCTTGGAATACGCCGCAGGAGTGGCGACCCGCGTCGTCGGACAACGGCAGCCGTCCCAGCAAGGGGATTCTGCTCGTGCATGGCTTGGGTGACTCACCATGGTCGTTCCAGGACCTAGGCCAGCCGCTGGCAGATCAAGGATTTCTCGTCCGAACGGTGCTTCTTCCCGGGCACGGAACGCGCCCGGAGGATCTGCTGAAAACGACAGCGGAGCAATGGCGGCAGGTTGTGTGGGACCAGGCCAAAGCATTGCAGCAGGATGTCGAGGGCCCGGTGTACTTGGGCGGCTTTTCCACCGGCGCCAATCTGGTTCTTGACTACGCCTATTCGCATCCCGAGGTCGCAGGGCTGGTGCTGTTCTCGCCGGGATTCAAGAGCATGCCCTTCGATTGGCTGGCTCCCTTGGCGGCCCGTATCCGGCCCTGGCTCATCACGCCGGATGGAACGAGGTCGATGCAGAACGCCGTCAAGTATTTCAACGTGCCCGCCAATGGATTTGCGCAGTTCTATAGAACCAGCGCCAATGCGCGTCGGCTGTTGCGAGAGCAGACCTATGACAAGCCGGTCTTCATGGTCGTCGCCGAGCACGATTCCGTGCTGGACACCGACTATCTACTCCAAGTTTTCCAGGAGCGCTTCACGCATCCCAACAGCCGCATGATCTGGTATGGGGCTGAACCGAAGGGCCTGGTGGATCGGCGGCGCGTCTTGGTTCGTCCGGACCGCTTGCCCGAATGGCGCATCAGCCAGTTCTCCCACATGGGCCTGACGTTTTCGATGGACAACCCTGTGTATGGCGAGGGCGGAAGCATGCGCATCTGCCTGAACGGCTTTAGTGCAGAAGACACCCAGGCCTGCGAGAAAGGTGTGCCGGTCTGGTATTCGGACTGGGGTTATCGCGAGGAAGGCAAAGTCCACGCGCGACTGACTTTCAATCCGTATCTGGATTGGCAGACCTCGGTCATGACAGCGGTGCTGCAAGGGTCACCATCTGGCGGGACAGCAGCTGCAGACAGATCAACGATTGATGGCGTTGAGAACGC
This sequence comes from Pseudomonas sp. 7SR1, assembly GCF_900156465.1. Taxonomy (NCBI): domain Bacteria; kingdom Pseudomonadati; phylum Pseudomonadota; class Gammaproteobacteria; order Pseudomonadales; family Pseudomonadaceae; genus Pseudomonas; species Pseudomonas sp. 7SR1. Next base: position 390,758 of record NZ_LT707064.1, read on the forward strand.
ATTGCCCCATCAATACAGCCTAAATCGGCATTGAGATTTCTACCAAACATACTTGGACGATCCACCTATGAAGAGAGTGCAATTCGGCCGCTACGGTGGCCCTGAAGAAATGTCGTTTGGCGAGTACGAGCTGCCACCGCTTGAGCCGCAGAGGGTTCGCGTTCGCGTCAAAGCCGCAGCGATCAACCCGCTGGACTGGAAGCTGCGGCGCGGCGTCATGAAGTTCGTCACTGGACGGAAATTTCCGCAAGGCATGGGTTCGGATTTCGCAGGCGTGGTGGAAGCCGTCGGCGCCCAGGTCAAGGGAATTCAAGTGGGAGATGAAGTGTTCGGTACTGCCGAGATCAAAAGGCAAGGCGCATTCGCCGAGATCATTGATGCCAGCGCTGAACTGGTCGTGCGAAAGCCCGCCACGCTTTCGTTCAGCGAGGCGGCATGCCTCCCCATTCCGGCCGCGACAGCTTGGGCGGCTATCGTTGGCGTTGCCCGGGCCAGCAGCGGTTCGAGGATCTTCATTCATGGTTGCAGCGGTGCGGTAGGCAGCAGCGCGGTCCAACTCGCGCTGGCCCGCGGGGCGCATGTCTCTGGTGCCTGCGGCGCCAGCTCGCTGGCCAACGTGAAATCTGCCGGCGTCAATCCAGTATTTACATACTCGGACAGGGCTTCATTCGCATCCGATGGCCTGTACGACGCAGTGTTCGACACGCTCGGCACGCTGCCTGTCGCCGATGGGCTCACGCTGCTGAAACCGCGGGGCCGCTTCATTGACATCAATCCGACGCCGGGCAGGATGCTGCGAGGTTTGGTGTCTGGACGCTACAAGATGACGTTCTCGACGGGCGGCTTCAAGAACCTGGAAGACATCGCCAAGTTGGCCGGAGATGGAAAGCTGCGCTCCTCAATTGGCCTGGAAGCACCGTTCTCCGACGCATTGTCGGTGATTAAAGATGCGGAACTCGGACGACGCGTCGCCGGCCGCATCGTGCTGCTCATGTAGTCGCTCGTGGACAAGCACCACCAGCGAACGGCGATTCTCTGGTGGTGCTGACTCATTTTTCAACTGGAAAACTCGCGGCGAATTGGCGGCATGTCGTGAGTCACGTTCTCCCCCCATTTGGGCATACAAGCTCGGCGATAGCAGCTATCGCCCCTATTCAGTCGGCGCCATACCATCGCTCATAGGGATAACGGCAGAAGAGAGGCGGTAGTCGTCAACGCTCCTCGCATGGAGCATTGCATGGATCGACTACGTCAGCCTTGCCACCGTGCTTCGCCAACTCCGCTGGTAGCGTGGTCGTTACCGAGAACATCCCGCTGTCCGGGCGGTCTCCAAATCGGGCATCTCCAAGCGTCACAACTGTGCTTTTATCGCTTCCCCTGATCGTTGCGAAAGGAAAGCGCGACCAATAGAGGAAATCGGCCGCTCCACTACTCCGTTCGGCCGCCAGTGAAACGGCCGGTTCGTCCATGTGCGACTCAACGAGTTTCCGATCCAATGAAGCGTGGGGAGCGGAAAGCCAGCTGTATTCGCCAAACCCGTAGTGGCTTTGCGTTTGAACGACAACACGCCGCTTGAACGGGTCAGCGAACACGGGGCTCGCCAGCACCTGCTGAGGCTTGCCAAGACCAGATTCCTCGAATTGCTGAGCTACGCGCTTCTCGGCCATCCGCCCGCTTGCAGCCATGGCTCCACTGTAGAGCACCGTCACCAACAGGGCAGCCACCGCTGGACGCGAGATCCTGCCCCTATCGGAGCGCTCGCGGCGCCGGGACAGCCAGATTCCTGCCCCGAGCACGAGCCAGATCCATGGATCGACGATGAAGAGCGCATCACCGTAGAACCATCGTTCCGAGAACGGCATCAGAAGGCGAATGCCCCAGTTGTTCATCAGGTCGAGCAACGGATGCGACAGCGCGCCAACGTAGCTGAGTAGCAAGAGCTGGCCTGGCAGGACGGCTGGGCGCCCAACAGGCCTTGACCCTCTTCGCATCTGCCATCTGTCGAACCACAGCAACGCAAGCGTTAGCAGGGCTGGCAGCACGAGCAGCCCGATCGGACCATGCGTCCACCCGCGCCTGCACGAAAGCGCCTCGCCGAAAGCGATACACAGGACATCCACATCTGACAGATTCGCACCGATCATCAATGCCGGCATAGCGAGCGCTGTGCGGCGCTTGAGGCCGGCCTGCCCCAAAGCGGCTCCTACCAACGTGTGAGTCAGGTTGTCCATGACAAGAAGCTCACGGCTTGGTTGTCTTTCGAGTGGGATTGCCTATCTGCGCAATTCATATGGATCGCTCCTCCAGGCCGACCAGAGCAGCACTCTCACGCCACAATCTCTCCTGTGCCTCGTGGTCGCGCGCCAATGCCGATGGATCGGGGAACGTAGGCTGTCCCTTGACCAGGGAGACGTACATGCGTTCGTCAGGCAGGCGAAGGGTCCCCAGCGCCACGTCGGCCAGCATCCTGCCGGAGTGCTCTGGAGCGTTCATGACGAACTCCGGGCGAAAGAGCCCGAGCAGAGGGAATACCGTGCGCATCACGATGCCGAGGATCGCCTTCTGCAAAGCCGACGCTTCGCGGCCGGCGGCACCTCCCGTGAGCCCGGGATTGAAAGCAATGACATCAATCTGGCGCGCCAGCACCGTCTCATGCCGGGCCAGGTACAACGCCGTCATGAGGTTGCATAGCTTCGAGGCCGTGTAAGACCGAATGCCGTCTCCCGAGCCGCCCTTCGTCGGATGGGCCCACTCCTGAACGTCCAGCATCTTGGGGCCGATCGCCTTGATGGGCGGGTTGTGCATGTTGCTCGAAGTGATCACCAGCCGGCCATGCTCGGCCATGTGCGGCAGCAGAAGACGCGCCAGCAGATAGTGAGCGAGGTGGTTGACCGCGAACGTCAGTCCGTAGCCCTCTTGGCTTCGTTGATCGGCCGCTGTGCCATGCAAGCCGGCATTGAGGACAAGGATGTCGATGCGCTTGTCGCCGAGTTGCTGTATCAAGGCATCGGCAAAGGCGCGCACGGTGGCCAGAGAGGCGAGATTGAGCGGGAGAACCTCGACGCCATTCGGTACGGCTCGGTTCTTTCCACGGGCACCCACGATGACCCTCGTGTCTGGAGAGGTCGCGAGGTCCTGTAGGGTAAATGAGCCAAAGCCACTCGTGGCTCCGGTCATCACGACAACGTACTGCGATCTCATGGGTTTCACCTTGTTTCTCCTTGAATCAGGCCAGTCAGAAACGCCTGCCGATGGTGAAGCTGCCAAAGGTGGGTCTCTCATGCTGCCCTTCGAATTCGCGCGTTCGGTGGTAGCGCGCAAAGGCAACACGCCAATGACCGTGGGTGAAAGCGATGCCATAGCCGATGTCGGCCACGAATGGGCGCTTGTCCACACTGTGGCTGGAGCGAAAGGTGTTGCCGTCGAGCGTGATGTCGCGCAGGACCCAGCGCGCATCGGCAGCGACAAACAGGTGGCCGCGCCAACCCTGTGTCGCGCTCGTCCGGATCGGGGACGTGTTTTCACCGGCAGGCCGCAGCGGGGCGGTACCGAAGTCATCCGGCAACAGGTAGCCGAAACGCAATTCCATCCCGGTATTAGCGTAAGTAGCGAAGTTGCCCAGGCTGCCGCCCCAGTGTGAGATCGCGTCCCAGCGCCACGACCCGGTGGACTGCATCGGCGCAAAACGAGTGCGACGCTCGTGAATGAACTGCACCACTGGTTCGTTGTGCAATTGGTTGTCCCAGCCGTTGAAGCGGTCCACGCCAATGACACCGTGCCACCAATCTTGAACCTCACCTGCCTTGGCGGCCGGGCCAACGATGCCCAGCCGCAACTGCGAAGTACGGAGATGGTCACCTTTGCGAGCGTTGTAGCCCAGGCTGAACATTAGCGCGCCAGCATAAGGACGATCGTCGGCAATGAGTTCGCGTGGCACGCGGTCCGTGGGCGTATACATCGTCTGCCCTACCCCCATCGTCATGTTCAGCTCATCGATGCCGCCAGGCTGCAAACCGGAGAACGCTTGATTCAGGCGTCTAGCGATATCGGGCAGGCACGGGTCGTCAGCACGATGGATCAGATTGGGCGAGACCACGGTCAGCAGGAACCCATTGGAATAGCCCTGGTCCTGACCGAGGCCGCCAAACATGTCGTTGTCGACACGCAGATTGACGGTGGATTCAGCCGCAACCCCTTTGCGGTCACAGCCCTCGTCTGCCAGCGCTGGATCTCCGCAGAGCATTGCTCCCAAGGCCATCCAGCGTTTCCACGCAGGACTGGCGACCACGGTTTGCGCAAGACGGCCAATGTGTCCTGGCGCCGGATCAGTGTGTGCCAGCGCGCGATGCCTCGGTGTCGCTCGCCTTCCCAGGGTGACGATGGACTTAGTCATTCGGGAACCGCCACACGTTCGCGGTTTCGCCAACGGCGAGAACACGCTTTTCCGCTGTAGGAAGCCCTAGGCGCTTCCACTCTGTAGCCAGGCGAACCGGTGGTTCATCGAGCGGTTCGTACGTCAGCTTGAAGGTGCCCCAATGCATGGCGAAGAAGTGGCCGGCACCGAGATCCATGTACGCCTGGACAGCCTCCTCGGGGTTCATGTGCTGGCGGCGCATGAACCAAGACGGGTCGTAGGCGCCAATGGGCAATAGCGCGGCGTCGATCATCGGAAACCGTTGTCCAATCTCTCGGAAGCCGTCGAAATATCCCGTATCGCCGGAGTGATAGATGCATACGGAATCTCCCTCGACAATGAATCCACCCCACAGCGTCTCGTTGGCATCGGTCAGCCCGCGGCGGCTGTAGTGCTGGGCCGGTACAAAAGTCACCCTCACGGGGCCCAAGTCAACGGACTGCCACCAAGCCAGCTCGCTTGCCGAAATACCTTTCTTTGCAAAGAACGAGGTCATGCCCAGGCCGGCGATCACCGGCGCACCGACGCTCCTCACGGACGGGAGATCCAGATGGTCGTAGTGGTTGTGACTGATCAGCACTGCGTCGATGGGAGGCAGGTTCTCGGGCTGAAGGCCAGCCGGAACATTCCGTCCCCCTGGTCCCAGGGCAAGCTCACCGAAGACTGGATCGATGAGTAACGACTTTCCTTCGAGCTGCACCAGCCAGCTTGCATGCCCGATCCACGTCAGGCGCGCGCCTTCACCCACTCCCGGTGGAGCGGCAATCGCCGCAAGATCGGGCGCCACACATGGCACCGCTGCCTTTCTAGGCACGCCACGGCCTCGGCCTGCGAGACTATCCACCACCAGCATCCGAAATGCCGGCACCACGGTGCCGGGCGCTGCGCTGCCGTCGGGATTTCTGAAACGTCTAGATTTGCCGAAAACTGCCATAGCTGCCCCTTCCACATTGACAATGAGAATGAACGCCGGTGCTATGGGTCGGTCGATGAACACACTGTTCGGCGTTCAACCGGACCGTCCCTATGCGCTGCGTCAGCCCATTCGAGTCGAAGGCGATACCCAGCAAACGCCCATCAACGGGCGATGCCACGAATCGCTTTCTCAGAACCGATAGAGGTAGCCGAGACCCACGCCGTACTGCGTGCTCTTTTCCACCAGCGGACTGTCGCGGATCGAGCTGCCCATGCGCTTGGCGCCCATGTCGAGGAACACGGTGTGCTTGGGCACGGGCTGCCAGTCCACGCGAAGACCGATCTCGGTATTGACCGAGGAACTGCCGCCGTAGGCCGGGCGCCAGCTCTGCGCCTCGTCCGACCTGACGCCGTAGTAGTAGTCCACGTACTTGCTATCCACCCATTCGGCTGCCAGCCGTGGGGTCAGCCCGATGGAGCCTGCGGTAAAGCGCCTGTCGATTTGCAACGTCGCCCTAGTCCCCTTGCTGTTGCTCATGGCGTCCGTGAGCAATTCGGCAGAGAGGTTGGCAAAGCCGGCGCGCCAGATGGCGGCGCCGCCGATCCAGAAGCTGGCTTCCCGATCGCGCATACCCGCAAAGTACGGCGAATCGCCCGAATCAAATTCCTCCATCGCGGCATAGCGACCACGCAGCCTGAACGAGACCGGCCCGACCGACGGCAGCTTGACGTCCAGCCCCGGCCCTGCCACCTGAATCCACCTGTTCTCATAGGTGATCATCGGCAAGCCGCGCACGCGATCGTCGAAGTCCCGGTACACCCGGTACTGCATGCCACCTGCCACGCCGATCCCCCACCTCGATTCGCTGCGTTCGGCGTCTTCGATGGCCTGCCCCATGGAAGACTTCTTCGTATCGGTCGTCTGCGCCGAAACGATGGGTGTGGAAAAAATGCCAGCGACCAGGATCGGCAGCGCCGCGTAAGACGGCTGGCGTCGCAGCCGGGTTGCCCACTGAAGGTGTGATGACATGATTGATCCCTTTCAAGGAGAACGTGAGAAATGCCTTCCCCCACGCAGGGGAACGGCGGCTTGCGGGCCACGCCATCGAGCCATGTCGATCGGGTCGCGGGCCCTCATCGGCAGACGGCCGCACTGCGCCGTCTGCCTAACTTCCCTACCGGCTTGACGACCCCGCGTCGTCTCGCGCAAGGCCTTGCAGGCCCTGCGCACCGCGTATCGACTCAACGACAGTGCCGAAGAACTGCTGCTTCGCGGCGAGCGTTGCTGCGTCATCGTTCAAGCGCCTCCCGCGCCAGCGGTAGCGCGCTCTGCGTGTCGAAAGAACCCGAGCGATGCCAGCCATTTCTCGAACCTGTCCACGTACAGGAACACGGCCGGCACGACCAGCAGGCTCAGGGCAGTCGATGTGATGAGGCCACCGATCACCGCCATGGCCATCGGCCGGCGGAAGCTCGAATCCGCGCCGAGTCCCAGCGCGATGGGCAACATGCCGGCGATCATCGCGATGGTGGTCATCACGATGGGACGGGCACGCTTGTGGCAAGCATCCAGCAGCGCCTCGTGAACGGGCAATCCGCGCTCGCGCATGCCGATAACCGCGTACTCGACAAGCAGGATGGAGTTCTTGGTGACGATCCCCATGAGCATCACCAGCCCGATCATGGAGGGCACGCTCAACTGGCTGCGCGTGATCAGCAGCGCGAGGAATGCGCCACCGATGGACAAGGGGATGGCCGAGAGGATGGTGATGGGCTGAAGAAAATCCCTGAACAGCAGCACCAGTACGCAGTAGATGCACAGAACCCCGACCACGAGCGCCATGGCAAAGCCCCCACCGAGTTCGGCAACGATCTCCGAGTCGCCGGCCTCGATCACCTTGACGCTGGACGGAAGGGACTTGATCGACGGCAGGTTGGCCGCGGCCGCCTGCGCCGTTCCGAGCGCGGTGCCTCCCAAGTCGGCCGAAATGGTGACGTTGCGAAGGCGGTCGTGGCGGTCGATCTGCGCGGGGCCACTTTCTACCGTCAAGCTGGCAACGCTGCCCAGCGGCACCGGCCCGTCGCGACCCGGCACACGCATACTGCCGATCGTGTTGATGTCTTGCCTCGCGGCATCGGGAATGCGCGCGCGGATATAGACTTGGCGGTTATCAAGGTTCATGCGCGCTACCTGAGCGTCGAAATCGCCGCTGGTCGCCACCCGCACCACGTCCCCGATCGCTGCGGTCGTCACGCCACGCTCGGCGGCGCGCTCCGGGTCGGGACGGATGATGATCTCGGGGCGCTCCAGGCTGGCCGTCGAGGCGATGCCCGTAAGCCCCTTGACGTCACGCAGCTCGGCTTCCACGGCGTCCGCGCTCGCCTTGAGTGCCTCGGCATTGTCGCTGGCGAGGATGATCGAGAGCTTTTGGCCAGGTCCGCCGCCACCGACGGCAAAGCGGGCACCCGGAACGTCGATCAAGCGCTCCCGCACGGCCTTCTCGATGGCCTGCTGCGATGGCCGGTCACCGCGCGGCGCCAGCGCGAGCGTCAGCGAAGCACGACGAACCTCGCCAGCCCGCGATCCCCCCGGGCCGTCACTTTGCGCGTTGCCCACCGTGGCGAAGGCATGGGCGATGCCATCCACATCGCCAAAGGCCTTGCGGGCCGACTCGGCGACCGCCAACGTGTCGTCCATCGAGCTGCCTGGCGGCAACTCGATGCTCACGGTCGTGGTGCCGCTGTCGGAGGCCGGGATGAAGCCCGTTTCGATGAAGGGCACCAGGGCGAGAGAGGCCGCCAGAAAGATCACCGCTCCGCCCAAGGTGGTCTTGCGGTGCTTCAAGCACCAGCGCGCCGTTGCCATGTACCAGCGCATCACCCGGCCATCTTCCTTCTCGGGGATCGGCTCCGGTTTGAGCAGGTAGGCCGCCATCATGGGCGTGAGCAGGCGCGCGACCAGCAGCGAGGCGAGCACCGCAATCACGGCGGTCCAGCCGAACTGCTTGAACACCAGGCCGCCGATGCCGCTCATCATGGCCGTCGGCAGGAAGACGACCACCAGGCTCATGGTGGTCGCCATGACCGCCAAGGCAATCTCGGTCACGGCGTCCTCTGCAGCCTCCCGGATCGATTTGCCCATGTGCCGGTGGCGCTCGATGTTCTCGATCTCCACGATGGCGTCATCGACCAGGATGCCGACCACCACCGCCAGCGCCAGCAGCGTCACGGTGTTGAGCGTGAAGCCCAGCCAGGCCATGGCCGCGAACGCGGGAAGGATGGACAGCGGCAAAGCGGTTGACGCGATCAGCGTTGCCCGCCAGTCGCGCAGGAACAACCAGACAACGATCATCGCGAGGATGGCACCCTCGTACAGCATCGCCATGGAGCCCTCGTACTGCTCCAGCGTCTGCCCGATCGATCCTGAAATCTCCGTCAAACTGAGCGAGGGGTCGGCCTGCTGAAGGCCGGCCAAGGCCTTGCGAACGCCTTCGGCCAGTCGTACCTCATCAAAGCCCCTTGCACGGTACACGCTGAAGCCGACGACATGCTCTCCATCGAGCAGCGCCGCGTGCGTCGGCTCGGCCTGACCGTCGATGATGGTCGCGATCTGGTCCAACCTGAAGCTCTTGCCGTTGGACAGCGCAATGCGCAAGCCCCCAAGCTCCGATGCTTGGCGAACCGTGGCGATCGTGCGAACCGACTGCTCTTCACCGCCAAGCTGTCCACGGCCGCCGGAAGATTGCTGCTGCACCTGCCGCAACGCGCGGGAAACGTCCGCCGCCGTGATGCCCAGGGCAGACATTCGCAGAGGATCTACCTCGATCCGAACCTCGCGCTCAATACCGCCAAGCCGCTCGAAGCGGCCGACGCCGGACACGCCGAGCACGGTCTTGCCGACGGTATCGTCCACGAACCAGGAGAGCTGTTCTTCGTTGAGGCGGGACGACGCGATGGCATAGGTCAGCACGGGAGCACCGACGCTGTTGGACGCGCTGACCGTTGGTTGCAGCATGTCGGGCGGCAGGTCGGAGCGAATGCCATCCACCGCGTTCTTGGTCTCGATCAGCGCGTCCGACAGGTTCTTTTCCAGTACGAATTGCACCTGGATCGACACCAGTCCATCGGTGACCGATGTGGTCAGATGATTCAGGCCGGTCAAGGTCGCCAGCGCATCCTCTACCTTGCGTGCAACCTCCGTTTCAAGCTGTGCAGGGGCGGCGCCCGGCTGCGATAACGCCACTGTCACCATGGGTAGATCGAGGTCGGGCAAGTCCTGCGTGGGCAGCTTCTGGAACCCCCACAAACCGGCAAGCGCCAACAGCACGAACAGCAAGATCGAGGGAATGGGGTTGCGAATGGACCAGGTAGCGAAGTTCATGGCCTGGCCGCTCCCGCAGGTTGGCCTTGGGAGATACGCACCAGATCACGATCTTTGAGGAACCCTGCACCTTGGACGACGACATGCTCGCCCTGGGCCAGCCCCTTGGTGATCTCTACCTCTCGGCCAATGCGACGGCCAACGGTGACGCTTCGCAGCGAAACGCGCGGTGTGGCGCTCGTGTCGGCCAGTACAAGGACATGGCTGTGCCCATCACGGATGACCACGCTCTCAGCGGGCACGACCAGCGCCGGGCCCGTTCCGAGTCCGAGCCTGCCGTTGGCGTACATGCCGGCCCGCGCCGTGCTTCCCGGCGGGATATCGGCGTAAACGATGGCCAGTCGCGAGGCACTGTCCAAAATGGGCGAGGTCTGACGGACCGTCCCCTTCGCGGTCTTGCCGTCAGGCAGGTCAAGCGCGACCTCCTGCCCGACCTTGACCTGAGCGAGTTGCTCAGCGGTCAGTTCTCCGCGCCATTCCAGGCGCCCCCGACGAATCATGCGGAACAGTTCCTGCCCCACCGGGACGACGGTGCCGAGTGTTGCTGTCCTGGCACTGATGACACCATCGTCCGGCGCCTTGACGTCGGTGTAACGCAGCCGCAATTCATTGGCCGCGAGCAGTGCATCCGCGGTTTTCGATTGCGTCACGAGCTGGAGCACGTCCTGATCGCTCATCGCGCCACTGCTTTGCAACGTGAGCGCGCGCTGGCGGTTGGCAGCGGCCTGATCTGCATTCGCCTTCAGTTGCGCATGATCCGCCTGCAGCAGCGCAGGATCGAAGCGTGCGATGACCTGCCCCTTCTTGACGACATCGCCAACATTCACGCGCACGTCGGTGAGCTGATAGCCACCTATCTGCGCACCGATGCTGGCTTCTTCCCACGCAGCGATCGCGCCTGAAGCCCTGATCTCCGTGGGCCAGGAGACTTCCCGAGGGGCAGCACTGGTCACGGTCAGAGCCGGCGTCGCCACGGCAGAATCTTCGGCAGGCGCCGGGCTGCGCTTGACGACGATGATCGCCAACGCCGCCACGGCCAAGGCAATCACGCCCACGAAATACGCGACCGGGTGCTTCCGGAGGTGCCCCTGGGTGGATGGGCTGCGGTGTTCTTGATCTTGGCTCATCGGCGATGACTTCCTATACGGGCGATGGGTCTGTCGGACGGTGTGTGGGGCGCGTCTTCGGCCATGGGCGGTTCCGTTGCTACGACCGACAGCGGCGGGTTCCCTGCGGCGCGCACGAGGGATACCCAGGATCGAGCGCGATCAGATGCCGCGGCGATGGCGCTTTCCTGCGCGCTGTTGAACTGTCGGCGCGAGCCCTCCAGCTCGAACAGGCTGATGGCTCCTGCGCGATACCGGGCTTCGTTCGCGCGCAGCGCGACGGCAGCCGCATCGACGGCCTGCCGGGAGGTATCCGCACGCTGCTCGGCCGACGACAGCGCGGCCAGGGAGTCCTCGACATCGCGCGTGGCGGTACGCAGCGTGGCTGCCAGGCCGGCCAGGGCTGCGCGATACCGCGCTTGGGCACCATCGACGTTGGCAGCGCCCAAGCCGGCATCGAAGATCGGCACGGATACCGCCGCACCGGCGGACCAGGTATCGAAGTGGATCGTTGATCCCAGCGCACGAATCCATTGCCCAGTGAGCAGCCCGGACAGATCGACGCGGGGTAGTCGCTCGGCACGCGCAACGCCAACCTCGGCATAGCTGGCTGCCAGTTCTCGCTCGGCGGACCGGACGGTGGGATGCTGCAGGAGCACGGTCGCGGGAAGGTCCAGCCGGGTCGGTGGTGCGGTAGGCACGATGGCGGCGGCCTCCTGCCGGCCGCCACTAGCGGATGTCGTCGAGGCACCGTTGGACGGCCAGGGAGACTGGCTCACGAGTTGCCGAATCGTCGTTGCCTCGCGACCGCTGAGCGCAACGATGGCGTCAACCAAAGCCGTGCAGGTCTCTTCCTGGCTCAGTCGAGTGGTTCTCGCTGAGGCCAACGCGCTCAGTGCGCTGGCCTCCTCCACGGGCGCGACATTGCCGACGGCCAGGCGCTGCCGAATCAGCGAAAGCTCGGTTTCACGCGAGCTGATGTCCTGGTCGCGAATGGCAAGCGAATAGTTGCAGGCGCGCAATGCCACGACGCCGTCGGCGATCTGCGCCACCAGGGACAATCGGGCCTCCTGGGCATCGGCGTCACGCGCGTCGAGTCGGCTGCGCGCCGCTTCTTCCGTCGCACGCGCGCGCCCCCAGAGGTCAAGCTCCCACGAAAGGCTCGCGCCCAGGGAACCGGAAGTGGCGTTGATCGTGTCGGTGCCTCCCGTCTGGCTCTGCGACTTGCCCCGCGACAGCGCACCATCGCCGCCAAGCTGGGGGGCGCGTCTGGCACGGCTGGCACCCAGTCCTGCGCGTGCTTCATCGACGCGCGCAGCCGCTTGCGCGAGCGTCGGGTTATCGGTCAGGGCCGAGGCAACGAGTGCGTCGATGGCGGGGTCGTGCAGTCGCGTCCACCATTCGTCGCGTACCGAAGCCGTGTCGTCGTCGGTGGCACCCAAGCGTGCATTGGCCCACGCGGCCGGAACGTCGATCCGGGGCGTTGAATACGGCGGCTGCGTCGCGCAACCACCCAGGCCAAGCGCAGTCGCCAACACGAATGCCGTGAGTTTGAATCGATCGCGCTCCATCTGGCGAGGCAAGGCATGCATGGAGGCCATCACAGTTCGCCCACCAGCGAGAACGCCTCGGCCATGATGGGCCGCAGATTCTGCTGTCCGCCAGTTGCATACCACTCGTCAATGGCCGCCATCCATGCGGACGTCACAGCGCCCACGATGATGCGCGCCTTGAGTACGCTCAGGCCGACCTCACCCTCTCGCTCCACGAGTGCTGCAGCGAGCGCAATCTCCCGCTCCATCCGCTTTTCGCATTCCTTGGCGAGCAGGGCCGGCGTTTCCTTCAGCAGGCGCGCCAGTGCAAAGGCCATGTCGGGATTGGCGTCGTAGCGCAGGAGCGTCGTGGCCAGCGTCTGCCTGACCGCATCCAATGGCCTCTCGTGGCTGGGACGCCTCTTCAACTCATCGACCAGTTCGACCGTCTTCTCGTCGTGCCACAAGAAGATCAGATCCTCTTTGGTCTTGAAATAGCGAAAGAACGTCCTCCGAGCCACCCCGAGCGGCTCGACGATCTGCTCGATGGTCGTGTGGGTAAAGCCCTGCTTCAGAAACAGCTCGAACCCGAGGTTGGACAACTCCCTCCGGGTGCTCTCTTTGTGTCTTTCGCGAAGACTGGGGTTTTTCTCTGCCATGGGAGTATTCTGTCACAAGTGGCACCTAGTGCCAAGAAGGCACATTGTGACATAATTACTCTTATTGAATCGCCTTTTCGAGGCGCTCGTTGCCCCCACAGAAAGGATCCATGAAAGACAGACGGAAAGCCGCAGCTGGATCAGGTGACCTGTGCGCGAGCACCTACCTCTCCCTGCCCGCTCATCGCGATATTCCCGGCGCGCAGGAGCCCGCACTGTGAGATCGCTCCCCTTACTGCTGCTGACGCTGCTCGCCGCACTGCTGCAGGGTTGCGCAGTGGTGTCCGTATCCTCCGTCTCGCCAAAGGAGTACCTGGCCGAACGGCGCGGTGATGTACTCACCACGGGCCGGCTCAGCACGACCGCGCAGGAGGTTCTGCGCGTAGTCGGCATTGACGACTGCCGCGAACGTCCCGACGCCTGCCGGCAAGCCTTGGCTCGGGCGAGCGGGATCACCGAGGAGCAGCGTCTGTCTGCACTATCCGAGCTATGGCTCGAAGCTGCGCTGGCGACTGACAAGTCGCCAGCGCTTCAAAACCAACAAGCCTCCGAGCTGGACGCCTGGCTGGAAGCAGCACGGCATGCATGGGCCTATCTGTTCTTTACTGAGCGGCCCCCTGGCGAACGCGCTTTCGAGGACCGCCAGACGCAGGTGCGGGATTACTACAACTTCGCTGTCGAGCAAACCGTTACTGGCCTGTTCAACGCCGGCTGGCGCGAACGCGCCGCTGCGGCGCGCGCACCAGGTGCTAGCGCGCTGGAACTGGGGAAATGGCAGGTGGGCAGCCGGGTCGAGGGCTTCAACCTCACGCAGGGTGCGTCGCTTCCCCAAGAGCTGGTCACCGCTTCTTCGCTGCGCTTCTCCGGTCTGCGCAACATTTACAGACGCGACGGTTTCGGCGCTCCGCTGGTGGCTGTTCTCCCGCCGCCCGCTAGCGATGACTCGATTCCCTATGTCGAGATGCGCTATCCCAGCATCACTGCGCTGCTGTCCTTCGAGGGCCAGACCCTGCAACAGGTACTTCGCACTCGTCGCGTGGACATCCGCCTGTACGACCCATACCGAACGCAGCAGATCGATCTGGGCGGCTTGAAGGCCCCGCTTACAGCCAACTTCACCGCTGGCTATGGACTGTGGTTGGCACGCTCGGGCTTCGCCACGCAGGCGCTGCGCACCCTGTTCGGCATGAGCGACGGAATCGTGCAACCGCAAGTGCAGTTGATGCAGCCCTACGACCCGAACCGCGGCATCGTCGTCATGCTGCACGGGCTCGCCAGCAGCCCCGAGGCTTGGGTCAATGTCGCCAACGAAGTGCTGGGCGACGAGACGCTGCGCCAGCACTACCAGATCTGGCAGGTTTATTACCCCACCAACGCACCCTTGGCACTGAATCGCCACGCCATAGAGCAGGCATTGGCACAGACACTGGCCCGCTTCGATCCAGAAGGCTCAGGCCGCGCCTCTCGCGATATGGTGCTGGTCGGTCATAGCATGGGCGGAGTACTGGCAAGACTGCTAGTGTCGGATTCGGGCCAGTCGATGTGGCGGCTGTTGCCCCAGGAATTGCAAACGCGCATGGCTTCCGACCCCGCGCTACAGCGCGAACTGACCACTTATGTGGAGTTTCATCCGATGCCACAGGTCACGCGGGCAATCTTCATTGCCGCGCCACACCGCGGTACACCGTTTGCCGAAAAGCGCCTGGCGAGGCACGTCTCCAATCTCGTGACTTTGCCACTGGCGATGCTTGATCAAATGAGCACGCTGACTCGACGTCTTGCGGGTCAGGCTCGCACGGACACGGGCAGCGGGGCGCTACGCATCCCCAACAGCATCGACAACCTGAGCGACCAAGACCTTTTCGTGCAAGCGGCAGCACTGTTGCAAGTCAGCCCACGGGTGCGCTACCACTCGATCGTCGGACGCGAACACCCCGGCGACGGACTGGCGCAATCCAGCGACGGCGTGGTGCCCTACGTCAGTGCACACTTGGAAGGCGCGCTATCCGAGGAGGTCATCACATCATGGCACAGCGTGCAGGAGACGCCGCAGGCGATCCTGGAAGTTCGCCGCATCCTGCTAGAACATCTGCGGACAGCCGGCGTTGGCAAAGCGACGCAAGCATCACCGCCCGCACGCAGGGCAACCGAACCCGTTGATCAGGACTAATGGCGATTGCAGCCCTGGGCCGACACCATTACAGCTCGCGAACCATTGAGAACGCTCTGGCCACGATGGGCCGCAGGTTCGCCTTGCCGCCCCCCTCGTACCACTCGTCAAGTGCTGCCGTCCACGCGGTGGTCACCGCGCCCACGATGATGCGTGCTTTCAGAGGGCTCAGGGTACGCTTGCCTTCCCGCTCCACGAGCGCGGCTGCAAGCGCCAGTTCCCGGTCCATCCGCTTTTCGCACTCCTTGGCCAGCAGGGCCGGTGTCTCCTTAAGCAGGCGCACCAGCGCAAAGGCCATCTCGCGATTGGCGTCATAGCGCTTGAGCGTCGTGGCCAACGTCTCGCAAACCGTGTCCAAAGGCGATTCCTTGGCTGGCCTTGCCTTCAGCTCTTGGACCAGTTCGACCGTCTTATCTTCATGCCACGCGAAGACCAGCTCCTCTTTGCTCTTGAAGTACCGGAAGAAGGTTCGCCTGGCGATGCCCAGCGGCTCGACGATCTGCTCGATGGTGGTGTTGGCGAAACCTTGATTCAAGAACAGCCCCAGTCCGAAGTTGGACAACTCCGCGCGGGTGTTCTGCTTATGCCTCTCACGTAGGCCTGGGGTCTTCTCTGTCATCTAAAATCACTGAAAAATGGCATCAAGTGCCAAAAAAGCGCGTTGAGACAAATGGCACTCTGCGCCACAATACTAGAACTCAGGCTTGACGCCGCACCTCGACGCGCCACTGGGTAACACCATAACCCAGAGGAACGACGTATGGAAAAAACAACGAATGCTGCGGCAGAGCCATGCAAGCATCCGCCGGGCAAGTTTGTACCCGTCATTGATCGCAATCGCTGCGAGGGTAAAGGCGACTGCATCAGCGCCTGTCCGAAGGATGTGTTCGTCCTCGGGGTGCTACCTCAAGCCGACCGAAGCGGCCTTTCATGGATTGGCAAGGTGAAGGGATTTGCTCATGGCTGGAAGCAGGCATTCATGCCAAACGCCAGCGCGTGCGAAGCATGTGGCCTGTGCATCACCGCTTGCCCCGAGCGCGCAATCAAATTGGAGCGAGCTTGAACTGTTGTAACGAGCTTTGAGGCTATATTTCTAAGCTAGGAAACTTAGCAAAAACTTCCGGTGCAACATCTTGCGAAACGGTTCATAGCATTATTGCTGCGTCGTGAGAAGATCGCGAGCGCCCTATGTTCTACGCTGCGAAGCAGCATTGAAACGCGTATGAGCCGATAGCCGATGCAGGTCAATACCGGCATCAGCCATCAGATCACATTAATGGTGCGCCGGTTTAGCCTGGCTGGCTCTGAGTATCGGTCAGAGAACTGCCGGTTGTCCGCTTAGTGTAGGAGAACGCTGGAGACGGCCACCTAAAGTAGTCTGCGTAGCGAGGAGCGCAAATGGGGCTCTGTGTTCATTTGGCTTCAGGCCTGGGAGAAATACCTGTAAACCAAGCAAGCGCGTCTTCCCAGTGCGATGTCGCCGATTGGCGAAAGTACCCCATATGTCCGAGCGTGCCGCCTGTCTGCGCAGGATTTAGGTCCTTGAGTGTTAATGGTGCGTTGCGATAAGCCTTAACGAAGGCATCGCGCGAAGCTGGCATTGCCCACAGGTCGTCAAGCGAATTGGCCGCCACGATCGGCGTGCGCACCTCGGCATAGCCGCGTTCGATGCCAGACATGGCCGGATCGTCGAAAAAGTAATGAGGAAAGCGGCACCAATGCCGCCATTGGCGGTAGACATCGGTTGGAAGATCTTCGCCCATGCCCAACATTTTCCACGGGCAATAACCCTTCCACCACGTCAGCACTGGAAGGATGAGGTTCCACATCGCAAGTACACGCAGGCGTTCGCCCATCGGCATGTAGCCATGCCAGCCCGCACCGGTGCCGAAGACATAAAAGCCTGCCACTTTCTGGTGATTGGGGAGCAACCCAAAGGCATGGCCGCCGAAAGAGTGCCCAACCATGAACAGCGGCACCTCCGGGTTGGCCATTGCCTCCACCGCTGCTGCCAGATCGAGCCGCCCCCAGTCTAGCAAGTCCATGCGGAAACTCTTTAACGAGCCTGGATTGGAACGGCCAATTCCACGGTAGTCGAATGTTAGGACTTCGAAGCCTCGGGCTGCGGCGTACTCGGCAAATCGCTTGTAGAACTGCTGGGGTACAGCAGTGGCACCAGCGATTATCAGACGTGCATGCGGCTGGACGTCTGGCGCATAACGAATCGCGCCCAGCATGTAGCCATCGGCTGCAGTCAAGTCAAGAACGTTTGAAGTCATGGCTCCCATCTTTATGACAGATGTCATATTGAAAATGAGAAGGCTAAACTATGACAACCGTCCTAGCAATGGTGCTGCCATGAGTCTTCGTCAACCAGACAGTCGCCAACGGGTGGTGGTCGCCGCCGCTGAGATGCTCGCCAGGCACGGTTTGAACGCAACGAGCA
This sequence comes from Pseudomonas sp. 7SR1, assembly GCF_900156465.1. Classification (NCBI taxonomy): domain Bacteria; kingdom Pseudomonadati; phylum Pseudomonadota; class Gammaproteobacteria; order Pseudomonadales; family Pseudomonadaceae; genus Pseudomonas; species Pseudomonas sp. 7SR1. The sequence continues at coordinate 408,381 of NZ_LT707064.1, forward strand.
TCCGAGAGATGGTCAAGCGCGCGCAGGCACCGTTCGGCTCCACCTACCACCACTTTCCAGGTGGCAAACATCAAGTGATTTCGGAAGCGGTAGTGTTCGCCGGCGAGCGAGTACAGCGACAGTTGGAAAACCATTTGTGCGAAGGAGTCCGGCAGGGGCTCCCTGCGTTCTTAGATTTTTGGCGCGAAATCCTTCTGCGTTCCGACTTTCGCCAAGGTTGCCCGGTCATGGCAGCGGTAGTTGAGGAACCGATTGACGGAGAGGTGCTAGCAGCGCTGGAGGCTGCTTCGCAGATGTTTGGTCAGTGGAGACAGATACTATCTGCGTCACTGCGCTCTCATGGCCATACGGCCATCGATGCATCCCAGTTGGCGACTCTGATCGTCGCCAGCATTGAAGGTGCAATCGTGCTATGCCGCGCGGAGCGCAGCATCGCTCCATTCGATCATGTGGCACGACAATTGGAATTTTTTGTACAGACAAATCGCTCTTGAAGCCGGTGAACCACTCGCGCTTTGCGGCACAATCGTGGAAATTGCTGAAGATGATGTGCGCTATCCGAATGCAATCCCGCGCCGCCGCCCGATCTCCCAAGACACATCACCGCCGCGCACCGTCGCGGCAAGCTGCTGCCCCAGCCGCTGTTCGATCACCGGCCGCCACGGCACCAGGCTGAAACCCATGCCGTCATCGAGCATCGCGTAGCGCCCGCTGGCGAGCATGACGGAACGCCGGTAGATGCCGGCCACACGATGCCCGTCGGCCACCGGGCGATGCTCCAGGCCGGTTTCCGCCGCAATGTCCTTCGCGGCCTGCGCCAGCTCACGATTGCGCAGCGTGCCCAGCAGGTTGCGCGCCAGTATCACGCGCTGCCCGCGCCGCTGCGCCAGCCCCTGTTCTTCGAGGAAGTCGGCGCGTTGCTGCATGGCCTGCTTGGCGTCGCCACCAAAGCCCAGCTCGCCCAGCCCGCGGCCGCCACCGATCAATTGCTGATCCAGCCAGGTCGCGCCGATGACGCGGGCCTGCCGCTCGATGGGCAGGTGCGATTTCAGTTCCACGGCCACGCCGCCCAGGCGCTGTGCATCGTACTGGCGGCCACGCTCGGCTAGGTCGTCCGGCACCTTCCATAGCCCCTCTGCCGCACGCTCCACGATGCCAGCCCGGCGCAACGCTTCCAGCCGCCGGACGTGGGCGGCGACAACCTCCTGGGGGTCGCGTCCGGGCGTGGCCCGGCCCTGTTCGATTGCCAAGTGATGATCGGCGCGGTACAGGCCATCGCTCGCCAGCGCGGCGATGTTGCGGTCGGCCGCGCGCACGTCGGCCGATCCCTTCACTTCCACCACCGCGCCCGTGGGGTAGTTCGCCAGCTCGTCGCGGGCGTTCAGCACGACGTAGTGGGCCTTCCCCTCCGTGCCGTCGATGACCAGATAGCCCCGGTCGTGCAGCTCGTCGGCCAGCCCCTTTGCGGCCACGCGGCCAATGATGCTGCGGCCATCGTCGCCCGGCTCGAACACCGTCAGTTCGCGCGGCTGGCCGCTCATCGCCCGCTGCATGGTGCGGATAATGTCGCCGCGCTCGCCCAGGGCGCGCAGGGTCTTTTCCGTATCGGCATGAATGGCCCAAGTGCCGGGCTGCGTTTCGTCGGCCAGGCCCAGGCGCTGCAAGCGTTGCAGGCGGCCGATCAGCAGCAGGCGCTTGCGTTGCAACCGGGGTTCGTTGAATCGTTCAACCTGCACCCGGCCATCCTCGCCGGCCTCGCGTTGCAGCGTGCGGTCGAGGCTCGTCCATCGCTCCTGCTCCACCTCGCGCCCCAAGGTCTGCTGAATCTCCAGTTCGGTGCGCGGCCCCAACCATTCCGTTGCCAGTTCGGCGGCCCGATGACGGAAGCCGTGGGCGATGTAGTCGCCCGCGATGATGAGGTCTTTGCCGGTGTCGTCGCGCCCGCGCACGACGATGTGCGTGTGCGGGTTGTCGGTGTTCCAGTGGTTGACCGCTACCCAATCAAGGCCCGTGCCCAGGTCGGCCTCCATGCGGCCCATGAGGTGCCGCGTGTAGGTGCGCAGGTCTTCCAGCTCCGCGCCATCCTCGGGCGAGAGGATGAAGCGGAAATGGTGACGGTCGTCGGCGCAGCGTTCCTTGAAGGCATCCAGGTCGGCTTCACCAGCCTGCGGCCCGTAGGCCCGGCCCGGTTCACCATCGCGGCCCGCGCCGTCGCGCTCGATGTAGCGCAGGTGCTTGGCGAGCGATTGCGGGCTGGCGTTGCGCTGATTAACCAGCAGCGTCTTGATGGTCACGCGCCGCGACATGGGCGTTAGCTTCGCCCCGGCGAAGCGCGCCGCCGTGTGGCCGCGCCCCAGGCGCGAGCCGGGCCGCTGGCCGGTGCCAGCCACCCCAGGACGGCGCACCACCGATTTGCCGCTGCTGGCTTTCCCGGCCTGCTTGAGCACCTTGGAAACAAAGCTCTGCCCCTGGCCCTTGCCCCGGTTCTTCGGGGCGCTGGGGCGCACGCGGAAATCGTCGTCGCGGCGGTCGGTCATGGCTGCGCTCCCTGCAAGCTCTGGCGTGTCCTGTCGTGCGAAGCACGCGGACATGCCTGCATTGGCGCGACCTTCGCGCCGAACGCGGCACGGCGGCGAAGCCGCTGCGTGCTGCGTTCCCCCCATGTGCAGACAAGCTTTCGACGCGGCGTAGTGCCGCGTCCTTTTGTCTTGCCTTCCGCCTTTGCCCTTCGCTGTCGCTCCGGGCGTCGGCGGCCCGGCAGCGCTGCGCTGCTTGCAGCCAGCGCGCCGGCGAACGCGGCAATGGCCGCAGGCCGGGCGCGTTCGAGGCAAGACGCCAGCACATTGGAAGGCAGCGCGAAGTGCGGCGCGGATGCGCTCGCACTGCACACGCGACGACATGCGGAAAGCCACTGGATCGACACGCCCGATGGCACGATGAGATGCACTGCAACGTGCAGCGAGTCGGCGGCCATCATGGGCGTGTCTCCAGCCAGATCGGGCGCGCAATGCCGATCACGGCGGATGCGCTGACCGGGCCGAAGTAGCGGCTGTCGAACGATGCCGGATTGGTCACGCTCAACAGGAACAGTTCGCCCGGTTCGAGACAGCGGCAAAGCTGCAAGGACGGCAGCGGCCGGCCCAGCCGGTCGGCGGGCAGCACGGCGGCCGCAGGCACGCCGTCGATGCGTACCTGACCGGCGACGATGCAGACGTGTTGCGGCGCGACCGCGCCCACACGTTTGAGCAGCGGCACGCGGGTCGGTAGGTAGCCGCGCTGCGCAGCAAGCGCGCCGGCCGTGGCCGGAAGCGGCACCAGCACGATGCTGTCCACGGACAACGGATATGGCAGCGGGGCGGTGCGCGGGTCGAACGGGTCGATGCGATACCAGCCGGCCGCCACGCTGTCGGACGGGTTGTAGGTCAGGCGCGGCAGCGGCGACACGAAAGCCGCCCAGGCAAGCGCAGCGAAGCCGATGGCGGCCAGTGTCGCTACGACGATGCGAGTGCGCAGGCGCGAGCGAGGACGTGGCGCGGTGCCTGCGGTGCTGGCTGGGGCGGTCATGGCAACACCTTCCCGGCCTGCCATGCGGCGTGCCGCTCGGCGGTGTATTCGGGCAGCGCAAGGCGAGCCGCAAGACGGTTGCCCAGCGTTCGCCAGTACGCGGGCGACACGTCGATGGCGGCGATGCCCAGCGCCTCGATGCCGTCGATGCGTTCCAGCACGGCGCGCACGTTGGCATCGCCTTCGGCGTGCAGCAGCAGGCGCGCGCCCGGCTGCACGCCGGGGATGCGCTGCGCCGCGTCCAGCGGTGTGCAAGCCTGCATCACCATGAGCTGCCAGCGGATCGTGCCGTAATCGTTGGCCTGCCAGCGGATGCGGCAGAGCATCGCGCCCGGCAGGAACATCGCGCAGCGCCGCCAGTCGTCTAGGCGCAGCGTGCGTGCGGGTTCGCCGAAACGCAGATAGAGCTTGAAGCGGTGTTCAAGGTAGGCCAGCGAAACGCGCGTCAGCGGCACGTTGCCGGCCTGTCCGGCGAGTGCCGACAGCGCAGGCAGCGGCGCAGCCGGCGCCACGTTCGCGGCAGGCAAAGCGGATGCGGTCATGGTGTGTTCTCCCTGCGGTGATCGGGAAACTCCCGCTCCAGCAGGCCGCGCAGCAGGTCGGACACGGTCACGCCTTGCGTGAAGGCCGACACCTTGATGCGCGCCCGCATGGCGGGCGTTATGTCGAGCGTGAGGCGCGCGGTGTAGAGGTCTCCTTTGCCCAGCGCATCGGCATCGCCCTGGCGAATCCACGCCTCGGCATGCGGATTCGCGGGCGGACGTGCGCCGATGCCGACGCGCTTACCGCGTGGTGGCTGCTTCGCTGTCATGTCGGCCACCGCAGCAGTTCGTCCACCAGGGCGGTGATTTCGCGGGCGGCGGCGCTGTCGGGCGCTGTCTCGCGTGCGAGCCGGCCAGCGGCCACGCTGTCGGCGAACACGATGCGCTGATGCACTTCCGAGAGCAGCGCGGGCAGCGGCTGTTCTGCGAGCGATTGCCGCGCCTCGCGGCCGATGATGGTGGTGCTGACGCGCCGGTTGATGACGAAGGCCGCGCGGAGCAGCGGACGGAACACCTGCGCCTCGCGGATCAGCGCCACCATCTCGGCGCTGGCCCACACGTCATAGGGACTGGGCTGCACCGGGATCAGCACGCGCTCGGCCGCCAGCAGCGCGGAGCGCGCCAAGGCGGCAATCCTGGGTGGCCCATCAATGACGACGTGATCGGCCCGCCTGGCGAGTTCTGGCGCTTCCTGATGCAGCGTTTCGCGGGCCAGGCCCACGGCGCTGAACAGCCGTGGCAAGCCTTGCTGGCTTCTGCGCTGCGTCCAGTCCAGCGATGAACCCTGCGGGTCGGCATCGAGCAGGACGACATGCTGGCCGCGCATCGCCAGTTCGCCCGCGATGTGCGTGGCGAGCGTCGTCTTGCCGACACCGCCTTTCTGGTTGAGCAGAGCGAGGATCATGGCGCGGCCCTCCCTGCTGGAAAGCCGGGCTTTGCCTGCCCTGCAAAACGCTGTTCGCCGTGCCGTTTCTCGGTTGTCCACCGAAACGGCGCGCTTCTACTAAAAGTTATGTATTTCTTGTTAGGGAAGTTAGAGGGGCCGCAAACCCGCGCCGTTATTGGCTTTCCGGCGTTTTCGTACTCCTGATAGCACGATAGGCATACTCCCGATAGCACGATACCCGGTACTCCTGATAGCACGAGGCCGTCCACACCTTTTCCCCGAGTTATCCCCGTGCCGTGTGCAGCACGGGCCGGAACGTCAGTAGCTCCATTCCGTTGTCCGGCATCCGCTCGATGCTTAGGACGTAGCCGGGCAGCGACTGCCGCGCCACCAGGACGCGCAGGTCGTAGGCGAAGTCGGAGAAGCGCGCAGCGCTGCCCGACTTGCGGTGCAGGTGCTGGAAGTCGAATTGCCAGCCGCCCGGCTGCTTGCCGCCGTGCTTGCGCACCAGGCGGTACAGCCAGCGTTCGATCCCGCCCTTCAAGCGGAAATAGGCCGGATCGATGGTCAGCACCAGGGCGGCATCGAGCACGCCCGCATAGAACCAGTCCGGCAGGATCAGTTCGATGCCCAGCGGCACGCCGCTGGCATCGGCCAGTTCCTTCCACTCGTTGATCCACGAGAAGCGATGCAAGCGCCTTCCCGTGGTTTCGCGGATGGACGTGGCCACCGTGGTCGATTGCAGCCGGTCGAGCGCGGCTTTCAGGCGCAGGTAGTCGTTGAGCGACGTGCCGCGCCCGATGAAGCGCAGGATCTCGTAGGGAGTGGCGCGTATCCAGCGCGACGGGCGCAAGCCGGCGTCGCGCGCCTCCACGATCTGCGAAGCGGCCCATATCAGCACGTCGGCATCCCATATCGTTGCGATGCCATGCTCGGCCGTGCCTTCCACGCGGATGGTGATGCCGCCAGCGCGGAAGTCGATCGGCGCGACGCGCCGCGACTTCGCCAGCGAGAAGAACGGAAAGGCCATCAGATCCCGGCTGTCGCGGGGTGCCATGTCGCCCGGCAGCGCGCGGAACAGGTCGAGCTGTTCGCGCTGCAAGGCTTGCCCTGGCGGGCTGGACATGGCGACGGCTACCCACGCGCCAGCGATCAGCGGCCATCACGGTAGTCGCCCGCGTGGCGTTCGGCATATTCCGGGTCGGAAGTCGCCTCGTAGCTACGCTGGTCGGCCCAGGCATCGAGGTCGGACACCGCGTACATGACGCGGCGGCCGAACTTGCGGAACTTCGGGCCACCGCCGATCACGCGCTGTTTCTCTAGCGTGCGCGGCGACAGGCGCAGGTAGTCGGCGGCTTCGTCGTTGGTCAGGTAGCGTTGGGGCTGCGCGGGCGCAGCGACAGCAGCGGCGGCAGGCCGCAAGGGAGCGGGTCGCATGGGATGTACCCCCATCAAGCCCGGCCACACCACGCGGCCGGATAGAGGCACTTTCAAGAAAGCGAGGCTGCTTGCTAAGGGACGATCTGCGGGGGACGCGAAACGTCCCCCCTACTGCAACGGCAGCAGCGGTAGCTGTGCCAGCCGACGGTAGCCGCCGCGCATCAGCGCCTCGCCACGGCGCACCAGCCGCCGCACGCGGGCGCGCAAGGCGCTGTCCTTGTGCCAGTCGGCCGCAACGGCATCCGCGCCGAACAGCCCTTCAGCCACTTCGCGCAAGGATGCACCGGCTAGGTTCGCGTCGAGCGCCTGCAAAGTGTGCAGTTCCAGCACCGCGGCTGGCGTGGGCCGGGAACGGGCCGCCGCCGCAGGCGTGGCTGCCGTGGCTGCGGCTAGAGCGTCCAGCTCGGCCGCGAGCGTGCGATAGCGCGCGCAGGGCGTGGCGCAGGCACGGATGGCGTAGAGGTAGGCCATGCCGTCTTCCAGGCCCGGCGCAAGCGCGAGCCGCAGGCAGCAGCCGGGCCAGTGCGACACCAGCACCAGGCGCTTGCCATCGTGGATCAGTTGCTTGCGCCCAGGCACGCGCCAGAACTCGAAGGCATGGGCCTCGGGCGGTGGGTCGGCATCCGGGTAAAGTTGCACCACGGCATCGTGATCGGGGAACCAGGCCGGATGTGCGTCGCGCGCATCCAAGGCCGGATCTTCCAGCAGGCGTACGCCCCACGCCTGCGCTGCGTCCGGCCGGCGACGACGGCGCAGCCAGTCGAGCCGATAGCCGGGATTTCTGCGCAGGTATTCCCACGCCAGCGCGGGGCGGTCAAGGTGCAGGATGTAGAGATACGCGGCGGTTGGATACCAGCTTTCGTCGTTGCGATCAGTCACGACAGAACCTCCCTGTTCTTGGGGGACGTCGCCACGGATTCCAGCGTGCGGGAGCTATCGAATCGCCATCAGGTCGTCATCAAAATCGGGCTAAGCTGTGCGAGTGGTTGTCAAGACCGTATGGCTCCCGTGCGTTGCGGAAATCGTCAGAATGCGACGGCTGCGCAACCCGGAACGGTGCGCTGCACTGGTTACGGTGCCGCGTCCTGCGTCAAAGATCAGGACTGTTTAGAACAGGGTCGCACCACTTCAGTGCAAGAATGCGGACTCAGACCCGTCCGGTCTTGAGTAAGACTGAAATAGTCACGATGCGCCCCGGCCGGCTAGGCTGCGTAGGCTTTCATCAGTCCGTGATCGCACCGTTCTCTTGCGCCATCCGGACGTACTCCGACAGCGGGCGCACTGCCTGGAAATACCGATCCCGCCGCACGGGCAGTTCGCGCGGCCCGGCGATGCCCGCCAGGTCGGACAGCTTGACCGTCCCAAGGGAAGGCATACCGATACCGAGGTCGATCAGGCCGTAGGCTGTGTCGCCATCCGCAGGATCGAGCGACACCAGCAGCCAAGTCACATGCGCGTCCGGGGTGAACAGGCGCACCACGGGCAGCGGGTCTAGCCGCTGCCCAGCGGCGAGCGCCGCCCCGTGGGCCAGCAGCCGGGCGCGTTCATCAGCGGTGAGAAGCGGCAGGGTCATAGGCAGCCTCTCCACGTAACCGAGGATGCACGGATGCGCTTTGGCGTCGAAGCGCAGAACCGCCGAAAGGCATCCGTGCATTCGTGTGGAAGGACGCATGCGCAAACCATCGAATCCGTAGAGGAACAGAAGCGCCGAGGCGGAATTGTCGGAAGCCGGAAAGACACGGATGCGATTCCCCGGTTCTGTCGAAATCCGCTTCTGCGGATTTCCGTAAAAGCAAGAAAGCGGGCCTTTCAGCCATGAATGAACACTATAGATTGTAGCCCTATAGGGCGCAATGGGCTGTCATCTTGGTTTTTATGGGGAAACCAAGTTAGTGACAACGAAACACTCATTGGCAACGGCAATACGGACAGTCAGGAAGGCGCGAGGCCTGAGCCAGGAAGCGTTCTCCGACGTGTCCAGCCGCACCTATATGAGTACGCTGGAGCGCGACTTGAAAAGCCCGACCCTGCACAAGCTGACCGAGCTGTGCGAGGTCATGGAAGTGCATCCGCTGACGTTGCTGACGCTGGCGTATGCCGGCGACGACACGCACAAGGCCGACGAACTGCTGGCGCGGGTACGCCAGGAGTTTGAGACCGTGCTGAAAGAACGCGACTGAATGCCGCAAGCGGAGCGCGCAGCGCCGCAGGCGCGAAGGCGTGAGGGATTGAAGCCGCATGGCCGTGACGGCTTGCCGGCACGGGGCTCAGCCCGAAAACCCGGCGGCGCAACGCGCCGACACGCCATCCTGTTCCTGCCGCCACGGGCTTCGAGCCATCCGACCATCGCCAATGCGATGCCGGGCCTGAACATGCCAAGCATCGGGCGACTGCCGAAACCCTGTGCGTGCGGTGCTGCGATCAGCAGCACGCACCCCGCCGCAATGGGCGGGGCGCGGCGGGCGGCCGTCAGGCCGCCTTGGGCTTGCTGCGCGACCAGATCAGTTCGTGCGCGCCATCCTCGTTCCCGATCAGGCGGGCATAGACCGTCGCGGGGAACGAGGGATCGTCGATGGAAACCGACAGGTATTCCCGCCCGGCCTCGCTGGTCTTCTTCCATGCCGCGCCGATCTCGTGGCCGGCCGCCTGAAGTTGGAAGTCCGGGGCGCTTTCGTTCTCGCCCTTGTCGTTGGGAACCAGCTTGACCTTGACGTTGAGGGTCAGGGTGCGAAGCGTGCCGGTGAAGCCGTCTTTCTCTGCGGTGAAGGTGCCGATGTTAGCCATGATGAATTTCCTTTCGGTTGAACAGGGTTCGCGCCCATCGCGTCCTGTTGTGATCCGACTGGCGGGGGACGGGCTGGCTGCACCGCTTGCGGGCGCAACGGAGTGGAGCGCCTGGAAGCGAAAAGAATTTGACCCGCGAGGAATGCGCGCAGCGCAGGGGAAATTGTTTTCACTGGAAGGTTGCAGTCATAGAAGCCCGGCCACCGCCAGGATTCACAAACAGACAGGACGCCTTAGGCCGACCCGCTCCGAAAGGAACATGGCCGACTCGGCTCCGCGCGTGACGGCTTCACCGGCCTGCGCCCTGACACGGGCAAGGACAACGCCCAGCGACAAGGTGAAAGCGCCCCTGCCGTAGCTTGCGGCCTAGTGCTTGAGGCGTGGCGTGGAAGCTCCATTGCAGGGCCGGGCGGCGTGTCGGTGAACCGTCCTTCGTGACGTACAGGCGACGAACCGCCAGCGTCGAGGACGGCACGCTTCCGTACAACCTGCCGCAGCAAACCGGGGCGTAGCCCCACAAGTCCAGCCCATTGCGGCGGGGCGAATTCGGAATGCCGTCGGCGCTGTGCGCCGACGCACTTATGGGCTTCGAGGGTTTCCCGCGCACAAGGCCACTTGTGCGCGGCCCCTTCGCCGTCTGCCCGAAGGCGGCGAAGGGGCGTTCTGGCTTTGGGCCTTGAAACCGGGCGCGGCCACCGCCGCTCCCGGTTTTTTGACCATCGGCCCCAGGGCGGAACGGCCTGGGGCCGATGCTGATGGAACAGCGAAGCGCCCCGGCCGGAACCGGGGCGCTCGGTGGTAGCGAAGGTCACGCGGCGAGTGCGTGGGCCTGCTGCTCGTCGTCGTTGTCGATGGCTTCCGGCTCGTCGTCTGTCACGGCCTGCGGCGCATCCTGCGCCGTGGTGTCGTCGGTGCTTTCGGTCTTGAAGATGGCGGGCATCCAGCCGGTGCCATCCGTCAGCCGTTCGGCTTCGCTGGCAATGTCGGCCTTCTTCAACTTCGCCAGCCGGGTGACGTGCGCCGGGGCGTACTGCTCCACGGCTTGCAGAATCGCGGCCTTCGGGATGTGCTGGAAATAGCCTTCGCTGGTGGGCTTCCACCATGCGGCCATGTCCAGCCCCACGGCCTGCGCCAGTTCCGCGCCGGGTTGCTGCTGTGCAGCGCGGGGCGTCACCACGTCCACCGTGACGGCCACGCATACCGCCAGCAGCCGCACCAGTTCATCCTGCGACTTCGCCAGCAGCACGGCGAACAGTTCGGCGCTGTCCTCCGGCAAACCTTCGCCTGCTACCTGCTGCAACTCGCGCAGCGCCACGGCGGCGGGCGAATCCGGTATGTCCGGGGCGATGCCTTCCAGCCGGTCTTTCACGGTCAGGCGCACGCCCAGCGGCAGGTCGTGGCCGTAGTGGCTGTCCTGCAAGACGGTCTGCACCATGCCATGCACCAGCGCGGCCAGCGCCACTTGCGGATGCCGGGCGACTTCGATTTGCAGCGCGGCGGTGCGGTGGGCGCTCAACCGCTGCGCCAGCTTGTCGGACATGGCGGCGGTCTTGGGCTGCGCGTCGTCGTCTCCGTCCTCGCCTTCGTCGTCGTTCTCGGCTTCGCTGCCGAAACCCTGCCGCAGCCGCTCCAGCGTGCGCAGCGCCTTGGCTTCGGCTTCGCGCAGCAGCCCGCGATGCACCACGGCATCGCCGTTGCGGTCAATGGTGACGATGGCACCGGCTGCGGCCTTCACGGTCGCGCCGTAGTCCTGCAAGCCATCTTCCAGCGCCTGCAACTGCTCGCCCAGGGCTTCGCCTTCTTCCTGCAAGGCGTCGGCCTTTTCCTCGTCGTCAGCGTCCAGCGCGTCATCCACGGCTGCGGCCAGTTCGTGCAGCTTGGTTTGCAGCTTTTCGATGCGCTGCGCTTCGCGCTTGCTCGGTTCGCGCCGTTCCCTCGGCGCACGCTGGAAGGCGTGCAGGTCGGCATGAGTCAAGGCGGGGGTGGCATCCACCCACGCCCAGCCTTCGGCCTTCACCTCGGCGGCGATGCCTGCCAGCTTGTCCTGTGCCAGCCGTTCCAGCAGCGCAGCATCGGTCAGATACACGCCCGCATCGCCTTCTGCGAACAGGTCGCGGCGAATGCCGCCGCCTGCGGCTTCGTAGGTGTCCAGCTCCACGAAACACACCAGCGGATGCCGGTAGGCGTCAATCTCCCGCTCGGTGAGGCGGTCGCGCAATTGGGAAGGGTTGCGCTGCCACGTCGGCGCATCGTAGAACGCGGTTTCCTGCGCGGCATGGTCGTCAGTGATGACAAGGGCCATCAACTGATCGAGCGTCACGGCTTCGGCGCGGTAGTCGGCCAGCAGGCGCGGTGACACGTTCGCCAGCTTCAAGCGGCGATGCACCACCAGCGGGGACACGCTGAAATCGGCGGCTATGTCCTCGATGGGTCGGCCTTCGGCCACCAGCGCGGCGAATGCCTCGAACTGGTCGGCGGGGTGCATAGCTTCGCGCTGCACGTTCTCGGTAAGGCTGGCCGTGCGGGCGGTGCCATCGACCACCAGCAGGCAAGGCACGTTCCATTCCTTGCTGATGCGGCGTTTCTTCGCCAACAGCTTCAACGCGGCCAGCCTGCGGCCACCGGCCACCACTTCGTAATGCTCGCCATCGGCGGCGGCAATGACGATGAGGTTTTGCAGCAGGCCGACACGCTGGATAGAAGCGGCCAATTCGGGAATGGACATGCGCGGGGTCTTGCGCACGTTGCGCCCGGTCGGACGCGACACCAGCCGCGACAGCGGAACCAAAATCAGGTTCTTGGTCGGGTCAGCGGCTTCCAGCGGGACAGCGGCGGCGGCAGTGACGGCGCGGGCTTCGGTTTGGGTGATGGCTTTCATGGTGATAACTCCTAACGGTTAGAGATGCAGCAGCGAGGGATGCGGCAAGGGCTGCTGCCTGCCCCTGCCGCGTGGGGAATCAGGCTTTCAATTGGCGCAGGCCATCGGCCAGCATCCAGAGGGCACGATTGAGGCGCACATCGGAATCAATGCCCTGCACCGGGCGGGTTTGCTGGCGACGTCCGTTGGCGCTGCGGCCGTGCAATCCGCCTTTGGTCAGGTTTTCTTGGGTGCGGTTGAACACGCTCCACAAATCCGGGCGGCGGTCATCGAACCGGCGCGGCATCAGGATTTGGCTTTCCGTGATGGGCGCGGGCTTGTTGTCGGTGGGGTCGTACTTCAAGGCCAGCGCGGAACGGGCGAACACTTCGGCTTCGCCTTCGTCCAGCGTGATCGCGCGCATGGCGTCGCGGGAATCCTTCACCCGGTCGAAGCCGCGCAAGACTTCGTAAGCGCCTTCGATGACGTGCCCGGAAACGTCGCCTTTGTGGGGCACGCGCACATCGGCCACGGTGTCGCCGCACACAAGGCCATTGCTGCAAACGAACCGGAACATTCCGGCCAGCATCTGATAGCTGCTCGTCCCGTCATGGGAATTGAGCAACACGATTTCATTGGCTTCCGCGCCGTTGATCTGGCTGGCGTGGCGCAGGCGCAGCATGTGTTTGGTGTGTTCGCGCTTGCCTTCATCGCGCACGCGGGTCTGGCAAACCATGAAGGGCTGGAAACCTTCTTTGCGAAGCTCGGCCAACACGGCGGAGGTGGGGATATAGGCGTACCGCTGCGAACGGCTTTCATGCGGCGCGTCCGCGAAAATGGACGGCGCTACGCGGTGAATCTGGTCATCGGTCAGCGGGTAATCGCTGCGTAGCGCGGGGGAGCGGGAAGCGAAACGGGATGCGAGTTGCATGGTCTTTCTCCTGACGAAAAGGGTTTGCTGTTCACACCGCACACCGGATTCCAAGATTCGGAGCCCAGCCTTTCGGCTGTTCTGTGCGGTTGGCACGAGGAACCCGGTTGGCCCTGTTGCCACCGTCTTTCCTGAGTTCATCGCCCGCGGCCAAAGGAGCGCGCGGACGGGGGCCGTCAAGGAAACAAGCGCAGGGTTGGTGCGGCCCGCAGCGCAGCGAGGACACGGCCCTGCGCGCCTTGACGGCACACGGAAGCGGGCTACGGTCGCGGAGAAGGTGATGAAGTCAGGGGAGACGGCTGGACATGGCAACGGCCGCCGAGATGTGCTGAACCGCACGCAAGCGCAAGCGCGCAGGCCCGGATCTGGAAGCCGGGCCGTAGGCGTCAGCCGAGCGGAGCGAGGGAACGATGGAAGCCCGAAGGGGGCGAAACCCCGAAGGGGGTTCGATGCGCAGCACGACAGCGCGACCGGCCATGTTTCTGGGCCGGGGACGCCCGGTCTTTTCAGAGAAAGCTCAGCGGTTTTGTCTCATCAGCCTTGCCTAGCCGCCGCGCCGGGTGCTGACCTACTACAACCTAGCGGTGAAAAGTATAGAAACCGTCACTATTTTCGTAACAGTACGCATCCATTACGGTACGCTAGCTACAGATACCACTGATCAAAGGGAGGGGGCATGGCATCTGCGAGACAGGATTTTGAACGCTTCGTGAGCTGGGTTTACCAGCCAGATAGGCAGTTTCCCGGCGATGTGCGCCGTCTAGCTACTTTGGCCCTCGCTAACTTTGACGAACTCGCAGGCACCTCACGTCAGCGAAGCCAGCGCTCCACCTTTCTGGTGGGCCTGATGCGGAGAGAGCTTGGCGGTACGGTTGAAGCGCCCCCAGCCGCCGTCGCTGAAGTAAACGCCGGTGCCTGGCCATGGGTCAGACTGCGTCACCTGACGCTTGGCCCATTTCGGGGATTCCGAGTACCTGAGCCTTTCGACCTAACTAAGCAGATCATCCTTTTCTACGGCCCCAATGGCAGCGGTAAAACCAGCCTTTGCGAAGGATTGGAGTATGCCCTTCTCGGAGATGTCGAAGAGGCCGGCAATAAACGCATTGCGGCCAGGACGTATCTGGCAAATGTCCACGACAGGCGATTTGATCCTCCAGTCCTTAAGGCCACGGATCAACAAGGACGCGAGGTAGACGTTGCTGCAAATCTCGACACGTATCGCTTCTGTTTCATAGAAAAGAACCGAATCGACGCATTCTCAAGAATCGCTGCCCGACCCAATGCCCAGCGCGCCGAATTGATCGCCACACTCTTTGGCATGGACCAGTTCAATGAATTCGTAGGTCACTTCAACGAGAGCATCGACGGGCAGCTTGTCCTAGTCGCCGAGCGCCAAACTGCGTTGACGTTGCGCCGGAACGCGCTGAAGGCAGACCAAGCAACCGTTGATGGTGAGGCTGCTTCCTTACAAGCACTGAACGAAGAGGAATTCCTCCTAGCCAAGGAGTACGCAGTTGAACTGACATATCAAGATCTGAAACGCTTGATTGGCACTACTGAAGCTCCTGGACGTCTTCAAGAACTTGATGACATTCTGGGCGCGGTCCCTCCCAATATTCTTGGCGTCACACGACAAGGTCTCCAGGACGCTTTCGCAGAGGCACACCGGTGCTCCCAGGAGCTCGACGAGGTCATTGATTCCCTTCGGGCCAAGAGCGACCAAGTGTCCTTCAAGGCGCTGTACAACTCTGTTCTCGCCTTACAGAAGACCGTCGGAGATCGCTGCCCTGCCTGCGACACACCACTGGCTGGAGACACTCATGTTGCTGCAGATCCCTTTAAGAAGGCGACCGACGGCTTGCAGCAACTTGAAGAGTTGGGCGCTCTCCAAGAACAACAGAAGGCTATCGAAGTACAACTTGGCCAAGCCTCTCGCGCGTTGCGGCAGTTGTTCGCGCCACTCAGCACATTCATAGCTGCTCATCAAGAAGAAGAGTCAGCAGTCGGTAGATGGGCTTTGCAGCTTCCTGCGGAGCCTGGCGGTCGTTGGTGGACAGATATTTATCCCCTACCCTCCACAGACCCGCGCGGATCGCCTTCGCTGGAGGAGATCCTGGCAGTGGTGGATCGCATGACCGCGCAGGACGAAGCGTCAAGGACGGCTCAGCGAGATCGACAACCGCACATCGACGAGCGTCGGCGACTCAACGAGTTCCAGCTAAGGGTGCAAGCGCAGGATCTGAAGCGGCAACAATTGCAAGCGGATATAGATGCAGCGCGTAACCGAATCATAGCGTTCGACGAAACAAATTCCGGGCTGATCGCACAAGCGGACCAGGAGAAGCTAGATATCGCCCGCGACACGCCTTACAAGACTGCCTACGACAGATTCCTCGAAGCACTTAGATCTTATAGGGATCAACTCCCTGGCCAGCTAATGGCTGGCCTGAATGACGCCGCCAGAGATCTCTATAACGCATTCAATCGCAATGATCGCGAGGAGGACAAGCTATCAGCGCTGCATCTGCCTTTGACCGGCGATGAAAAGATCGAGATCAGCTTCCGGGGAAATCCAGGGGTTCGCGTCGATGCACTCCACGTCCTGAGCGAAGGACATATCCGCTGTCTCGGCCTTGCCATTTTGATGTCCAAGGCGAAGAGCATCGACTGCCCGGTTATCGTTTTCGACGATGCCATCAACGCTATTGACCATGACCATCGAGGTGGGATCCGGGAGGCGATTTTTGAAGGCGACCACTTCGCTCAAATCCAACTGATCGTCACCTGCCACAGCAACGAATTCATTAAAGACATTCAACAACACCTGCCTGCCCAGCGCAGAGGTGCGTGCCAGGTCTACCTGCTCCGACATCACGATGGCAACTATCAACCGAGAGTTACCGGTAACGTACCGAGCGCGAACTACATCGCAAAAGCCAGGGCCGCAAGGGAGGCACTCAACGACCGAGACGCGCTCGCCGCGTCCCGCCAAGCCTTAGAGATGCTGGGCGAAAAGACTTGGCGCTGGCTTGGAAGTCATGACCAGGGAGTGCTTAATCTCATGCTGGCTGGGGTCGGTGCCGAACCTGGCTTGAGAAATCTATGCGAAGCACTGGTCAAAAAGTTGCGAGACTCCCAGACTTTCAACCATGCGAACAAAGAGCCCCTTCTTGCCGCGTATGGCCGCATCTTGGGCATTCCAGTCACCAATCTTGTCTGGACCTACCTAAACAAAGGTACTCATGAGGAGGCTGATCGGGATGACTTTGACGGGGAGCTTGTGGAGACCGTTGTCCAAACTCTTGAAGAGCTAGACCGCCTCGATCTGCGAGGCGGACGGTAGCACTTGTTGCTGCACGCACGCCTAGCCTTGGCTGGGCGTAGCTGTGTACCAAACCAGAGAGCGATTGGAGTGACGCAGTAAACCCCATCCGATACTGGCAGACGGTTAGCAGCTTCAGTAGCTAACCGTAATGCAGGTCGTCGAGCGATGACACCTCGGATACCGAATGTGGCTTGGTGTCGTAACTCACCGCAGTGATGTCATGGATAACTAATGAATCACGCTTCATTCTCAGCGCGGGATGCACTGAGCGGTGTGGGTACCATGGAAGCTCACGCTCCTTGAACAGAATCGACGGACTGAACCACTTTCCCGGGCCATCTTCTTCGTACTCCCAGAGTGCGATGTCGGCCGTCACTTGAGATCCATCTGCGTCGGTGACTTCACAAGCCTTGCGAAAGAGAACCACATTGTCGCCGCTCGCTCGTTCGCCCGGACGCCGCCCCTGAGCAGATGGATAAATGATGCCATCAACGTTCAACGTGTCATGCGCAGCTAGATAGTCTGCGACCGCCTGAGTGACCAGGTAGTTGCGATCCTGCAGTTCGGGAACGACTGGTACTGACAGCCTGTCACCAAGCGTCCTGAGAAAATCCCGGCGTTGCGCTGCAGAGCGGGTCGCGCGGTCAAATAAGCTGGCCCCATTCCTAAGTTCCACACGAGCCAAGCGACGAAGATCCAATAGTCGTAAAGGGCGAGTCACTTCAAAGGCGGCAAGCGCAACTTTACTGCCGACCGGAGGCCGCACTTCGGCGATGCATATCTCCGGAGTGGTGGCACCGTAGAAGGCAGGCTGACCTTGTCCGTTCATGCGACCGGCTGCACCGATCCCAGGGGATGGCGATCCCAAAAACCGCTCTGGCCAGCGAAGTGCAGATGCCATGGACTCGTCTGTCTGGAATACACGGCCACGGTAAAGTGTTCCTAACGGAGCATCCGGCCCAGCCGGTATGATCACCGGCTGCCCGTCGCTATCGCGGTCATCGGCGATCTCGCCGAAAATCTTGTCGAGCAGTACAGTCGCTTTGGGATTGAAGAAGCGAACATTGGTATGGAGGCTTTCCTCCATCTCCCTCCAAGCGTTCCCTAATGGCTCTGCCATGGACGGCTTGCGAACAAACCACGGATCATCATCACCATATCGAGACTCTCCCGAGTCAGCATCAAACCAGAGGCTTCCAAGGTGCTCGACGATGAGCTCAACAGCGTCCTGCGGCGCTTGAGTCAATTGTGAAATCGTATCGTGCAAGTCTTGGCCGGCGGGAGTGCGGCCAAAATGCACTACTGCCATTGTGTGGCTGGATTCCTCGAAGAACGTATCAATCACTTCGTCGCACAGATTGGCCACCATCCAAAGATCGACTGACTGCTGATTTTCCTCGCAGTATTCACACGGATTCTCAGACGTTGCCGCCTCTTCAATCAAACGCCGCAAGTAAGGCTCACCTACGCAGCCTGGACAAATAAAGCTCATACGAAAATCCTATTCGAGGTTTACATTGAACGGTGCGTATACCGAACGAAACAGGGCCAGAATCTTGCGCCTGACAGAGTCCAACTGATCTACGCTGCGTTGCGAAAGCCCAAACGTGGGGCAGTCGGGAACTCCACAGCCACATGGCCGTATTTCGCCCTCCCTAAGCCCAGTCACGAAAATACGACGAAGGTCATCAACATGGCGGACGATCTTCTCCAGCGTCGTTCGAACGCCCCTATCCCTCAGGTTGTGGATCGATGGGATACGTCTAATCTCATCGCCTTCGCGAGTCCGCCATATACCTGTATTGAGTGCGCGGATAGTGTCTTCGATTGCCTGCTGGAAAGCAGGCAAAGAGCTTTCTTGTTGAAACGGCGTGCGAAAAGCAGATCGGCTGAATACTGCGGCCATCAACTGCAGTGCGTCGGCATCAGACAGATCTGGAAAGTCATCAACAAAGCTGCGAATGTCCGCCTCCGCATCGGGAAACTCGACCCCCCGGACGAAACGATGCAGTAGGTACTCAGCGCGAAGCCGCAAGTTCTCCTCAAACTCCACACCTGACCAGATGGTGACATGGGCCACACCGAGAGCGCCCGCGGCTTCCTCAATCCGCCTGCGGTTTGCGTCCGAGACAGCACCGCGGGAAACGAACTTAAACGCCTCCGGCGCTGCACCTGCGGCCTTCATCGACTTTTCCATGTCACCTCTTGCTTTCGCTAACGTCAAGGTGCTCCGGTTCGCGCATTGAATGATGGTCTTGCGAGATGGCCTGTCATCAAAGGGCTCGGTGCCTGTGATGTCCCTACCCTGATCACCTCCCGACTGACCGCGCCAGACCAGGTCACCCCAACCGGCCCGCACGTGGTATGCAAAGACGAGACGCTCAAACTGTATGCCGCTGAAATCCTCGAAATGGATTGGTGAAACCATTACCGTCGCCATGTCCCTGCCCTTTGCCAAGTTATGCACTCGTCGATACGCCTCACTACGCTCCAACGGGTTTCGGCGATAGCCAATGAAAGCCACCATTGCCCCATCGTCTGCAACGTCAACACTCATGGAGTGCAATATGGAGAATACCCCGTCAGGCCCGGTGGGTAGAGCTTATGACTCGAAGAACAGCCTCACTGCCCCGCTGCCGGGTTCGGCCGCCTATGAGGAGCTTCCTCAGTTTCCTAAGTCCTGCGCCCTGCCCTTCCGTCGCACCATACGCAGAAAGGAGCTGCGCCTGATCGTTCCTTTAGCTGAAACGACCATCTACGAAATGGAGCGCCGCGGCGAATTCCCGCGCCGTTTCAATCTGACGCCTCGTTGCGTTGTGTGGGACCTGGCAGAAGTGGAAGCCTGGATCGAAGAACGGAAACAAACCCCTCGCGACAGCAGCTCCAAACCGGATGTCCACCTACGAAAAACCCGCCCTGTTCGGACGGGTTCGCGCGAAGGATGATGCCGGCGATGCGCCTCATCCGACCAGGGCTTGCAGCTCCTTAAACGCAGACCGCGGCAGCCGCTGGCCCTCCTTGGCCACGTTGACCTGCAGAGCCACCTGCGCTACATCCAGGACGTTCCTCGCCAGAGAGTAGCTGCCCTTGGCCTGCAGCCAGGCCAGCACATCCGCTAGGTGCCAGATCGACGCACTCCCCTCATGCACTGGAGCTGGAAAGCTGCTCGGATGGGCCAGCATCAGTTTGCGCATGTTCTGTCGTGACACGCCAACCATCTCCGCCACATCGGTCAAGCCGACAAGATCCGGAGCAACCTCGATCAGTCTGGCCGACGGTGCGGCGCTCCGTACATCGGCCAACGCGCTGCGTACAGCAGCATCAGCACTATCCGCCTCGCGGGTGAATTCCAGCGCAAGCCGCCCCGGCTGCCCTATGCCGACCAAGGCATCGTCGCAGCCAGCCTCGCCCAAGCGCTCGACCAATTCATTCGGGTCACGGCCATCCTCAGCGAGCTGGTATTTCAGGGTGAAGGTGTATTCCATCGTGCTACTCCTCGGCATCGTCGTCAGCTTCATGCCGCTTGCGGTGCGTTGTGCAGTTGTCCACGACTCGCCGCAAGGCGCGTGCGTGGTTGCCAGAGTTCTTGGGAGTACTCCATACCGAGGTAATACAGAACTCACCGCAACGACACTCCTCGTCGTTGTACGGGCAGTAAATTCGCCCCCAGGCATGACTCCCGCCAACGTCAACACGCCATCCTTGCGCTTCGGCATGTTGAAGGGCTTCTTCGACCTCTTTTTTCGAATGAGAGGAACGGGCCATCGATGGTCTCCAGTATGTGGATGGCTGACCGGGTTGTCAAGTGACAACCCGACTTCCATTTCAGGCCATCGCGCGCAACGTAGGCACTACAACGTTTTCCGGCATCAGCCTCGGGACGTAGGTCTGCCCATCGATCCAGGCATCGACCATGTTCGCCCACTCCTGCAGCATGTGACGCCGCTGCTCGGCGTACTCAGCTTTGTTGTAGATTGAGCGCGAAGAGCGCCCATCCTCGTGGGCCAAACACTTCTCGATCCAATCGCGGTTGAAGCCGATTTCGTTCAATAGCGTCGAGCCGGTTCGACGCAGGTCATGGACGGTAAATGGCTCCAACGGTAGACCAGCGGCCTTGGCACGTTCAGCCACGATCTGCGTAACGCGGTTCAAGGTGGCGTTCGACATACAGCGGTCGGCGTCATAGCGCGAGGGCAGCACGAACTTGGAGCCGGCCGCGCAGGTGTGCAGCGCTATGAAGATGTCGAGAGCCTGGCGGGATAGATAGACCACATGTGGGTTGCGTCCCTTCATCCGGTGCTTCGGAATAGTCCATGTCGCACTCTCGAAGTCGACCTCATCCCAGGTGGCCTGGATCAGTTCGCTCTTGCGAACCAGCGTCAGCAAGATCATGCGCAGAGCCAGTCGGATCGTCGGATAGGTAGCCACCGACTCCATCTGCCGCGACATCAACCGGATCTCGAGCGGTGACAGCGAGCGATCCTTGGGCACAAAGGTCGCAATGGACGCAGCGCCCACGTCTTCAGCCGGGTTGTCTACCTTTTCGCCGTGCAGGATCGCAAACGCATAGATCTGCTTCACGATGTCGCGGACATGCACCGCGGTGGCGGGTGCCCCGCGAGCCTTCACCTTGTTGCAGAGAGCACGCAGATCATCGGCGGTGATCTCGTTGAGTTGGCGGTTCTCGAAAGCGGGAAGGATGTCACGGTCGACGATGCTCTTGCGCATGGCCCTCGTGCTGTCGGCCATTCGAGCACCCACAAGCCACTTTCCTGTCAGCTCGCCGAAAGTTTTTGCGGCGGTGAGCCGGCGCTTCTCGCGCTGTTTTTCCAGAGCGGGTGACTTGCCTTGTGCGACGGTCTTTTTGGCGTCAATCAGCTTTTCGCGAGCCAACGCCAGAGAAATACCGGCAGGTCCGTACCTGCCGATCGTCAGAGTTTCGCGACGTCCGTTGAGACGGTAGTCGTAGCGGAAGGTGACGGTACCGCTTGGCGATACCGTTACGTACATACCGTCGCGATCAGAAGCCTTATAAATCTTGGACTTAGGCTTGAGGTTCCGCAGTGCGGTGTCGGTAAGCATCGAGGTTTTTCTCCTGTTTCTTGACGGCTTTTACCGTCAGGGGCCAGGAGACCTGCTGATGCCGGGAAAGCCGCATGAAACAAGCTTTCCCGAGCAGACCTTTACCGTCAAAGACGGTTTAGGTCTGGATAGTGAATGGGACGGTCTTAATCCGGCCCACAGTTCTTACCGCCAGTTCCACCGCCAACCTGTTCTGCTGGCCAGCGATAGTCACCGATAGCTGCCGTGACATATTTTCTTTTAAATCAATACGTTACGACAGATTTTCAATAGCCGACGATAGTCCCCGAAGGACCTGATTTCACTCCCACTCAATCGTCGCCGGCGGCTTGCTCGACACGTCATACGTGACGCGAGAGATACCTTCGATCTCGTTGATGATCCGGCCGGAAACGGTTTCCAGCAGTTCGTAGGGCAGGTGCGCCCAACGAGCGGTCATGAAGTCGATGGTTTCCACGGCACGCAGGGCCACGACCCAGGCGTAACGACGACCATCGCCCACCACGCCCACCGATTTCACCGGCTGGAACACCACGAATGCCTGGCTGACCTTGTGGTACCAGTCGGCCTTGCGCAGTTCTTCGATGAAGATATGGTCGGCGCGACGCAGCAGGTCGGCGTATTCCTTCTTCACTTCACCGAGGATCCGCACGCCCAGGCCAGGGCCCGGGAATGGGTGGCGGTAGACCATGTCGTACGGCAGGCCCAGCTCCAGGCCAAGGCGACGTACCTCGTCCTTGAACAGTTCGCGCAGCGGCTCGACCAGCTTGAGGTTCATTTCCTCTGGCAGGCCGCCGACGTTGTGGTGAGACTTGATCACGTGGGCCTTGCCGCTCTTGGCACCGGCCGACTCGATCACGTCGGGGTAGATGGTGCCCTGGGCCAGGTACTTGATGTTTTCCAGCTTGCAAGACTCGGCGTCGAACACGTCGATGAAGGTACGGCCGATGATCTTGCGTTTCTTCTCGGGGTCGGATTCGCCGGCCAGGTTGGCCAGGAACTGATCCTCGGCGTTGGCGCGGATCACCTTGACGCCCATGTTCTCGGCGAACATCGCCATCACCTGCTCGCCTTCATGCAGGCGCAGCAGGCCGTTGTCGACGAAAACGCAGGTCAGTTGGTCGCCGATGGCCTTGTGCAGCAACGCAGCGACCACCGAGGAGTCCACGCCGCCGGACAGACCCAGCAGCACGTTATCGGTACCCACCTGCGCACGCACCTGGGCGATGGCGTCTTCGGCGATCTTCGACGGGGTCCACAGGGCCTCGCATTCGCAGATGTCGAGGATGAAGCGCGACAGGATACGACCGCCCTGCTTGGTGTGGGTCACTTCCGGGTGGAACTGGACGCCGTAATAGCGGCGATCGTCGCTGAACATGCCGGCAATCGGGCAGCTCGGAGTGCTGGCCAGGATATGGAAGTCTTCCGGCATGCGGGTGACCTTGTCACCGTGGCTCATCCACACGTCAAGGCCGAACAGGCCGTCGGCATCGATATGGTCTTCGATGCCGTCCAGCAGGCGGCTCTTGCCGACCACGTCCACACGGGCATAACCGAACTCGCGCAGATCGGAGCCTTCCACCTTGCCGCCCAGTTGCTCGGCCATGGTCTGCATGCCGTAGCAGATACCGAAGACCGGCACACCCAGGTCCCAGACCGCCTGGGGCGCCCGAGGGCTGTCGGCGACGTGCACGGACTCCGGGCCGCCGGCCAGGATGATCCCTTTTGGCGCGAATTCGCGAATCGCTTCGTCATCCATATCGAACGGATGCAATTCGCAATACACGCCGATTTCACGCACGCGGCGGGCGATCAGCTGGGTGTACTGGGAACCGAAGTCGAGAATCAGGATGCGGTGAGCGTGAATGTCGAGGGCCATGACTCATTCTCATATAGGGAATCAGAAACAACTCGGGGCTGAATGAACAGCCCCGGTGATTACGTTTGCAGGAAAGCCTTAACCTACGCGGTAGTTCGGCGCTTCCTTGGTGATCTGCACGTCGTGGACATGGGACTCGGCCATGCCCGCGCCGGTGATGCGGACAAATTCCGGCTTGGTGCGCATCTCTTCGATGTTGGCGCTGCCGGTGTAGCCCATGGAAGAACGCAGGCCGCCCATCAGTTGATGGATGATGGCGCTCAGGGTGCCCTTGTAGGGAACGCGACCTTCGATGCCTTCCGGCACCAGCTTCTCGGCACCTGCGGAGGAGTCCTGGAAGTAACGGTCGGACGAGCCCTGGGCCTGGGACATGGCGCCCAGCGAGCCCATGCCGCGATAAGCCTTGTAGCTACGGCCCTGGAACAGTTCGATCTCGCCCGGTGCCTCTTCGGTACCGGCGAACATCGAGCCCATCATCACGCAGGACGCACCGGCCACGATGGCCTTGGACAGGTCACCGGAGAAACGGATACCGCCGTCGGCGATCAGGGGAATGCCGGAGCCTTCGAGGGCTGCGGCGACGTTGGCAATGGCGCTGATCTGTGGAACACCGACACCGGCGACGATGCGGGTGGTGCAGATCGAGCCAGGGCCGATACCGACCTTGACCGCGTCGGCGCCGGCTTCGGCCAGGGCCTTGGCGGCAGCGCCGGTGGCAATGTTGCCGCCGATCACCTGGACGTCAGGGAAGTTCTGCTTGACCCAGCGAACGCGGTCGATCACGCCCTTGGAGTGACCGTGGGCGGTGTCGACCACCACCACGTCCACGCCGGCATTGACCAGGGCGGCGACGCGGTCACCGGTGTCCTTGCCGGTGCCGACCGCGGCACCGACGCGCAGACGACCCTGGTCGTCCTTGCTGGCCAGCGGGTAGGCCTTGGCCTTTTCGATGTCGTTGACGGTCATCATGCCCTTGAGGGCGAACTTGTCGTCGACGATCAGCACGCGCTCGATGCGGTGCTTGTGCAGCAATTCGCGGACTTCGTCCTTGCTGGTGCCTTCCTTGACCGTGACCAGGCGCTCTTTAGGCGTCATTACCTGGCGCACGGTGGCATCCAGGCGGTTCTCGAAACGCACGTCGCGGGAAGTGACGATGCCGACCAGGTCACCATCGTGCAGCACCGGAACGCCGGAGATGTTGTGCATGCGGGTCAGTTCGAACAGATCGCGCACCGTGGCATCGGCCTCGATGGTGATCGGGTCCTTGACCACGCCGGCCTCGAACCGCTTGACCTTGCGCACTTCGGCGGCCTGCTGTTCGATGGTCATGTTCTTGTGGATGATACCGATGCCGCCTTCCTGCGCCATGGCAATGGCCAGGCGGGCTTCGGTCACGGTGTCCATGGCGGCGGATACCAGCGGAATATTCAGCTCGATGCCACGGGTAAGACGGGTTTTGAGACTGACTTCGTTAGGCAGTACCTCGGAATAACCGGGCACAAGGAGAATGTCGTCGAATGTCAGGGCTTCTTGGCTGATACGCAGCATCGCGGGGGCTCCCGAGCGGGAAAATGGAAGCGCGCCATTATACTCATGGACCCCGTCTCGCTCAATGTAAAACTCTGCCTATTATTGCCGGGCAGATTGACGGGGCTGATCCCCTCACTGCGACTGTACATCGCCCCTGTGGCGAGGGGATTGATCCCCGCTGGACTGCGCAGCAGTCCCGAAGCGGCCGACTCGATATGCCAGATGTACCGCATAGCCCGGTTCAGGGCCGCTTCGCGCCCCAGCGGGGATCAATCCCCTCGCCACAAAAACAGTCCGCCGTGTGCCTATTTACAACTCCACCTTCACCCAACTCACCGGCTGGTCCAGCCAATCGGCGAATTCATCGAGGAAATCCTGCTTGAACCCGGCCTCGAGCCAGTTGTTGAAGATGAACCCCAGGTTGGAAAAGGCGCAGGGCTGCAGGAACAGGAACCCGTTGATGTCATCTTCATGCCCGCATTCGGGACAGGTGAAATTGTCGGTGCGGCCTGGCATCCAGTCTTCCAGGCTTTCGAACAGCGCTTCGCCGATTTCCCTGCGGCACTCGGCGCAACCCGCCTCCTCGAGGAATCCCTTGGCCGGGGTATAGATACAGCGCCGGGTAATGATCTCCAGGCCGTTGACGGGCTCGCCGAACGGCAAGGCTTCGGGGTACAGGGCCACCTCCCGGGCGCCAGGGGCAATGGCGTGGCCCATGCGGTTGCCGGTGCGGCCGCAGGTGGTCAACTGTTCCTGGACAATATTCTTGCGTACCAGCCAGCGCACGATCGCACGGGCCCGGGGTTCGTGGACCGGCAGCGTGGAGATTTTCGGGACGATGATGCTTTGCGAATTCATGGCGAGGCCCGCTGTTTCCCTTGCTGAGCGAATGAAGGCCGGCAGCTTAATCCCTGGCCGGGCCAGGTCAAGCACTCAGGTAGCGCACGATCAACGCGATGCCGCTGGCGAGCACCAGCCAGGTGACCAGGCGCACGAATGCCTCGCGGGACATCCGCAGGGTCAGGCGACGCCCCACCCACAAGCCCAGCGCCATGGCCGGCAACAAGCACAGCGCCAGTACCAGCAAGGGTAGCTCGGCATATACCCCGGCGATGACGAACAGCGTCAAGCGCACCACGGTACTGCAACTGATCAGCGCGTTTTGCGTGGCGCGGGCCGGGTCCTTGGGCAAGCGGCTGTTCAGATAGATGGCGTATAAAAAGCCGCCACTGCCAAACAGCGCACCGAACATCCCGCCCACCGTCCCCATCGGCAGCGCCCACAGCGCCGACAGCTGCGCCGGCCGGGCCTTTACCCACAGGCTGTAGATCGCATAGGCGCTGATGAACAGTCCCATCAATAACAGCAGCAGGTCGGATTTGAGGTTGAGCAGGAATATCACCCCCAAGGTGCAACCCAGGGCCATGCATGGCAGCAAGCGCAGCAGCTCCGACCGGGACACGTCCCGCCGCGACGGCAGCAGGTTGCCGAATGCGGCGACGAAATCCAGCAGCACCAGCAGCGGCACGATTTTCGACAGGGGCATGAACAGCAACAGAATCGGCGCGGCCACCAGCGCCGTCCCGAACCCGGCGATGCCGAACACGATGTAGGCCAGGGCTATGGCCGAGCCGATCACCAGCCATTCCAAGGGGGCAAATGCCCACTGGCCCAACCACGACAGCAGATTCATCCGACACTTCCTTGCTGAGGAGAGCGGGGACTTTAGCCAGTTGTGTCACGGCATATCCAGCATTTGTGGTGACAGGTGCACCGCTATCGCGAGCAAGCTCGCTCCCGCAAATGGCTCCCTGGTGTTCACAAAGCTTGCGACCACCCAAGATCCCTGTGGGAGCGAGCTTGCTCGCGATGAAGGCAACCCGGTCCGATTTGTCTTCACTCATGGAGATTCACCGACGAATGCCCTTATCATGCCGCCCATGATTAAAGATCCCTTTGCCCGACTGGGCCTGGACCGCGAGGTCCTGACTGTCAGCCAGCTCAACGGCCGTGCGCGGGTGTTGCTTGAAGACGTGTTCAGCAATATCTGGGTCGAGGGGGAAATTTCCAACCTGGCCCGGCCCGCCTCCGGCCATGTGTATTTCACCCTCAAGGACAGTGGCGCCCAGGTGCGTTGCGCGCTGTTCCGGCAGAACGCCGCGCGGGTGCGCCAGGCCCTGAAAGACGGGTTGGCGGTCAAGGTGCGCGGCAAGGTCTCGCTGTTCGAAGGGCGCGGCGACTATCAACTGATCCTCGACACCGTGGAGCCGGCCGGCGACGGCGCCCTGCGCCTGGCTTTCGATGCCCTCAAGGAAAAGCTCAGCGCCGAAGGCCTGTTCAGCGCCGAGCGCAAGGTGCCGCTGCCGGCCCATCCGCAACGCATCGGCATCATCAGTTCGCCCACCGGCGCGGTGATCCGCGACATCATCAGCGTGTTCCGCCGCCGGGCGCCGCAGATCGCCCTGACGTTGATTCCCACCGCCGTACAGGGTCGCGAAGCCACCGCGCAGATTGTCCGCGCCCTGAAACTGGCGGATACCCGCGGTTTCGACGCGCTGATCCTGGCCCGGGGCGGCGGTTCGCTGGAGGATCTGTGGTGCTTCAACGAAGAGGCCGTGGCCCGGGCGGTGGATGCCTGCGTCACGCCAATCGTCAGTGCCGTCGGCCATGAGACCGATGTGTCCATCAGCGATTTCGTCGCCGACGTGCGTGCCCCCACCCCCTCCGCCGCCGCCGAACTGCTGGCGCCGGATGCCGGCGAACTGGTGCGGCGGGTCGAAAGCCTGCACCGACGGCTGGTGATGCGCATGCGCGACCGCCTGATGCGCGACCAACTGCGCCTCGAAGGCCTGACCCGGCGCCTGCGTCATCCGGGCGAGCGCCTGCGTCAGCAGGCCCAGCGCCTGGACGACCTGGACATGCGTCTGCGCCGGGCCTTCGAACGCAGCCTCGATAACCGTCGCGAACGCCTGATTCGCCTGGAAACCCGCCTCACCGGACAGCATCCGGGCCGCCAGCTGGCTTTGTTGCGTCATCGCCTGGACAGCCTGGCCGAGCGCCTGCCCCGGGCCATGAACGAAGGCCTGAAGGCGCGTCGCCTGCAATTGCAGAACCAGATGCAGACCCTGCACATCGTCAGCCCCCTGGCGACCCTCGGCCGGGGCTATAGCATCCTTTTGGACGAACGCGGCCATGCGATCCGCGATGCCGGGCAGACCCACACCGGCCAGCGCCTGACCGCCCGGCTCGGCGAAGGCGAACTGCTGGTGCGGGTCGAAGACAACCACCTGACGCCGGTCACCCTTTCTCTACTGGATTGATTCATGCCGCGATCTCTCGCCCCCCTGCTGTTGCTGTGCCTGACCATCAATGCCCACGCCGACAGCTACATCACCCGTCTGCTGAACAAACCGGTACCCGGCGGCGTGGCCGTGGTGGACCTGGGCAGCGCGACCCAGGCCCCCAAAGTCAGCTACCAGGGCAAACCGGTGCTGGTGGTCAAGGAACAGCAGAACTGGCTGGCGATCGTCGGCATCCCGCTGACGGTCAAGCCCGGCACCGAGCAGATCAAAAGTGGCGGCAGCACCCAGCCCTTCGTGGTCGGCTACAAGAAGTACCCCGAGCAACACATCACCTTGAAGAACAAGCGCCAGGTCAACCCGAACCCGGCGGACCTCAAGCGCATCGACGCCGAACTGGCCGTACAGTTGAAGGCCTACCGCACCTTCAGCCCGAACATTCCCAGCAACCTGTTGCTGGACAAGCCTGTCGATGGCCCACTGTCGAGCAAGTTCGGCGTGCGCCGCTTCTTCAATGGTGAAGAGCGCAACCCGCATTCGGGCCTGGACTTCGCCGTACCCGCCGGGACGCCCATCAAGACCCCGGCCGCAGGCAAGGTGATCCTCACCGGCAATTACTTCTTCAACGGCAATACGGTGTTCGTCGATCACGGCCAGGGCTTCATCAGCATGTTCTGTCATATGTCGAAAATCGATGTGAAGGTCGGTCAGCAGTTGGCCAGGGGAGCGGTCGTGGGCAAAGTGGGTGCAACCGGACGGGCAACAGGGCCGCACATGCACTGGAACATCAGCCTGAACGATGCGCGAGTGGATCCGGCGATTTTCATCGGGGCGTTCCAGCCCTGAGTTCATGGTGGGGCTACTGGCCTCAGACCCATCTTCCGTGAATTGCCAAGCTCAAAACATCGACGCAATTTCCAACATAAAAGCTCCAGATATTCGCGATTAAATCTCGCAAAATCGCTCAAAATCAGAACTTCTCTCAATTTTTTTCGATTGCTTGCGATCCTCTGCCCACCCGGTTAGGGTTGAGGGCATGAAAACCTCTCACACCCTCATCCAGCTTCGCCAGCACCGCAGCCTGTGCCTCGTCAGCGCACGACTGCCGGGCTGAATCGCGGCACCTCGTTCCGGCTGAGAAGCCACCCGTTCGAACCACCGGCAGGCCGCCTTTTTTCGGCCACGACAATAAAAGGATTCCGCCCATGAGCATGCTCAAAGACCCGTCTTCCAAATACCGCGCCTTCCCGACCATCAACCTGCCGGATCGCACCTGGCCGTCGAAGACCATCACCACCGCGCCGATCTGGTGCAGCTCCGACCTGCGC
This sequence comes from Pseudomonas sp. 7SR1, assembly GCF_900156465.1. NCBI lineage: Bacteria > Pseudomonadati > Pseudomonadota > Gammaproteobacteria > Pseudomonadales > Pseudomonadaceae > Pseudomonas > Pseudomonas sp. 7SR1. The sequence goes on from NZ_LT707064.1 coordinate 437,828, forward strand.
GACGGCAACCAGTCGCTGATCGAACCGATGGACGCGGTCAAGAAACTGCGTTTCTGGAAAACCCTGGTCGCCGTCGGCGTCAAGGAAATCGAAGCTTCGTTCCCGGCCGCTTCCCAGACCGACTTCGACTTCGTGCGCACCCTCATCGAGGAAGGCCACATCCCGGACGATACCACCATCCAGGTGCTGACCCAGGCTCGTGAAGACCTGATCGCCCGCACGTTCGAATCCCTGCGCGGCGCGAAAAAAGCCATCGTCCACCTGTACAACGCCACCTGCCCATCGTTCCGCCGCATCGTGTTCAACCAGGACAAGGAAGGCGTGAAGGAAATCGCGGTGAACGCGGCCAAGCTGTTCGTCAAATACGCCGCCCAGCAGCCGCAAACCCAGTGGCAGTTCGAATACTCCCCGGAAACCTTCAGCGCCACCGAGCTCGAGTTCGCCAAGGAAGTCTGCGATGCGGTCATCGAAGTGTGGAACCCGACGCCCGAGCGCAAGGTGATCCTCAACCTGCCCGCCACCGTGGAAGTCGCCACGCCGAATGTCTATGCCGACCAGATCGAATGGTTCGGCCGCAACATCACCCGTCGCGACAGCGTGATCATCAGCCTGCACACCCACAACGACCGTGGCACCGGTGTGGCCGCCACCGAACTGGGCCTGATGGCCGGCGCCGACCGTGTCGAAGGCTGCCTGTTCGGCAACGGCGAGCGTACCGGCAACGTCGACCTGGTGACCGTGGCACTGAATCTCTACACCCAGGGCATCGACCCTGAACTGGACTTCTCCGACATCGACGGCGTGCGCAAGGTCGTCGAGGAATGCAACCAGATTCCGGTGCACCCACGCCATCCGTATGTCGGCGACCTGGTCCACACCGCATTCTCCGGCTCCCACCAGGATGCCATTCGCAAGGGCTTCGCCCAGCAGAAACCGGACGCCCTGTGGGAAGTGCCCTATCTGCCGATCGACCCGGCCGACATCGGCCGCAGCTACGAGGCGGTGATTCGTGTCAACAGCCAGTCGGGCAAGGGCGGCATCGCCTACCTGCTGGAACAGGAATACGGCATCAGCCTGCCCCGCCGCATGCAGATCGAATTCAGCCAGGTGGTGCAGCGCGAAACCGATCGCCTGGGCCTGGAAATGACCGCCCAGCAGATCCACAGCCTGCTGCAACGCGAATACCTGCAAGCCAACACCCCGTATGCGCTGGTCAGCCATCGCCTGCAGGAAGAAAACGGCCACAGCGCCGTGGAAGTGGAAGTGGCCAGCAAGGGCCAGGGCGAAACCAACCTGCACTGGCGCGGCAAGGGCAACGGCGCCCTGGAAGCGCTGGTGGCCGGCCTGCCGATTCCCGTGGAAATCATGGACTACAACGAACATGCCATCGGCGCCGGCACCAACGCCAAGGCCGCGGCCTATATCGAGCTGCGGGTCAACGGTGAGCGCGCGGTACACGGCGTAGGCATCGATGAGAACATCACCACCGCCAGCTTCAAGGCTTTGTTCAGTGCGCTGAACCGCTCCCTGAGCCAGCCGGAAGCCAAGGCGGCCTGATCCTGGGCTGACATGCAAAAAAGGCCCCAGGGTGTGAATCCTGGGGCCTTTTTGTTTGACTTGGGATATGGGTTGCCGTCCGGGACCTGCTCGCGATAACGGCCTACCGCACTACCCCCTCTCAGGCATGGGTATCGATCCCGACCGTCATGGCCTGCAATAGCGCCGCTCGAAGCGTCTGCAGGGCCGCCTGGGTTCCCATGATCTGGGTCTGGATGGCCATGGCCTGCTGAGCCTTCTGCTCTTCGCTGGCCTGGCTCTTCTGCACGCGAGCCAATTGCACCTGTTGCTGGGCCAGCAGTTTCTCGGTCTGCTCGATCTGCTTCTTGATCTGCTCGATCACATCCACACCCGTGCTGCTGGGTGCGCCGGCGACGTTAGCACCGCTGGTATCGACCTTCAGTGACTTTTCCTTCTCGCTGCCGGCGTCCGTGGTCGCGTCCGCAGTCTCCTCGGTCGTACCTTTGATCGACACCTTAGGGGCCGACATCGGATACGGGTTTACGGTCGTTGCGCTGATAGTGGTCATGAGCATTCTCCTTGGCTGACCGTTTATCGGCACGCAATAGCCGTTCTTGAGGGTTGAAACGATTCATCAGATGAATTCGAAACGATCGGCATCCAGGTTCGCCGGAAACCGCGCACGATACGCCGCCAGGTCCGCCGCATTGAGATTCACCATGAACACGCCATCGGCCTCTCCCACGCTGAGCAAGGTCTCGCCCTGGAAGTCCAGCACCTGACTGTCCCCAGTGTAGGCAAAGCCCTTGCCGTCGGTGCCGATGCGGTTCACTGCCGCTACGTAACACAGGTTCTCGATGGCCCGGGCCGGCAGCAGGCGGTTCCAGTGCAAGCGCCGGGCGCCAGGCCAGTTGGCGGTGTACAGCAGCAGGTCGGTGTCCTCGGCGTCGCGGCTCCAGGCCGGGAAACGCAGGTCGTAGCAAATCAACGGGCGCACCCGCCAGCCCTTGAGTTCGAACAGCACCTGACGCTCACCCGGTGTGTAGTGGTTGTGCTCCCCGGCCATGCGAAACAGATGGCGCTTGTCATAGTGCAGCACCTCACCGTCCGGACGGGCCCAGAGCAGGCGGTTGCGATGGCTGCCGTCGGCGGCCTGGACAATCAGGCTGCCGGTGATCACCGCATCCAGCCTCGACGCCTGCGTCCTGAGCCAAACGCTGGTAGGCCCGTGCTCCGGTTCGGCCAGGGCCTGGGACTCCATGGAAAAGCCGGTGGTGAACATTTCCGGCAAAATCACCAGGTCGGCCCCGCGGGCCTGTTCCAGCAGACTTTCGAAATGCTCCAGGTTGGCCTCGCGGTCGTGCCACGCCAGGGTGGTCTGGATCAGGGCAACATTGAGATTGGGCAACATACTCAGATCACGCATAGCTTTTGCGCCGCTTCGCGCAGCGTCTCCTCGCGTTTGGCGAAGCACAGGCGCACCAGGCGCTGTCCCTCGGGAGGGGTCTGGTAGAACACCGACACCGGGATCGCCGCCACCCCGTGCTCACGGGTCATCCAGACCGCCATGTCGACGTCATTCAGGTCCGGGCGGATCCGGGAATAATCCACCAGTTGGAAATAGGTGCCGGCCACCCGCTTGAAGCTGAACCGCGACGGGGCCAGCAAGTCGCAGAACAGGTCGCGCTTGGCCTGGTAGAAATCGGGCAATTGCTCGACATGCTCCGGATGGTCGGCCATGTAGTCGGCCAGGGCGTATTGCAGCGGTGTCACCCCGCAAAAGCTGACGTACTGATGCACCTTGCGCAGCTCGGCGGTGAGGGCCGGTGGCGCCACGACGTAGCCGGTCTTCCAACCGGTGACGTGGTAGGTCTTGCCGAAGGAGCTGACCACGAACGCGCGCCGATACAGCTCCTCATGGGCCAGGACACTGGCATGGGGCACGCCGTCGAAGACCAGGTGTTCATACACCTCGTCGCTGACCAGATAGATGTCGCGATCACGGATCAACGCCGCCAACTGATCCAGCTCGGCCCGGCTGATCAGGGCCCCGCTGGGGTTGTGCGGTGTGTTGAGGATGATCATGCGCGTACGCGGGCCCAGGGCGTCACCGAGCTTCTGGAAGTCGATGGCAAAGTCATCCAGGCCCAGTTGCACGTGCACGCACCTCCCACCGGCCAACTGCACCGCTGGCTCGTAACTGTCGTAGCTGGGGTCGAACACGATCACTTCGTCGCCGCTTTGCACCACCGCCGCGATGGCGCAGAAAATCGCCTGGGTCGCGCCTGGGGTCACGGTGACCTCCTGGTCGGCGTCGACATCGACGCCATAGCTGCGGGCGATCTTCGCCGTGATCTGCTGACGCAACGCCGGCAGGCCGGTCATGGGCGAATACTGGTTATGGCCTTGGGCGATGTGCCGGCCGACCGCATCGCGCAGCGCCTGGGGGCCATCGAAATCGGGAAACCCCTGGGACAGGTTCAGCGCACCGGTCTGGGCGGCAAGCTGGGACATCTGGGTGAAGATGGTGATGCCGACATTCGGCAACTTGCTGGTGATCATCGAGGGTTCCCTGCTCTACACCCGGCTCTGGCGCGGCGCGGGAGAGTTCGAGGATAGCCCAATCGCCAGGTATGAAAAAGGGTGCCACCCAGGGCACCCTTTCTTATGCTGACACAACTCATACCTTGTGGGAGCGAGCTTGCTCGCCCCACAGTGGATCTGCGGTGACTATCGATCAGCGCTTGTCGCGGCGCTTCTTGTCGGCCTTCTTGTGGTGCGACATCAAGCGACGCTTCTTGTTGACCTGCCGGTCGGTGAGCGTGTTCTTGTTGCCTTCATACGGGTTCTCGCCGCCCTTGAACTCGATACGGATGGGCGTACCCACCAGCTTCAGGACGCGACGATAGGTGTTTTCCAGGTACCGAACGTAGGATTTGGGTACCTTCTCGATCTGGTTACCGTGGATCACGATGATCGGCGGGTTGGCGCCCCCCAGGTGAGCGTAACGCAGCTTGATCCGGCGGTTGTTGACCATCGGTGGCGCGTGCTCGCTGACGGCGTCTTCCAGGATCTGGGTCAGGCGGTTGGTCGGCCAGCGGGTGACCGCCGACTTGAACGAGTTCTGCACCGAGGCGTAGAGGTTGCCCACGCCCGTGCCGTGCAAGGCCGAGATGAAGTGGATATCGGCGAAGTCGACGAAGAACAGCCGGCGCTGCAATTCCACCTTCACGAAATCCCGCTCGCTCGGGGTCATGCCGTCCCATTTGTTGATGGCGATGACCAGCGCACGTCCGGCCTCCAGGGCGAAGCCCAGCAGGTTCAGGTCGTGATCGACCACGCCTTCGCGAGCGTCCATCACGAAGATCACCACGTTGGCGTCCTTGATCGCCTGCAGCGTCTTGACCACGGAGAACTTCTCGACTTCTTCGTGGATCTTGCCGCGCTTGCGCACACCGGCGGTGTCGATCAGCGTGTACTTCTCGTCGTTACGTTCGAACGGGATGTAGATGCTGTCGCGAGTGGTACCGGGCTGGTCGTACACGATGACCCGGTCTTCGCCGAGCATGCGGTTGACCAGCGTCGACTTGCCCACGTTCGGGCGGCCGATGATGGCGATCTTGATCCCGTCCTTCTCGCTCGGGCCCGGAATGCGCTTGGCTTCCTCGCCTTCGGCAACGATCTCTTCCTCGCCTTCTTCCGGCTCGTCTTCATCGTCTTTCGGGAAATCCGCCAGGGCGACTTCCAGCAACTGGCTGATGCCGCGACCATGGGCACCGGCAATCGGGATCGCCTGGCCCATGCCCAACGGCGCGAACTCGGCGCGGGCCATGTCCGGATCGATGTTGTCGACCTTGTTGGCGACCACATGGGAGCGCTTGTTACGCTTGCGCAAATGCTCGGCGATCATCTGGTCGGCGGCGGTAAAACCGGCCTTGGCGTCTACCAGGAACAGCACCACATCCGCTTCTTCGATGGCCAGCAGCGACTGCTCGGCCATTTTTTCGTCCATGCCGTGTTCGTCACCGGAGATGCCACCGGTGTCGATCAGGATGTAGGTACGCCCTTGCCACTTGGCCTCACCGTATTGGCGATCACGGGTCAGACCGGACAAGTCGCCGACAATGGCGTCGCGAGTCCTGGTCAGGCGATTGAACAAGGTGGACTTGCCGACGTTCGGTCGGCCCACCAGGGCGATTACGGGAACCATGCGGCTCTCCACTTCGTTATTTCAGAAAATACAAAAGCCGCTGCGAGGCAGCGGCTGGTGCTCGGAGGCAGTCCCGTGGGATCGGGCTTGCTCGCGAAAGCGGTGTGTTCAGTCGACAACAGTTTTCTTCTGATACACCGCATTCGCACGCAAGCCCGCTCCTGCACAGGACGGGCCGCTTGGGATCTAGCCCCAAGCATAGTCTTACTTGATGGTCAGGGCTTCCAGTTTGCCGCTGTTGCCATACACATAAATCATGCTGCCCACCACCAGCGGACGGGCACGCAGGCCATCGCTGTCGATACGCTCACGGCCGACGAAGCGACCGTCCACCTGGCTGAGCAGGTGCAGGTAACCTTCCAGGTCACCGACTGCGACGTAGCTGGAGAACACTTCCGGGGCCGACAGCTGACGACGGGCCAGGGAATCGTTGCTCCACAAGGCGGTGGTGGAACGCTCGTCGACGCCTTCGACCGTGCCCGAGGCCAGGCTTACGTAGACGCTGCCGAAACCCTGGGCGACACCCGCGTAGCTGGACGCGTCGCGCTGCCACAACGGACGGCCGGTTTCCAGGTCCAGTGCCGCGACGCGACCCTGGTAGCTGGCGACATACAGCGTGCCGCCGGACAGCAGCAGGCCGCCGTCGATGTCGACCACGCGCTCCAGTTCCGAACGGCCCTGGGGAATGGCGACACGCTGTTCCCACACCGGCACGCCGTTGGAAACATCCAGGGCAACCACTTTACCAGTGGACAACCCGGCCACCGCGAGGCGGTTGGTCACGATAGGGGCGCTGGTGCCGCGCAAGGTCAGCACCGCCGGGGTGCTGTCGTACAGCCAGCGCTGGCTGCCGGTGGCGGCATCCAGGCCGATCAGGCGGTCATCCTGGGTCTGGACCACAACCACGTCGCCATTGGTGGCGGGCGGTGCGAGCACTTCGCTGGTCACCCGGGCACGCCATTTCTCTTCGCCGCTGCTGGCGTCCAGGGCCACGATCTCGCCCTTGAGGGTACCGATCATGACCAGCCCGTAACCCACGCCAACGGCACCGGATACAGGCAGTTCGAGATCCTTTTCCCATTTGACGTCGCCGTTCATGCGATCCATCGCCATGACGACACCCGTCACGTCGCCGGCATAGATGGTATCGCCATCGATGGCCGGCACCAGCATGTTGTAGGTTTCGCCCTGGCCGTCACCGATGGAGCGGCTCCACTGCTTCTGCAGCACGACTTCTTCTTTGAAGTCGGTCAGCTCGGCCGGTGGCAGTTCTTTCTTGCTGTTGCTGCTGCAACCCGCGGCCAGAATGGCCAGAGCCAGCAATGCTGCATGTTTCCACTGGATCACGTCACGCATCCCCTTTGGCCAGGTCGTCCAGCTTGATTTGCAGGCCACCGACCGCGGCTTCATCCGACAGCGCAGCCTTGGCTTTTTGGTAGGCCGCGTGGGCCTCGTCGGCACGACCCAGCTGTACCAGCAGGTCGCCCTTGAGTTCTTCGCGGGTCGCCAGGAACGCCTTGTCGGCGTCGCCGGCCAGCAGCTTCAGCGCGTCTTCGACCTTGTTCTGTGCCGCCAGCACCTGGGCCAGGCGCTGACGTGCCACTTCGCCCAGGGTCGGGTTGGCCGGCTTGTCGACGATAGCCTTCAGCTCGGTGGCCGCGTCGTCCAGCTTGCCGCTGTCTACCGCTACCTTGGCCACGAACAGGCTGCCGTACTGGGCGTAGGCGGTGCCGCCGAATTCCTTGTTGAGCTTGCCGGCCAGGTCCGCCACGCGAGCAGCGTCAGGCTTGCCGTCCGGGGTCAGCGTGGTTTCCAGCAATTGCTGGTAGAGCACCGAGGCGCCTTGCGACTGGTTGCTCTGGTATTTCTGGTAGGCCTGCCAGCCGAACACGATGACCAGCGCCAACAGGCCGCCAGTGACCAGCGGCTTGCCGTTGCGCGTCCACCAGTCCTTCAAATCCGCCAGCTGTTCATCTTCGGTACTCGACACCCCAATACTCCTTAATCGCTAAATCGGCTGTTTGACAGCTTCAACCCTGCACGACGCAGGTGGCCAGGTGTGCAGCAAGCGCATCCCAGGCAATGCTTTGTTGTTCGCCCTGGCCACGCAGGGGTTTGAAACCTACCACTTGTTGGGCCAGTTCGTCGTCACCCAGAATCAGTGCGTACAGCGCACCGCTCTTGTCGGCCTTCTTGAACTGGCTCTTGAAACTGCCGGCGCCGGCATTGACCTGCAGGCGCAGGTTGGGCACCTGGTCGCGGATCCGCTCGCTCAGGGCCAGGGCCGCCAGTTCCGCCGCTTCGCCGAAGGCGCAGAGATAGACGTCGACCTGGCGGGCCAGCTCTTCAGGCACTTTGTCCAACGCTTCGAGCATCAGCACCAGGCGCTCGATACCCATGGCAAAACCCACGCCGGGGGTGGGCTTGCCGCCCATCTGCTCCACCAGCCCGTCGTACCGGCCGCCGGCGCATACGGTGCCCTGGGCGCCGAGCTTGTCGGTGACCCATTCGAAAACGGTCTTGCTGTAGTAATCCAGGCCACGCACCAGCTTGGGGTTGATCACGTAGGGAATGCCGACAGCGTCGAGACGCGCCTTCAGCCCTTCGAAATGCGCACGGGACTCGTCGTCGAGGTAATCGGCCATCTTCGGTGCATCGGCCAGGATCGCCTGGGTATCGGCGTTCTTGGTGTCCAGTACGCGCAGCGGGTTGGTCTTGAGGCGGCGCTGGCTGTCTTCGTCGAGCTTGTCCAGGTGGGCGGAGAGGAACTCCACCAGCGCTTCGCGATAGCGAGCGCGGGATTCACTGGTGCCCAGGCTGTTGAGCTCGAGCTTGACCGCATCACGCAGCCCCAGCTCGCCCCACAGGCGCCAGGTCAGCACGATCAGTTCGGCGTCGATGTCCGGCCCTTCGAGGTTGAACACCTCGAGACCGATCTGGTGGAACTGGCGATAGCGGCCTTTCTGCGGGCGCTCGTGACGGAACATCGGGCCGACGTACCAGAGCTTCTGCACCTGGCCACCGCCGGTGATGCCATGCTCCAGGACCGCGCGCACGCAGGCCGCCGTGCCTTCGGGGCGCAGGGTCAGCGAGTCGCCGTTGCGGTCCTCGAAGGTGTACATCTCTTTTTCGACGATATCGGTCACTTCACCGATGGAGCGCTTGAACAGCTCGGTGAACTCGACGATCGGCATGCGGATCTGCCGGTAACCGTAGTTATCCAGCAAACGCGCCACGGTGCCCTCGAAATAGCGCCACAGGGGCGTCTGTTCGGGCAGGATGTCGTTCATGCCACGGATGGCTTGCAGGGACTTGCTCACAGAATTTCCTTAAATTCGTTCGATCAGCCGCGTGCGATGACCGCTGCGTCGGCTTCGACCTTTTCGGCCGCCTTCTCGCGGATCAGCTTTTCCAGCTCGTCCACCAGATTGTCATTCGTCAGTTTCTGCGACGGCTTGCCGTCGATGTAAATCAGATTCGGGGTACCGCCGGTAAGGCCGATATGCGCCTCCTTGGCTTCGCCCGGCCCGTTGACCACGCAACCGATCACCGCGACATCCAGTGGCACCAGCAGGTCTTCCAGGCGCCCTTCCAGCTCGTTCATGGTCTTGACCACATCGAAGTTCTGCCGCGAGCAACTCGGGCAGGCAATGAAGTTGATCCCACGGGAACGCAGGTGCAGGGACTTGAGGATGTCGTAGCCGACTTTCACTTCCTCGACCGGATCGGCCGCCAACGAGATGCGGATGGTATCGCCAATCCCTTCGGCGAGCAGCATACCGAGGCCGACGGCGGATTTCACCGTGCCCGAACGCAACCCGCCGGCTTCGGTGATGCCCAGGTGCAGCGGCTGGACGATTTCCTTGGCCAGCAGACGGTAGGCCTCGACGGCCATGAACACGTCGGAGGCCTTCACGCTCACCTTGAAGTCCGGAAAATTAAGGCGCTCAAGGTGCTCCACATGACGCAGGGCCGACTCCACCAGCGCGGCCGGGGTCGGTTCGCCGTATTTCTTCTGCAGGTCTTTTTCCAGGGAACCGGCGTTGACGCCGATGCGGATCGGGATGCCCCGGTCGCGGGCCGCATCCACCACGGCGCGCACGCGGTCTTCGCGGCCGATGTTGCCCGGATTGATGCGCAGGCAATCGACGCCCAACTCGGCCACGCGCAAGGCGATGCGGTAGTCGAAGTGGATGTCGGCCACCAGGGGCACCTTGACCAGTTGCTTGATCCTGCCGAACGCCTCGGCGGCGTCCATGTCCGGCACGGAAACCCGCACAATGTCGACGCCGGCGGCTTCCAGGCGATGGATCTGCGCGACCGTGGCGGCCACGTCGTTGGTGTCGCTGTTGGTCATGCTCTGCACAGCGATAGGCGCATCGCCGCCCACGGGCACGTTACCGACCCAGATCTTGCGGGATTCGCGACGTTTGATTGGAGATTCGCCGTGCATGACTTATTGACCCAGCTTCAGGCGAGCAGTCTCGCCAGTGGTGAACGGAGCCACGTCGACCGGCTGGCCGTTGTAGCTGACCTGCGCGCCACGGGCATAGCCCAGGCGTACGGCAAAGGGTGGCTTGCCATTGACTGAGGTGCTGTCGCCCTTGCGCTTGAGGCCGCTGAACAGCACCTTGCCGTTGCCGTCGGTGATCTGCGTCCAGCAATCGGCCGTGAATTGAATCTGTACCTGGCCTTCGCCGGCGGCAGGTGCCACGGGCGCAGCGGAAGGCGTAGCCGGCGCAGTCGGAGCCGCCACGGTCGGGGTCGGGATGGCCGGTGCAGGAGCGGGCGCTGCAGGGGTGGCCGGGGCCGGGGCAACCGGCGCGCTGGTACCGGGTGCAGGCGTGGCTGGCGCGGCCGGAGCGATTGGTGTCGCAGGCACGCTTGGCTCGGCGCCGGCCTCGGCATCGGCACCGTCCTGACCCTGCGGCAGCGCCAGGCTGGTTTCGCCCTCCGCCTGGCCCTCCAGCACGGCCTGGTCTTCCGGCTCGTCCAGCGGATGGATCCGGGTGGTGCCGTCGGCCCCCTCCACTTCCACATGCTCGGGGGCCATGGTCACCGGTTCCTTGGTGCGCAGGGAGGTCTGATCCTGCCACCAGACGAAACCGCCGCCGATCACCGCGATCAGCAACAACAGGCTGACGATTCGCAAAATAGTGTGGGAAACACGCACCGGCTCCTCGATGCGGCCCAGGCTGTGTACGCTGCTGCCTTGGGCGTCGGAACCGGTGTACTGGTCGAATTGCTGGACCAGTACGGTCTGGTCCATGTCGAGCAACTTGGCGTAGGCACGGATGTAGCCCCGGGCAAAGGTATGCCCTGGCAGCTTGTCGAACGCACCCGCTTCCAGGTTGCTCAGGGAAGCCACGGTGAGATTGAGCTTGAGGGCCACTTGGGCCAGCGACCAACCATTGCTTTCGCGGGCTTGACGCAGGGTCTCACCGGGATTTACGCGAGTCGCTGCTACAACTTCAGGATGCGCCGCTTTCATCATTGCTCCGACAGGTATTGCTGATATTCCGGCGTACCGGGATAGAGTCTTTTGAGTTGCAGGCCATAACTTGCGGCCTTGTCGCGATCTTCAAACACATGGGCCAGCCGAACGCCGAGCAATAGACTACGTGCATTTTGCTCGCTGAGCAGGCTAAAACGCTCGTAATAGTCGCGCGCCGGCACATAATGCCTGTCTTCGTAAGACAACTCAGCCATTTCCAGCAAGGCCCGGGGCTGCTGGCGGTTGAGCCGCAGCGCCTTTTCCAGCTGCTGGCGGGCCAGATCGCGCTGGCCGAGCTTGGCGGCCGTCATGCCAAGGTTCTCGAAAACCCGCGAACGCTCAGGATAAAGGGTATCGGCGGCGGCCTGCTCGAAGCGCTCGTAGGCCTCTTTGTAACGTTGTTGCTCGTAAAGGAAGCTGCCGTAGTTGTTCAGGATCCGAGCATCCTGAGGCCGGGCGGACAACGCCTTGCGAAAATGCTCGTCGGCCAGCTCGGGTTCCAGCTCGGCCTGGAATACCAGGGCCAGGGCCGCGTTGGCATCGGCATCGGAACTGTCCAGCTCCAGGGCCTTCTTGAGCGGAACCTTGGCCCGTTCGGTCATGCCCTGCTGCAGGTAGCCGATGCCCAGCTGCACATAGGCCTCGCGCGCCTCGTCGCGCCCCTTGCTGGTCTTCATCGGGTTGTAGTCGCCCGACAGGACACAACCGGAGCAAAGCCCGGCCAACAGCAACAGCAGCGCGAAGCGCAAGGACATAGAGTTCCTCTCTTAGTGGCTGTTCGCAGCGTTCTGCGCCACATCGTCGGCGGCGTTCAATTCGCGCACGGCAATGTAGCGTTCGCTGCGACGGGTGCGATCCAGCACCTGCCCTACCAATTGACCACACGCCGCATCGATGTCTTCGCCGCGGGTAGTGCGGACGGTGACGTTGAAGCCGGCGTGATGAAGCTGATCCTGGAAGCGACGAATCGCATTGTTGCTCGGACGCTCGTAACCGGAGTGCGGGAACGGGTTGAACGGGATCAGGTTGATCTTGCACGGAATATTCTTGAGCAGTTCGATCATCTCGACCGCGTGCTCGACTTTGTCGTTCACATCCTTGAGCAGGGTGTACTCAATGGTGAGCACACGCTTTTCACCCAAGGCCGACATGTAGCGCTGGCACGAGTCCAGCAGCATCTTAAGCGGATACTTCTTGTTGATCGGCACCAATTGGTTACGCAATGCGTCATTGGGTGCGTGCAGCGACAACGCCAGGGAAACGTCGATGTGCTTGGCCAGCTCATCGATCATCGGCACCACGCCGGAGGTGGACAGGGTCACGCGGCGCTTGGAGATGCCGTAGCCCAGGTCGTCCATCATCAGGTGCATGGCGGCAACGACGTTGTCGAAGTTCAGCAGCGGCTCACCCATGCCCATCATCACCACGTTGGTGATGGCACGGTCGACGGTCGCCGGGACGCTGCCAAAGGATTTGTTCGCGATCCACACCTGGCCGATCACTTCGGCGGCGGTGAGGTTGCTATTGAAGCCTTGCTTGCCGGTGGAGCAGAAACTGCAGTCCAGGGCACAGCCTGCCTGGGACGAAACGCACAAGGTGCCGCGCTTGCCCTGGGGAATGTAGACGGTCTCGACGCAGCTGCCGGACGCCACGCGCACGACCCACTTGCGGGTACCGTCGCTGGAAATGTCCTGGCTGACCACTTCGGGACCACGAATCTCGGCAACGGCCTTGAGCTTTTCGCGCAGGGCCTTGCCGACATTCGTCATGGCGTCGAAATCGTCGACGCCAAAGTGGTGGATCCATTTCATTACCTGACCGGCACGGAAACGCTTCTCCCCGATTGAGTCGAAGAATTTCTCCATTTCCGGCTGGGTCAGACCCAACAGGTTAGTCTTGCCGATCGATGCAGTCATGGTCTCACCCTCACTCACCAGCTTTACTTAGCGAGTGGTTACTTCAGTAGCGGCGAAAAAGTAGGCGATTTCGCGAGCAGCGGCGGCTTCGGAGTCCGAACCGTGGACGGCGTTGGCGTCGATGGACTCGGCGAAGTCAGCGCGGATGGTGCCTGGAGCAGCTTCCTTAGGGTTGGTGGCGCCCATCAGCTCACGGTTGCGAGCGATGGCGTTTTCGCCTTCCAGCACCTGAACGACAACCGGACCGGAGGTCATGAAGGCAACCAGCTCGCCGAAGAAACCGCGGGCGCTGTGCTCAGCGTAGAAGCCTTCGGCTTCGGCCTTGGACAGTTGCTTCATTTTCGAAGCGACAACGCGCAGGCCGGCGTCTTCGAAGCGGGTGACGATCTTGCCGATCACGTTTTTAGCAACGGCGTCAGGCTTGATGATGGAAAAAGTACGTTGAACAGCCATGGTGTAACTCCAGAAACGGTAATTTGCGAAAAATTAAACCCGCGAATTATACGCGGGTTATCGGGTATTGCCTAACTGCGTACAGTACAGACTCAATCTGCTTCTTCGATCCAGGCGGCTTGAATGGCCTCAAGCACTTTCTCGCCGCCACGGGACGGATCATCGCTGAACTCCGGCAAGGCCAGCACCCACTGGTGCAGATCGACGAAGTTCACGTAACGCGGGTCTACATCAGGCTTGGTCTCGGCCAGCTGGATCGCAATCTCCAGCACATCAACCCATTTCAGACTCATGTTGGATTCCCGGATCAGTGCGGCGCTTCGGCAGCGTGGTTGAGCGAGTATTTGGGGATTTCGACGGTCAGGTCTTCCGTACCGACGATAGCCTGGCAGCCAAGGCGCGATTGCGCCTCCAGCCCCCAGGCCCGGTCGAGGAAGTCCTCTTCCAGTTCGTCCGCCTCTTCCAGCGAGTCGAAGCCTTCACGGATGATGCAATGGCAAGTGGTGCAAGCGCAGACGCCGCCGCAGGCACTTTCCATTTCGATATGGTGCTCATGGGCGAGCTCAAGGATGGAGATCCCAGGTTCAGCCTCCACAACCATGCCCTCGGGGCAGAACTTCTCGTGGGGCAGGAAAATCACCTGTGGCATCAATTACTCCTCGATTTCATTCAGGTTGCGCCCCGCCAGGGCGGCCTTGACCGTCGAGTCCAGGCGGCGGGCGGCAAAGGCATCGGTGACTTGCGACAGACGCTTGGTCTGCTGCTCGATGGCATGGCCATCGGTACCCTTGATCAATTCGGACAATTCCTGCATCTGCAGCTCGATGACCATGCGCTCTTCGGCGTCGAGCAAACGCTCGCCGTCCGCTTCAAGGGCGCCCTGCACGGCCTCGATCAGGCGCTGGGCATCCACTTGCTGCTCGCGCAGTACGCGGGCCACCTTGTCGTCGCCGGCGTGCTGGAACGAATCCTTGAGCATGCGGGCAATTTCGCCGTCGGTCAGGCCATAGGACGGCTTGACCTGGATGCTCGCCTCGACGCCCGAACCCAGCTCGCGGGCGGAGACATTGAGCAGGCCATCGGCGTCGACCTGGAAGGTGACGCGGATCTTTGCCGCGCCAGCCACCATGGCTGGAATGCCGCGCAATTCGAAGCGCGCCAGGGAGCGGCAGTCGCTGATGAGCTCACGCTCGCCTTGCAGCACATGGATCATCATGGCCGACTGGCCGTCTTTATAAGTCGTGAAGTCCTGGGCGCGGGCGACGGGGATGGTGGTATTACGCGGAATCACCTTCTCCATCAGGCCGCCCATGGTTTCCAGGCCCAGGGACAGCGGAATCACGTCGAGCAACAGCAGTTCGCCGCCATCGCGCTTGTTGCCGGCCAGGGTATCGGCCTGGATCGCGGCGCCAATGGCGACCACCTGGTCCGGGTCGATTTCCGTCAGCGGCTGGCGGCCAAAGGCCTCGGCGACGGCTTCGCGAACCCGAGGCACGCGGGTCGAACCGCCCACCATGACCACGGCCTTGACGTCTTCGAGCTCCACGCCGGAATCGCGCACGGCGCGGCGGCAGGCCTTAAGGCTGCGGGCCACCATGGGTTCGATCAGGGCATCGAAGACTTCGCGGGTCAGCGAGGCCTTCCAGTCGCCGTAAGCGACTTCAACCACGGCGGCATCGGTCAAGGCTTCCTTCGCCGCACAGGCGGTTTGCAGCAAATGACGTTGCGCGCCCGGGTCGAGGTCAGCGGACAGGCCCGCCTGCTCGATGATCCAGCCAGCGATGGCATGGTCGAAATCATCGCCGCCCAAGGCGCTGTCGCCGCCGGTGGCCAGTACTTCGAAGACACCGCCCGTCAGGCGCAGGATCGAGATATCGAACGTGCCGCCGCCCAGGTCATAGATGGCGACGAGGCCTTCGGCATGCTGGTCCAGGCCGTACGCCACCGCAGCCGCGGTGGGCTCGTTCAGCAGGCGCAGCACATTGAGGCCGGCGAGCTTGGCCGCGTCCTTCGTGGCCTGGCGTTGGGCGTCATCGAAATAAGCCGGAACAGTGATGACCGCCCCTACCAGCTCACCGCCGAGGGCGGCCTCGGCCCTTTGGCGCAGGACCTTGAGGATGTCGGCGGAAACCTCTACCGGGCTTTTCGGCCCCTGTACGGTTTCGATGAACGGCATGTGCGATTCGCCGCCCACGAAGCGGTACGGCAGTTGGTCGCCCAATTGCTTGACGTCAGACAGACCCCGCCCCATCAGACGCTTGACTGACACAATGGTATTGAACGGATCGGTGGCCGCGGCCAGCTTGGCCTCTTCGCCCACTTCGACGCGGTCGGCGTGATATCGCACGGCGGACGGCAGGATGACCTGGCCGCGCTCGTCGGCCAGCGGCTCGGAAAGGCCGCTGCGCACTGCAGCGACCAGGGAATTGGTGGTACCCAAGTCGATTCCGACAGCCAGCCGACGCTGGTGCGGTTGTGGACTTTGGCCGGGTTCGGCGATCTGCAGTAGGGCCATCGTGATCAGGACTTATCTGTAATCAGGCGTGCGACCGGAGCGGCACTGGGTTAATCGTCGAGGCGCTCTTCGAGCTGGCGCACTTCATAGGTGAGCTTGTCGAGGAACTGCATGCGCCGCATCAGGCGCTCGGCCTGTTCGCGTTGCGCAGCATCGTTCCAACAGGCTGCGAAGCTTTCGTTCAGGGTTTGCTGGGCGTCCTTGAGGCGGCGCTTGAACGCCGCGACGCCTGCCAGGTCGGCGCTGTCGTGCAGGTCCTCGAGCTCTTCGCGCCACTGCATCTGCTGCAGAAGAAACTCGGGGTCGTGCACCGTGACTTCCAGGGGCAGCTCATGACCACTGATGGCGAGCAGGTATCGCGCGCGCTTGGCAGGGTTCTTGAGCGTCTGGTAGGCCTCGTTGAGGTTCGCGGATTGCTCGAGCGCCCGGCGCTGCTCAGCCTCGGAGGCATCGGCGAAGCGATCCGGATGGACGCCACGGGCCAGTTCGAGATAACGCGCAGACAGCTCGTCGAGATCCAGGCTGAAACCTGGCTGCAACTGGAACAACGCAAAATGACAAGGAGTACCCACGAGCCGCCTCAGATGTTGAAGCTTTCGCCGCAGCCACATTCACCGCGTACGTTGGGGTTGTTGAACTTGAAGCCTTCGTTCAACCCTTCCTTGACGAAATCCAGCTCGGTGCCGTCCAGGTACGTCAGGCTCTTCGGATCGATGATCACTTTCTGACCATGACTCTCGAAAACCTGGTCGTCTTCGCCCACTTCGTCGACGAATTCCAGTACGTAGGCAAGGCCAGAGCAGCCCGTGGTGCGAACACCCAGGCGGATACCCTCGCCCTTGCCGCGCCCCGCCAGGGAGCGCTGCACATGCTTAGCTGCCGCTTCTGTCATCTGGATAGCCATGGAAACTCCTTACCTGTACAGATCAGATCAAGCCTTTCTTCTGCTTGTAATCGCGAACGGCGGCCTTGATGGCGTCTTCGGCGAGTACCGAGCAGTGGATCTTCACCGGCGGCAGGGCCAGCTCTTCAGCCAGCTGGGTGTTCTTGATGGTTTCGGCTTCATCAAGGGTCTTGCCCTTCATCCACTCGGTGGCCAGGGAACTGGACGCAATGGCCGAACCGCAGCCGTAGGTCTTGAACTTGGCGTCTTCGATGATGCCTTGCTCGTTGACCTTGATCTGCAGGCGCATTACGTCGCCGCAAGCCGGTGCACCGACCATGCCGGTGCCGACATCAGGATCCTGCGCGTCCATCTTGCCGACGTTGCGCGGGTTCTCGTAGTGGTCGATGACCTTTTCGCTATATGCCATTTGCTTCAATCCTCATCAGTGGAGCCGCTCTGGTGGCGACTTCTCAGTGCGCCGCCCATTCGATTTTCGAAATATCGACGCCGTCTTTGTACATGTCCCAAAGCGGCGACAAGGCGCGCAGCTTGGTCACTGCCTCGCAGACTTTCTGCGCGGCATAATCGATTTCTTCTTCGGTGGTGAAGCGGCCGAAGGTGAAGCGGATCGAGCTGTGGGCCAGTTCGTCGTTGCGGCCCAAGGCGCGCAGTACGTACGACGGCTCCAGGGAAGCCGAGGTGCAGGCCGAACCGGACGACACGGCCAGGTCCTTGAGCGCCATGATCAGCGACTCGCCTTCGACATAGTTGAAGCTCAAGTTCAGGTTGTGCGGTACGCGGGCGGTCATGCTGCCGTTTACGTAGAGCTCTTCCAGGTGCTCGACCTGCTTGAAGAAGCGCTCGCTCAGGGCCTTGATGCGCACGTTTTCGGCAGCCATATCTTCCTTGGCGACGCGGAAGGCTTCGCCCATGCCGACGATCTGGTGGGTCGCCAGGGTGCCGGAACGCATGCCGCGCTCGTGACCACCGCCATGCATGGTGGCTTCCAGGCGAACCCGTGGCTTGCGGCTGACATACAGCGCGCCGATACCCTTGGGACCGTAGGTCTTGTGGGCCGAGAAGGACATCAGGTCGACCTTGAGCTTCGACAGGTCGATGTCGACCTTGCCGGTGGACTGGGCCGCGTCGACATGGAACAGGACGCCCTTGGAACGGGTCAGTTCGCCGATGGCCGCGATGTCGTTGATGGTGCCGATTTCGTTGTTAACGTGCATGATCGAAACCAGGATGGTGTCTTCACGCAGCGCGGCTTCGACCATGGCCGGGGTGATCAGGCCGTCTTCACCTGGCTCGATGTAGGTGACTTCGAAACCTTCACGCTCCAGCTGGCGCGTAGTGTCCAGGACCGCCTTGTGCTCGATCTTGGAGGTGATCAGGTGCTTGCCCTTGGTGTGATAGAAATGCGCGACACCCTTGATTGCCAGGTTGTCCGACTCGGTGGCACCGGAGGTCCAGACGATTTCACGCGGGTCGGCGTTGACCAGGTCGGCGACCTGGCGACGGGCATTCTCGACCGCTTCCTCGGCCTTCCAGCCGAACACGTGGGAGCGGGACGCCGGGTTGCCGAAGTTTCCGTCGACCAGCAGGCATTCACTCATTTTTTGCGCGACACGCGGATCAACCGGGGTGGTCGCAGAGTAATCAAGGTAAATCGGCAATTTCATGGACTCTCTCCTAAATCAGGCTGGCTGGCGTTCCGCTTGCTCTGCGGCAGTCATTCGACGGCGGACGCTTCAATCTTGTCCAGGTGCGGCGCCTTGCCATTGCAACGGCGCTGGTCCTGACGCTGGGCTACTTCCTGCACCTCACGGCGGGTGACAAGGTCAGCCAAGCTGATACCGCTCAGAAATTCGTGGATCTGCAGGCTCAGGTCGCACCACAGATGGTGGGTCAGGCAAGTATCGCCGCCATGGCAATCGCCCAGCCCCTGGCATTTGGTCGCATCGACCGATTCGTTCACGGCGTCGATCACCTGGGCGACCTGGATGCCCTGCATGTCACGCGACAGTTGATAACCGCCACCGGGACCACGCACGCTGGAAACCAGGTTGCTGCGGCGCAGCTTGGCGAACAGTTGTTCAAGATAGGACAGGGAAATGCCCTGGCGCTCGGAGATATCGGCCAGGGACACCGGCCCGTGCTGCGCATGCAATGCCAGGTCCAGCATCGCGGTCACGGCGTATCGGCCTTTTGTAGTCAGTCGCATGGACAATTACCACGGAGTTCGGAATGGGGGCGAGTATGCAATTCCCGAGTGTTTAAGTCAAGTATAAGACCTAGTAGGTTACTCAGGTTTACCCGCGAAAGAGCGCGCGCATGATAGCAAAGGCTGGCCGGTGGCGACCAGCGATACCGCGTTGTGGTTTATCGCGAACAAGCTCGCTCCCATCAGGGAGGGCTTCGGTGGATGCACAATGGGCGCACACCACAGATCCCGTGTGGGAGCGAGCTCGCTCGCGATGAGACCAGCCGGCTTTAGCTGGCCCGGGTTTCGTCCTTGTCCTTCACGCAGGCGAAATCCTCTTCGCGCAGCTCAGGCAGGTCCTTGGCACAGTAATTACTGCCCAGGTCCTTCAGGGCGCCGCACATCCCCTCCAGGCGCCCATCGACGGCCTGCAGGTGATCGAGCAGTTGATTGATGGCGCGGGCCACCGGGTCGGGCATGTCTTCGCCGACACCATAGGCATCGAAGCCGATCTTCTCGGCCATGGCCTTGCGGCGAGCATCCTGCTCGTCATCGGTTTTGACGATGATCCGCCCCGGAATCCCCACCACGGTGGCACCAGGCGGCACCGCCTTGGTCACCACGGCATTGGAGCCGACCTTCGCCCCTGCGCCCACAGTGAACGGCCCCAGCACCTTGGCACCGGCACCCACCACCACGCCATCACCCAGGGTCGGGTGGCGCTTGCCCTTGTTCCAGCTGGTGCCGCCCAGGGTGACACCCTGGTACAGCGTCACGTCGTCGCCGATCTCGGCGGTCTCGCCAATGACGATGCCCATGCCGTGGTCGATGAAGAACCGGCGACCGACCTTGGCGCCCGGATGAATCTCGATGCCGGTGAGCCAGCGACCGAAGTTCGAGACCAGCCGCGCCAGCCACTTCCAGCCCATGTTCCACAACGCGCCGGACAGGCGGTGGATCCAGATCGCGTGCATTCCCGGGTAGCAGGTCAGCACTTCAAAGGCGTTGCGCGCCGCCGGGTCACGATGGAAAACGCTTTGGATATCTTCACGCAAACGATCGAACATTTTATTCCTTCCGCTTAATCAGCTCGCCACGGGCCGCTTTCTGGGTTTCCGTGAGGATGCCGCGCAATATATTCATCTCCGCTCGGCTGACCGAGCTTCGTCCGTACAACCGACGCAGGCGCGCCATCAAGTGCCGCGGCTTTTCCGGGTCGAGGAATTCGATATCCACCAGGGTCTGCTCCAGGTGTTCATAGAATCGCTCCAGCTCATCCATGGTCGCCAGTGTCTCACTGCGCGGCGACGTCGCCTCGAATTTTTCGACCTTGCTTGGCTTGCCTTCGGCGGCCAGCCAGGCCATGCGCACTTCATAACTCAACACCTGCACCGCCGCCCCGAGGTTCAGGGAGCTGAACCCGGGGTCGGAAGGGATATGCACGTGGAAATGACATCGCTGCAGCTCTTCGTTGGTCAGGCCGGAATCTTCGCGGCCGAACACCAGGGCGATCTCGACGCCCTGCGCGGCCTCCTCGACCACTTTTGTCCCGCACTCGCGGGGGTCGAGCAGCGGCCATGGGATACGGCGATCACGGGCGCTGGTGCCCAGCACCAGGCTGCAACCCACCAGGGCATCCTCCAGGGTGGCGACGACCTGGGCACTGGCCAGGATGTCACCGGCGCCGGACGCCCGGGCATCGGCTTCATGGTGCGGAAACGAGCGAGGCTCGACCAGCACCAGGCGCGACAGGCCCATGTTCTTCATGGCCCGCGCAGCCCCGCCGATGTTTCCCGGATGGCTGGTATTGACCAGGACGACACGAATGTTCTGCAACAAGGGAGGCGCTCTCGAACACGATAAAGGGAGCAAATCTTACCTAAGCACCTACCGTTAAGCTATGAAAGCGAACGCCAACCTTCTCCTCGGAAAAGTTTCTGATAGAATGCGCGGCTTTCTTTAACAACCTTAGGTGACACATCCATGCAGCCCATGCTGAATATCGCGCTGCGCGCCGCCCGCAGCGCCAGTGAACTGATCTTCCGCTCCATCGAGCGCCTGGATACCATCAAGGTCGATGAAAAAGACGCCAAGGACTATGTGTCCGAGGTGGACCGCGCCGCCGAACAGAAAATCGTCGACGCCCTGCGCAAGGCTTACCCGAACCACTCGATCATGGGTGAAGAGACTGGCATGCACGCCGGTACCGGCATCGAGGGTGAAGAGTACCTGTGGATCATCGATCCGCTGGACGGCACCACCAACTTCCTGCGTGGCATTCCTCATTTCGCTGTCAGCATCGCCTGCAAATACCGTGGCCGCCTGGAACACGCCGTCGTGCTGGATCCGGTTCGCCAGGAAGAATTCACCGCCAGCCGTGGCCGTGGCGCCCAGTTGAACGGTCGGCGCCTGCGCGTCAGCGGCCGCACCAGCCTGGACGGCGCCCTGCTGGGTACCGGCTTCCCGTTCCGCGATGACCAGATGGACAACCTGGACAACTACCTGGGCATGTTCCGCGCCCTGGTCGGCCAGACCGCCGGCATCCGCCGCGCCGGTGCCGCGAGCCTGGACCTGGCTTATGTGGCTGCGGGCCGTTTCGATGCGTTCTGGGAGTCGGGCCTGTCCGAGTGGGACATGGCGGCAGGCGCCCTGCTGATCCAGGAAGCAGGCGGCCTGGTGAGTGATTTCACCGGCGGCCACGATTTCCTTGAAAAAGGCCATATCGTTGCCGGCAATACCAAATGCTTCAAGGCTGTGCTCACTGCTATCCAGCCACATCTGCCGGCTTCGCTGAAGCGCTAAGCAGCCCGGCTATAGAAAAAGCACCTTTCGGGGTGCTTTTTTTATGCCTGCCAGAACCTGCCCATGCAAGCAACTCCCTTTGCGGCGAGGGGATTTATCCCCGCTGGCACGCGAAGCGGCCCTAAATGCTGGCAACCCGGTATGTCAGGCAATTGAATCGGCTGCTTGTGGAGGGGGCTGCTACGCAGCCCAGGCGGGGATAAATCCCCCCACCACAATGGATGTCACCCAGAACACGGATGCAGACTGACCCACTGCAATCGCGAGCAAGCTCGCTCCCACAAGGGGTTGGCGTGAGTCGTGGATCACGGGCACAAAAAAGCACCCCGAAGGGTGCTTTTTTGTAGCGGTTGGATCACTGGGCTGGTTCGTTCTGCCCCAGGATCAGTTGGCCTTCCTTGTTCACCGGGATCTGGTTGCCCGGATCACGATCCATGCGGACCTTGCCTTCCTTGCCGTCGAGCACGTAGCGAACGTCGTAGCCGACCACCTTGTCGCTGATGTCGTTGACGGTGTTGCAGCGCGTCTGGGTGGTGGTGTAGGTGTCGCGCTCCTGCATGCCTTCCTGAATCTTGTTACCGGCATAACCACCACCGGCCGCACCTGCCACGGTGGCGATCTTCTTGCCGGTGCCGCCGCCGATCTGGTTACCCAACAGGCCGCCGGCCACGGCACCCAGGACGGTACCGGCGATCTGGTGCTGATCCTGGACCGGTCTCTGCCGGGTCACGGTGACATCCTTGCACACTTCACGCGGGGTCTTGATCTGGGTCTTGACCGGTTCCACGGCCAATACTTGCGCATACTCAGGGCCACTTTTTACCAAGCTGTAGGTGGCGACCGCACCACCGGCAGTAACACCGACAGCACCCAATACCGCACCAACCAGCATCGATTTGTTCACTTGAACCTCCTGACCATCACAAGCGGGATTAACCCGCGCTTCTCCCAGCCTTGGAGCACAAAAAAAGGCGCGAGTTCAACTCGCGCCTTTTGAGCGGTGACGGACGGGGCAAAGCCTTATGGACGGTCGTCCACTTCCGTTTCGGTGGCCGCGGGCGGAATCAGGTCCTCGGTGTTCAGGTTCAGCCAGATCAGCACCACGTTGGCGATGTAGATCGACGAGTAGGTACCCGCCATCACGCCAATGAACAGGGCGATGGAGAAACCGAACAGGTTGTCGCCACCAAAGAACAGCAGCGCAGCAATCGCCAGCAAGGTGGAGATCGAGGTCGCCATGGTCCGCAGCAGCGTCTGGGTGGTCGAGATGTTGATGTTCTCGATCAAGGACGCCTTGCGCAGCACACGGAAGTTTTCACGCACCCGGTCGAAGACCACGATGGTGTCGTTGAGGGAGTAACCGATGATCGCCAGCACCGCCGCCAGCACCGTCAGGTCGAAGGTGATCTGGAAGAACGACAGGATACCCACGGTCACGATCACGTCGTGGATCAGCGAGACAATCGCGCCCACCGCGAACTTCCACTGGAAGCGGAAGGCCAGGTAGAGCAGCACGCCGCCCAGCGCCATCAGCATGCCGAGGCCGCCCTGGTCGCGCAGCTCTTCACCGACCTGCGGACCGACGAACTCGACACGCTTGACCTGGGCCGGGTTGTCGCCGCCCGCCTTCTGCAAGGCCTCGGCAACCTGGTGGCCCAGCTGCGGGTCTTCGCCCGGCATACGCACCAACAGGTCGGTGGTGGCACCAAAACTCTGGACGACCGCTTCACCGTAGCCCGATGTCGCCAGTTGCTCGCGCACCTTGGTCACGTCGGCCGGACGCTCGTAGGTCAGCTCGATAAGCGTACCGCCAGTGAAGTCCAGGCCGTAGTTCAGGCCCTTGGTGGCCCAGCTGAACAACGCCAGAACCGTAAGGAACAGTGTGACGCCGAACGCAACGTTGCGAACGCCCATGAAGTTGATTGTACGTAACATGGCAGCCCCTTAAATCCACAACTTCTTGAAGTCACGTCCGCCAAAGATCAGGTTGACCATTGCGCGGGTCACCATGATGGCCGTGAACATCGAGGTAAAGATCCCGAGGGACATGGTCACTGCGAAGCCTTTTACCGGGCCGGTGCCCATGGCAAAGAGAATCCCGCCGACCAGCAAGGTGGTCAGGTTGGAGTCGAGAATCGCGGTGAATGCCCGGCCGAAGCCTTCGTTGATTGCACGCTGGATCGACATGCCCGCGGCGATCTCTTCACGTATCCGCGAGAAGATCAGCACGTTGGCGTCCACCGCCATGCCCATGGTCAGCACGATACCGGCGATACCCGGCAGGGTCAGCGTGGCCCCAAGCAGCGACATCAGGGCCAGCAGCAACACCATGTTCACCGCCAGCGCAACCGTGGCGATCAGGCCGAAGAAGCGGTAGATGGCGATGATGAACAGCGAGACGAACAGCATGCCCCACAGGGAAGCATCGATACCCTTGGTGATGTTGTCGGCACCCAGGCTCGGGCCGATGGTACGCTCTTCAGCGAAGTACATCGGCGCGGCCAGGCCACCGGCACGCAGCAGCAGGGCCAGTTCCGAGGACTCGCCCTGGCCGTTCAGGCCGGTGATACGGAACTGACTGCCCAGCGGCGACTGGATGGTCGCCAGGCTGATGATTTTCTTCTCTTCCTTGAAGGCTTGCACCGCGACGTCTTTCTCGACGCCGTCGACCACTTGCCTGGTATAGGTGGTGATCGGCTTCTGCTCGATGAAGATCACCGCCATGCTGCGACCGACGTTGCTGCGCGTGGCGCGGCTCATCAGTTCGCCGCCGTGGCCGTCGAGGCGGATGTTCACCTGCGGGCGACCCTGCTCGTCGAAACTCGCCTGGGCATCGGTAACCTGGTCACCGGTGATGATCAGGCTGCGCTCGATCTGTGCCGCCGGGCGGCCGCCCTCACGGAACTCGAAGCTCTCGGAGGTGGCCTTGGACGCGCCCGGCTCGGCGGCGAGGCGGAACTCCAGGTTGGCGGTCTTGCCGAGGATACGCTTGGCTTCGGCGGTGTCCTGCACGCCTGGCAGCTCGACCACGATGCGGTTGGCGCCCTGGCGCTGCACGATCGGCTCGGCCACGCCCAGCTCGTTGACCCGGTTGCGCACCGTGGTCAGGTTCTGCTTGATGGAGTATTCGCGGATTTCCGCCAGCTTGGCCGGGGTCATCGCCAGACGCAGCACCGCCTGACCGTTGAGGTCGGCCGGTACGATGTCGAAATCGTTGAAATTCTTGCGGATTAGCGCACGGGCCTGCTCGCGGGCATCTTCATCGCTGAAGCCCAGCTGGATGGCACCGTCGAGCTGCGGCAGGCTGCGATAGCGCACGCGCTCCTTGCGCAGCAGGCTCTTGACGTCGCCTTCGTAGACTTTCATTCGCGCATCGAGGGCTTTTTCCATGTCCACTTCCAGCAGGAAGTGCACACCACCGGACAAGTCCAGACCCAGCTTCATGGGGTGCGCGCCAAGCTTGCGCAGCCATTGCGGAGTGGTCTGGGCCAGGTTCAGGGCCACGACGTATTCGTCGCCCAGCGCCTTGCGCACCACGTCCTTGGCCGGCAGTTGGTCCTCAGCCTTGACCAGGCGCAACAGGCCGCCCTTGCCGTTTTCGGCGATGGACGCAGCCTTGACCTCGATATTGGACGCCTTGAGCGCTGCGCTCGCACGGTCCAGATCGGCCTGGGTGACCTGCAACGCCGTGCTGGCGCCACTGACCTGAATGGCCGGGTCATCCGGGTAAAGATTGGGAGCGGAATAAATCACACCGACCGCCAGCACCGCCAGGATCAGTACGTATTTCCACAGAGGGTATTTGTTCAGCATCACGCCGCCCGCTTATGACGCGGGGCGCCTTGCGCGCCCCGTCGATTGAAGAGAAGTTGTTACTTAGATCGCTTTCAGCGTGCCTTTTGGCAGCGTGGCCGCGATGGCGCCCTTCTGGAACTTCATTTCAACAGTGTCGGACACTTCCAGAACCACGAAGTCGTCGGCCACTTTGGTGATCTTGCCGGCGATACCACCGGTGGTCACCACTTCATCGCCTTTCTGCAGGCTGCTGAGCAGGTTCTTCTGCTCTTTGGCGCGCTTGGCCTGTGGACGCCAGATCATCAGGTAGAAAATCACCAGGAAGCCGACCAGGAAAATCCACTCGAAACCGCCACCCATAGGCGCAGCTGCAGGTGCAGCGGCATCGGCCATGGCGTTAGAGATAAAAAAGCTCATTTAGCACTCCAGTTGCAAGTATTGAATCTTAGGATCGGAAAACTCAGTCCAAAGGCGGAACAGGCAACCCGCGCTTGGCATAGAAGGCCTCGACAAAGGCGGCCAATGTACCCTGTTGGATAGCCTCGCGCAAACCAGCCATAAGCACCTGATAGTGGCGCAAATTATGGATGGTATTGAGCATACTGCCGAGCATTTCGCCGCACTTGTCCAAATGATGCAGATAAGCGCGAGAGAAGTTCTGGCAGGTGTAGCAATCGCACGTCGGATCCAGCGGCGAATCATCGTGGCGATGAAACGCGTTACGGATCTTCAGCACGCCGGTGTCGATGAACAGATGCCCATTGCGGGCATTACGGGTTGGCATCACGCAATCGAACATGTCCACCCCGCGGCGCACACCCTCAACCAGATCTTCCGGTTTGCCAACGCCCATAAGGTAACGAGGTTTGTCAGCCGGCATCTGGCCCGGCAGGTAATCCAGCACCTTGATCATCTCGTGCTTGGGCTCGCCCACCGACAGGCCGCCGATGGCCAGGCCGTCGAAGCCGATCTTGTCCAGGCCTTCAAGGGAGCGCATGCGCAGGTCCTGGTGCATACCGCCCTGGACGATGCCGAACAGTGCCGCCGTGTTGTCGCCATGGGCGTTCTTCGAACGCTGGGCCCAGCGCAACGACAGCTCCATGGACACCCGCGCCACGTCTTCATCGGCCGGGTACGGCGTGCATTCGTCGAAGATCATCACGATGTCCGAGCCCAGGTCGCGCTGCACCTGCATCGACTCTTCCGGGCCCATGAACACCTTGGAACCGTCCACTGGAGAGGCGAAGGTCACGCCCTCCTCCTTGATCTTGCGCATCGCGCCCAGGCTGAACACCTGGAAACCGCCGGAGTCGGTCAGGATCGGGCCTTTCCACTGCATGAAATCGTGCAGGTCGCCGTGGGCCTTGATCACTTCCATGCCCGGGCGCAGCCACAGGTGGAAGGTGTTGCCGAGGATGATCTGCGCGCCAATCGCCTCGATGTCCCGTGGCAGCATGCCCTTGACCGTGCCGTAGGTGCCCACCGGCATGAACGCCGGGGTTTCCACGGTACCGCGGGGGAAGGTCAGACGACCGCGACGAGCCTTGCCATCGGTGGCGAGCAACTCGAAGGACATGCGACAGGTGCGACTCATACTGTTTCCTCGGGTCCGCGTGGCGCGGGGTTACGGGTGATGAACATCGCATCACCGTAGCTGAAAAAGCGGTATCCATGCTCGACGGCGGCCTTGTAGGCGGCCATGGTTTCGGGATAACCGGCGAACGCCGAAACCAGCATCAACAACGTGGATTCGGGCAGATGGAAGTTGGTGACCAGGGCATCGACCACATGGAACGGCCGGCCCGGGTAGATGAAGATATCGGTGTCGCCACTGAACGGCTTGAGCACACCATCGCGAGCAGCGCTTTCCAGGGACCGCACGCTGGTGGTCCCCACCGCCACCACCCGTCCACCGCGCGCGCGGCAGGCCGCCACGGCGTCCACCACTTCCTGGCTCACTTCCAGCCATTCGTTGTGCATGTGGTGGTCTTCGATGCGCTCGACCCGCACCGGCTGGAACGTACCAGCGCCAACGTGCAACGTCACGAACGCGGTCTCCACGCCCTTGGCGGCAATCGCCTCCAGCAATGGCTGATCGAAATGCAACCCCGCCGTCGGCGCCGCCACCGCCCCCAGGCGCTCGGCGTACACGGTCTGATAACGCTCGCGGTCCGAGCCTTCATCGGGACGGTCTATATAAGGAGGCAACGGCATGTGCCCGACACGGTCGAGCAGCGACAACACCTCTTCGGCAAATTCCAGCTCGAACAACGCATCATGCCGCGCCACCATCACCGCCTCGCCGCCGCCGTCGATGAGGATCGACGAACCGGGCTTGGGCGACTTGCTGGAGCGCACATGGGCCAGCACACGATGACTGTCCAGCACCCGCTCCACCAGAATCTCCAGCTTGCCGCCGGAGGCTTTCTGACCAAACAACCGTGCCGGAATCACCCGGGTATTGTTGAACACCATCAAATCGCCCGGGCGCAAATGCTCAAGCAAATCAGTGAATTGACGGTGAGCCATGGCACCGCTGACCCCGTCCAGGGTCAACAGGCGACTGGCGCGACGCTCGGCCAGAGGGTGGCGAGCGATCAGCGAATCAGGGAGGTCGAAGGTAAAGTCAGCAACACGCATGATGGGGTTCGTCTAGCAGGGCCGGAAAGTCTAGCGGAATTATCAAAAATTGACCATGAAACGTGATTGACCAACGGTAGGCACCTCTCTATACTTCGCCGCCATTGAGCCCTGATGGCGGAATTGGTAGACGCGGCGGATTCAAAATCCGTTTTCGAAAGGAGTGGGAGTTCGAGTCTCCCTCGGGGCACCATTTTAAAGAAAGACCTTGAAATTCAAGGTCTTTTTTTTCGTCTGCAGGAAAGTCACCGATCCATTTGTGGCGAGGGGATTTATCCCCGCTGGGTCGCGAAGCGGCCCCAACCACCAAATCTGTGGCAAGGAAGAATCTGTGGCTAGTAGGAACCTGTGGCGAGGGAGCTTGCTCCCGCTTGAGCGCAAAGCGCTCACAAAAATGTCACTGCCCCCCACCGATGCTCCACCTTGCAACGCCCAGTTGATCCACCGCCCCTCCTCACCCGCTGACAAAGGACTTCACCCCATGGAATTGCTGCTGGAAACGGTCGCTCTTTACTCGCTGAAGCTGGCTTATGAGACGGAGGGGCATAGTCCGATTTTGCGGGATGATCCGTTGATGGGGGACTATGATCGGGAGGTGTTTGGGTTGTTGATGCGCAAGGGAGACGTCGAGGAGATTCGGGACAAGGTGGGGCATTGCCTGGATCTGGCCTTGGAAGCCATTGGGGGCCGGGATACGGTACTGGGACGGGAGCTGCAACGTCTGGCCGCAGAGCTCAGCGCCGAACAAAGGATGGAGCAATTGAATGCACCGCTCATTGCACTTAAGCACTACCTGAAGGACATTCAGTGAGCCAATATCAGGTGGGTACTGAGGCCTATCTCGAAACCTGTACATCCTTTGTTTTATCGGATTTCAAAGGCTAGCCCGCACTCGCCCAAGGAGACAAACCCGACATCACTGCGACCTCAAGCACCTCTGCGAGCCCGCAGACGATGTTCGTGCTTGCACTCCATCACAAATCCGGCCAAGGTAAAAATTACATCAGCCCCATCCTCTTTATTCTTCACGCCTCTTTAAACTCCTCTATCAACAGCTCGACAAATTTATCCCTGGCACGATAAACCTCAACATGTTTATTCCACATTAAATAATTTTGCACAGGAAACAGATCATCAAATACATATCCACTGATACTTCCGATATTTTTGAACTGTTCAAATATGCCCCTCGGGACTAGCGACGCGCCTGCACCAGAGCTGACGCAGCCAAGAATGGTGCCATAACTGGCAATATTGGTTATGGGACTCGACACCTCATGCGTACTCAGCCAATTTTCCAGTGCGCCCCGGTACGGGCACCCTTCTGGCCACATGAATATATCCATACTACTTAAGTCTTGCGGCCCACTTATCCGGCCCGCGGATGCAGAAGCAATCAAGACAAGCTCTTCCTTGTAAATCTCAGTGCTTGCGATATCTGGATGCACAGGTCTGACAGCGATGATTGCCCCATCCAGTTTATGGCCAACCACATCGTTTAATAACTGTGACCAATCGCCGGTACTGAACTGCATTTGCACCAGAGGATAGAGCTGATGATATCTTGCCAAGAACCTGGGCAATCTACCTGTCGCGGATGACTCAATAGCGCCAATCTTCAAATTTCCCGATGGAGCTGCCGCAGGATCAAGAACCCTTTGTGACTCCTGACATAAAGATAATATTTTATTTACGTATTCAAGAAACAATCTACCCGCAGGACTGATGACAAGCCCCCTCCCCTTTCGGACAAATAATGAAACACCCAGCTCTCTTTCTAGGAGCTTGATCCGGTTTGTGATGTTTGACGGAACGCAGTGCAACTGTTCGGCCGCGCGAACAATACTGCCCTGATCGGCCACTGCTTTGAACATCGTCAGTTGAGAGAGCTCCATGGTATTGCTCACCAAAAATGAATGATCTGCAAATTATAATTCACTTGTCGTAAACCCTCCAAGCCGTTAATTTCACGGCTCTGATTGAATGTAAGATTTAACCGGACATTCAAACCGCGAAAGGAGAGCTGGATGGATTTTGATCAAGTCATAATCACGCTAGGCTTTTTTGCCTTTTGCGGTGGTTTGATAGATGCGGCGGTAGGCGGTGGCGGGCTTGTTCAAGTGCCAGCACTTTTACATGCCCTACCCCATCAAAGCCTGGCCACAGTTTTCGGCACCAATAAACTGGCTGTCCTCGCAGGTAATGCAAGTTCAATATTCAGCTACTTGAAGAGAATAACCATCGTATGGAGGTTGATGCTTCCCACCATGTGCTCAGCCTTTGTTTTTGCTTTCCTTGGGGCTGCCGTAGTATCTATTGCACCGAAAAAACTGATGGAGCTCGTCGTTTTCTTCATCCTGATAGCCATGGCTATTTATACTTTCAAGGAGAAGAAATTAGGCTTGGTGGGTTCCAACAAACCTTGCGGAACGAAGGAGATCGCATTCGGGGTACTATTTGGTGGGCTAATTGGATTTTATGACGGTGTCTTTGGCCCAGGTAGCGGTAGTCTTCTGCTTTTTATTTTCGTAAAGTTTTTTGGCTTCGACTTTTTAAACGCATCAGCATCGGCAAAGCTGGTTAATTTTGGGACGTTTAGCGCTGCACTTATGTTCTTTGTTCCGTCTGGCAATGTGTTATGGACTGTCGGAGGCTTGGTTGCTCTTTGCAACATGGCAGGTTCTCTCGCCGGTGTATTTTTGGCACTGCGTTATGGAAGTGGCTTTATAAGGGTTTTCTTTCTGGTGCTGCTTATTTTCCTGCTAGGTCGAATGGGGTTGAGTGTTTTTTCACAGACAATCACATAGGATCTAGCGGAGTGAGTGTTACGACCGCCACCGACCTCGCGCATGCAGATACGCCGCCGTATCGCTATACCCCAACCGTGCGGCAATCTCCGCCAACGGTTCGCCTTGCATCTCCAAGTGCAGTTCCAATTCGGCGCGCACTTGGTCGAGCACTTGCCTGAAGGTGGTGTCCTGCTCCTGCAAACGTCTGCGTAATGTTCGCGGCGTGTGGTTCAGTGCCTCGGCCACGCTGACCAGATTGGGCACTTCGTTTCGCCCCAACGCGCGCCATACACTTTCGGCCACCGTTGCCGACCAGCCGGTGAAATGTCGATGGGCGGAGATGCGACGGTCCAATTCCTGGGTCAGCAGTTCCAGCATGCCGTGATGACGCGTCTGCATCGGCAGCGTCGCGGTTTGGTCGTGGAAGTAGAAGCGGTTGGCCGGGCAATCGAACTCCAGGTGTTCGCCGAACCACTGGACGTACTCGGTATGGTACGACGGCCGCGAATGGGCGAACTGCGCCAGGATCGGTTTGACCGGCTGACCGGTCCCGCGCTGCAGTTGCGTGACGGCCATTACCCCGTAGTGCTCGACGATGTAGCGCGCCACTTCGGCGGGCGCATTGACCCACAGTTCGATGCCCATGCCCTTCCCATCGTCCAGCAGTCGCATGCTGTCCGCGTCCGACGCCAGGGGTACGTACCTGGCCCATAGGCGCAAGGCTGACAAGACATCCGGGCTGTAGAGGCAAAGGTAGGCCAGGACGTGCACGTCCTGGGGGGTGAACAGCGAGAAGAGCTTCAGTCCAATGGCAGGGTCGACACACGCTGCATCGCGCCATAGCTGGTCCAGTTCGACCAGGCTGTAGTCCCGGTTCTTTCCGGTGGCCTGTGCATTCAGAAAACGCTCCAGTACCTGCCCGAGCTTGCCCCGATGAAAGCGCTGCGCCGAGCGATTGGCCGCTGTTCCCGTGATTCTGTCCGTTTCGCGCATAGGGAGCACCGAGCCCTCGGTTTCTAATGAAATGGCATTGCCCTTTGGGCCTAATTCGAGAGTGCCATGAATACAACAATGCTCGCTAATCATCCAACGTTGATAGTGGCCGGGATCTTCCTCGCCTTCGTGTTACTGGAGCTCGCCTGCTCCGCGTTCAAGCAATCGACCGGCAGCCGGCGTGACGTGCTCATAGAGGCGATTGGCTCCGGCATCCTGGTGACCATAACGTTTCCCGCGGTGATGTGGTTCAGTGGAAAGATCCTCAGCCTCACCGTACCGGAGCTGAAAGATGCCCTCATTGCCCTGCCCTGGGTGGCCGGGTTCGCCCTGTTCCTGCTGCTGGACGATATGACGCAATACTGGTGGCATCGCCTGACGCATCGAGTGCCAATGTTGTACGCCTTGCACCGGGCGCATCATTCCGCGCCGTATATGAGCATCCGCATCGTCTATCGCAACAACAGTTTCTATTACTTGCTGATGCCCGGTATCTGGCTCAGCGGCATGTTGATCTACCTGGGCCTGGCGCCGGTGTATTACGTCTACCTGATCGTGAAGATGACGGTCATTTTTGCCGCCCACAGCAGCGTGCCATGGGATGAAAAACTCTACCGGATCCCGGCGTTGCGCCCTGTGGTCTGGGTGCTGGAGCGCGTCATTTCCACTCCCTCGACGCACTCGGCGCATCACGGACTGACCGCCGAAGACGGCGTCACCCATTACAAAGGCAACTTCGGCAACTTACTGTTCGTCTGGGACATGCTGTTCGGAACGGCCAAGATCACTCGGCGACGCCCGCCCGCCTACGGTATCGAAAACCTGTCACCAATCAGCTGGACCGAGGAATTGTTCTGGCCTCTGGCTCGCCGCCGTCATGCGAAACCTGCAGCCAAGACAAATGAAAAGGTAGCCCAATGAACCGTCATCTAGTCATCATCGCCGGCTCCCAGCGAGAGGGCAGTCAATCCTTGAAAGTGGCCGAGTATCTCTATCGCCGGATAGATGAACTTGAGCTCTTCGATTCCGCTCAGGTGATGGATCTGGCACGCCAGCGGCTCCCCCTTTGGCCGCAAGAGGATGTGCAGTCCATTTGGAACTCACTGCAATCAAGCCTCAAGAGGGCGACGGCGTTAATAGTCATCTGCCCCGAGTGGAATGGCATGGCATGCCCTGCATTGAAGAATTTCTTCGTTTACGCAGGCATCGAGGAACTCGGTCATAAGCCGGCCCTACTGGTGGGGGTGTCTGCAGGCCTTGGAGGCGCTTATCCTATTTCGGAGTTACGGGCTTCGAGTTATAAGAACTGCCGAATCGTTTATTTGCCAGAGCACCTCATTATCCGCAATGTGGAGTCGGTCATGGAAGGTGATACGCCGATAGGAGAGGAGGATAAGCGAATGCGAAAGCGCGTGGATTGGGTGTTGCGGATGCTGGGCCAATATGAAGCGGCGTTTTGTTCGATACGGACTACCGTGACTCAAGTGCCGGGATTCTCTTCGGGAATGTGAGTGGATTGCTCATCAAACCATTCATCCTGATTTCCAGCGACGTTTGCTCCAAAAGAACCTCGTTACCTTGCCACTCATGAACGTGGGATATACAACGATCCGCGACGAAAAAAGGGGCTTTACGCCCCTTAAATGAATAGGTAGCAATTGATCCAGCGGATCTACCTCACCTCAACAATATCCAACGCCCGATTCGCCAACAGCTCACTTAGCTCGATCACTTGCTGGATCCCCAAGGCCACGTGCCGCCGAGACCCATCCAGGTCGAACGCAAGATCACTGATCATGGCATTGGCCGAAGCCAGGTTCTCACTGAGACTGACCAGCAGGCATTCGGAATCAACATCAGACACGATGCGAAAGATGGTGTTGGGATTGTCGGGTGTTTCCGACTTGGGCTTGAGGTAAAAATCCAACGCTCGCGTGGCAGCGCCGTCGATTTTCTTGTTGCGCGCAGTCTGGGCGCGGGAGACGTGTTCGTGTGTATCTGGGGGATTCGGAGTAACTTTTGCCATCGTCTTGTTTCCTGTAGTTGGAGCCATCACCCGCTCGCGACTAAACGATGGGAGGCAGCTGTACGCAGGTTAGTCGACCGGGGAAACAAGAAACCGGCGCGTCCGAGGACGCCCTGCGCACAGCCACCATCAAGTGCAGGATGGGAATCCCGACTGGATGACGCCTTGCACAACCTGTTTCACCGTGGGCGACTAAACCCGATCACTGATGAGCAGTGACAGGCTCAAACTACCGACGCAACAACAGGCGCACAAGCCGGCGGATTCTGGCGTAGTTGTAGGTAACGGCGCAAGACGATGTGAGCTCTAGGCCGTGTCTGAAAAGCCTTGATACTCGTTCATGCTGCGTTGAAAGCCGGCTCGTGCGCGAGTCCGATCGCAATGCTCATTTACTCCAGTAAAGTCGAGCGCGACCCCAGCCGTTTCTCGCCGGTTTTCGCCTTGCCTGACCTCCGTCCCAAGACTTTTTCAAACAGAGCCTAGGGACTTATCTGACGGTGGGTGTCGATAATGAAGGGCCTGCCGTCCGGGCCTGCCTGCTCCAGGACAATCCTGTTCTTTTCCACTTCCTTGATGCGCGCTTGCCCCGATGCACCTGCCGGATAGATATCACTGAGATTGGGCATGCTTGGGCCGACAACGTGCGCCACCATCAACGGCGAAATAGCCTTGCCATCAATCGTGTAAGCCTTGGGCATTGTCTTCATCTGCCCCAAGGTGAACGAAAGGTAGTCGCTGTCGGCACTCCAGTTGCCCGCGCCATTGACGCTGTATTCGAACCGATAGGGCTTAGAAGGCTCTGTGCCGACCAACGCCACCACGCCGTTAATGTTGTAAAGGCTGTTGGGAAAGTACTCGATCATGCCCTTGAATTCGAACTGCACACCGTCGCCATTGGGATAGCTGAACGCCTCGGTCCAACGTCCAATGAAATGGCTTTTGTAATAGTCGGCCCTTATTTCAGCCAACCAGGATGAAATGCTGGGGATACCTGCCATCAAGCCAACAATCGCTACCACAGCGGCCCAGCCTTTTATCGAGTACTGCCTGAGTGTCGAGACAAAGGTCATCAATCGTTCCTAATCCATAAGGAGGGTCAAGGCGCTTCAGTAGAAGCGATCTTGCTGCTTCATGCCATACATACGAAGAGCGTTCGGAAGAAGATCCCCAGAAACATCCAGTTCAACAAGACCCACCGCCATGACGAAAGGCGGAGGCGATGGGTGTGAAGCGGATCTCTGAGAATAGCGCGAACCCGATCCGGCATGTGATCAACGGCCGGCTGCCAACCACCCCCGAGGCGACACCCCCACCTTGGCCGTAAAAGCCCGCGACAGTGCCGACGGCGTGGTATAGCCAAGCTCTTCGGTCAAACTCTTGATGGACTCACCTTGGCGCAAGCGGCTCTGCGCCAGGGCGATGCGCCAGCTGGTCAGGTAGTCGGCGGGGGTTTGGCCGACCACGTCGCGAAAGGTGTTGGCAAATGCCGTGCGTGACAGGCAGGCGCGTTCCGCCATGCGTTCCAGGGTCCAGGCGGCGCCGGGGTCTTCGTGGATCGCCACCAGGGCGCGGGCCAGGCGTGGGTTGGAGAGCCCGGCGATCAGGCCTGGCCGTATGCCAGCTTCATGTTGGTGGTCGAGCAGCCAGCGCAACAGTTGCAACACCACGACTTCGAACAGTCGGTCGGCGAGCATCCGTTGACCGCAACGCACGTGGTCGGTCTCGGCGAACAGCAATTCCAGGGCGGCGTGCAGGCCTGGGACCTGGGCCAACGGCAGGGCAATCAACGGAGGCAGCGCTCGGGCCAGCGGGTTGCTTGAACCGCCCTCGAACATAACTCGGGCACAGGTGAAGTCGACACCTTCCGCTGGGGCGTTGTGGAATTGATGGGTGAGCGGACACGGATAGAACAGCAGCGACGGCTCTTCGAAGCGCATCGAGGGCAGGCCTTGCCCACCAGGGTGAGTGACTTTCAATTGGCCCCGGCGCAGCACATGCAGGTAACCGAACCCTTCCCGCGCATCGAAGCGATTCACACCGCACAGGGCACCTGTGTGATGTAACTGCGCCTGCACGCGGAAATGGTCGAGGATGCCGGAGAGGCGATCAATGGTCGGGAGCGCTTGCATTCTGAACGGATAGATATGTTAGGTGTACGTTAAGAGCCAAATAGTACATAACGTCGCCCTACACTGCCAGCACCACACATCACTTGGCAGAAGGACCCATTATGAAATTCACCCGATCCCACCTCCTTTGCGCTTCGTTGCTGCTTGGCTTGAGCGCCAGCGTCAGCGCCCATGAAGCAGCCCATCAAGGCGGCATCGCCAGCCAGCCGACGAAATCCGTGCAGGCGCCGTTCGATATCGTCCATACGAAGATCACGACCCAAGGCAACGTGGCGATCTTTCACATGGCGGTGTCCGGCAAGGCCGGCAAGGTACACCCCGCTGCCAGCGGCAAACTGGCAGGCAGTACCGTGTTCTCCTATGTCTGGCCCACCAGCCTGGACCCTTCAGTCATCGGTTTCGAGCCAAAGTCCGGGATCCTGGCATTCGCCGTCACCTCACACCCGGACTTCGACGACACCCCGCTGTTCGACGAGAACCATGATGGGCGCCTGGATAACGACGGTGACCTATGGCATTCCCACTGGGTGGTGCTGCAACCCGACCCGGCCTGTGGAAAAGATTCGCTGAAGGTGGTGGACATTCCCGAAGGGGCCAAGCCCCGTGTGCCGAAGACTTGGCCGGGCCTGCCGATCCTGATCGACAGCCCGGGTTGGACCCCGACCATTACTCGGCAAACCGTCGAAGTGCGGGTGCCGTTCGACGACATCGGCGCGGTAGAGGCCGGTGCTTTCGACGGCGTCACGGCGGCCCTGCGGGTGAACGCCAGCGTGCACAACCCGCTCCTGTGCGTGACCGACGTGTTCAAGGTGGCGTCGGGCGATCTGTCCCTGCCCGGCAAGATCAATCAGTGAAACCGGCCCACCCGGCGCCGGGCGGGCTTGCGTTGGCGGAGTGGCGCGGCGTTATGCGCCCTCGCCCTTCTCCGCCGACTCATCGCTGTGCACCACCACCAGCAACTGCGCCTGAACATCCCCCACCGAACGCAGGCGGTGGGGTTTCTGCGCATTGAAATGCAGGGCATCGCCGCGATTCAGCAACACGCGCTCGTTCATGAAGTCCACTTCCACCTGGCCCTCATGCACGAACAGGAACTCCTCTCCGGTGTGTTCCTTGAACGCGTGATGGGCGGTGAATTCGCTGGCGGGATAGAGGATGAAGGGCAGCAGGCTGCGCTCGGACACTTGATGGGCCAATACCGCGTATTCGGAACTGCCGCTGCTCGCCGCGAGGGATTGGCGGTCTTCGCTGCGCACCAGGCTGTAGCTGTCGAGGGAAACGTTTTCTTCGGAGAACAGCTCCTCGACTTTCACGCTCAGGGCCTTGGCGAGCTTGAGCGCCGTGGCGATGGAGGGCGTGCTCAAGCCCCGCTCCACCTTGGACAGGTAGCTCTTGGTCATCCCGGTTTTTTCGGCCAGGACGTCCAGTGTCATGCCGAGTTTTTTCCTGAGCAATTTCAAGCGAATGGACATAGGTAACCAACATTTCCAGAGAAACGGACAATCTGCGATTGCAAATGACACTTTGTGTCATATAGTCTATTTAGTGTCATTAGCACCTTCCTTTCACAGCTTCCATGACGCGGATCAAGAACGGTCAAAGAACGAATCAGGAGAACGGATATGAGCAAGACACTGGCGACGCCCAAGGACCAACTGGTCCAGCATGCTGTTAACCAGATGCAGAAAACACTGCCGGATAATACGTGGACTGTACGACAAAAGCTGGCCCTGACCTGCCGCATCCTGTTCGAGAACGGCCACGACTCGGGCCTGGCGGGGCAGATTACCGCGCGCGGGCCGCAACCTGGCACTTATTACACCCAGCAATTGGGCCTGGGCTTCGATGAAATCACCGCCAGCAACCTGTTGCTGGTCAATGAAGACCTCGAGGTGCTGGAGGGCCATGGCATGCCCAACCCGGCCAACCGCTTTCACACTTGGGTCTACCGCGCCCGGCCGGATGTGAATTGCATCATTCACACCCACCCGACCCACATCGCCGCGTTGTCGATGCTGGAGGTGCCGCTGCAGATTTCCCACATGGACCTCTGCCCGCTGTACGACGACTGCGCCTTCCTGGAGGGCTGGCCGGGGGTGCCGGTGGGCAACGAGGAAGGCGAATTGATCGCCGGTGCCCTGGGTGACAAGCGCGCCATCCTGCTTTCCCACCACGGCCAGTTGTCCACCGGTGCCACCGTGGAAGAAGCCTGCAACATCGCCCAACTGATCGAACGCGCCGCGAAGCTGCAATTGCTGGCCATGGCCGCCGGCGAGGTGAAACCGATCCTGCCTCACCTGGGCCGCGAAGCCCACGACTGGATCGCCCGCCCCAAGCGCCACGCGGCCGCCTTCAACTACTACGCCCGGCAGACCCTGCGTCAACACGCCGATTGCTTGAACTGAACCCACCAGGAGCGAAGCCATGTCTACCCCCAACATCCACGGCATCATCGGCTACACCATCACGCCCTTCTCCACCGACGGCCAGGGCTTGGACCTGGACGCCTTGGGCCGGTCCATCGACCGTCTGATCGACAGCGGCGTGCATGCCATCGCGCCCCTGGGCAGCACCGGTGAAGGTGCCTACCTGAGCGACGCCGAGTGGGACCAGGTCAGCGAGTTCAGCATCGCCCGCGTCGCCGGCCGGGTGCCCACCGTGGTCAGCGTGTCTGACTTGACCACCGCCAAGGCGGTGCGCCGCGCACGCTTTGCCCAGGCGAAGGGCGCCGATGTGGTGATGGTGTTGCCGGCCGCTTACTGGAAACTGAGCGAGGCGGAAATCCTGGCGCACTACCAGGCCATCGGCGCCAGCATCGACCTGCCCATCATGCTCTATAACAATCCTGCCACCAGCGGCATCGACATGTCGGTGGAGCTCATCCTGCGGATTTTCAACGCGGTGGATAACGTCACCATGGTCAAGGAAAGCACCGGCGACATTCAGCGCATGCACAAGCTGCAGTTGCTGGGCGAAGGCCAGGTGCCGTTCTACAACGGTTGCAACCCCTTGGCGCTGGAAGCCTTCGCGGCCGGCGCCAAAGGCTGGTGCACCGCCGCGCCGAACCTGATCCCGCAGCTCAATCTCGACCTGTACGACGCTGTTTTGGCCAACGACCTGAGCCGGGCCCGGGCGTTGTTCTATCGTCAATTGCCGCTGCTGGACTTCATCCTCAAGGGCGGTTTGCCCGCCACCATCAAGGCCGGTTTGCGAACTCTTGGCCTGGAGGTCGGCGATCCGCGTCTGCCGGTTTTTCCATTGGATGAGGCGCGTAACCAGCAACTGCAGGCGATGTTGAAACAACTGCTCTGATTCGCTCTGACTTCGCGACGGACAGGTGGCGCCCCAACCTGTCCGCTCGCTCCATTGGCTGTCACCGGGAGAACACCATGACCCTCAAAGTCTATGACACCCACGTACGCACCCAAGACGGGCGCTACCTGCATTTCGATGTGCTGATAGACCGTAACGACCAGGCATTCGCCCAAGCCTGCGCGCGACGTTTCCTCGCCGAACAGGGTATCGAAGACCAGGACATCATCTTGAACGACTGCCGCTTCTGCCATGTCGAGCCGGGCAACCCCGCGGTAGACGAGGCCATCGCCCGGCAAGGTTTCTTCATCCTCAAGCTGCAAGGTTGCGAGGCCTGACATGAGCACCTATCGACCGCTGGACTGCGACCTGCATGACTACCTGGAAATTGCCTGCCTGTACGGCTACACGCTGGAGATCGAACTGACTGACGGCCAACGCCTGACAGCGCGTGCGATCACCACGCGTACCGCCCCCACGCGAGAGGAATTTCTCGAGGTGGAAACTGCCGATGGGCACCAGGAGATTCGCCTCGATCGGTTGCTGGCGATTACGCCGCAGGATCGCAGCGCTCGGTTTGGTCGGGTTGTGCTGGCGAGTGGGTGACGGGGCCACTCGCTGTACAGATGATGCAGGGAGCGGGCCTGGCGATGGTCAGCCGGCTCCGCCCTTCGATCAACACGCTCCCTTCCCGCAAAAAAATTTTCGACCCGTCCCTTCCCGCAAAGCTGTCATCCGCTCCAGCAAAGTCCTCCGCTTATTGCCGCCTCGATAATGCCTTCTTCACTCTCTGGCGTTACAACCAAGCACCGTGTACCTCCCATGAACCTACGCACCTTCGTTCGTCGCTACTGCCTCGACTCCAGGCTCGTCACGAATGCCCTGATCCGCCTGCACAAGGCACTGTCTGCCCTGGTGAGTTCTCTGGCGCAGCAGGGTTTCGATTCCCAGAGATGGCCAGCGACCCGTGATGAAGACGCGCCGGACCGGCGCATTGGCTCCATCTGCCCGGAGCTGGCCGCGACGGTGTTCAGCCACGGGCGGGAGGGGGTCGCCCTTGTCGATCCGTACGGTCGGGTCATCGACGTGAACGAGGCTTTCACGCGCCTGACCGGCTACGGGCAAGACGAGGTCAGGGGCCGGGAGTTGAACGCTCATCGCATGGTGCGTCGGCTCGCGGCGTTTTATGCGCCGATGAAGAATGCGCTGGATTTCCATGGGCATTGGTCGGGTGAAATCCAAAGCAGCCATAAGGACGGTCGGGAGATGACGTCGCGCATCAGCATCAGTGCCGTGCATGACCGTCACGGGAATGTTCAGCACTATGTGGCGCTGCTCAGCGATATGACGCAGGTGAAGCAACGCCTTCAGTTACTGGAGCGCGATGCCCGTTATGACGCGCTCACGCAGTTGCCCAATCGGTTGCTGTTGGCCGAGCGGATGCGTCAGGCGTTGGGCAAGGCGCGGATTCACCAGCACCAGGTGGCCATCGCGTTCATTGATCTGGATGGGTTCAAGGCGCTCAACGACAGTTATGGGCATGACTGGGGTGATCGGGTATTGCAGATTGTCGCGGCGCGGATCAATGCGACGCTGCGGGAGGGCGATACGTTGGCGCGGCTCGGTGGCGATGAATTCGTGGCGGGGCTGGTGGGTTTGCAAGAGGTGGAGGACAGCGAGCCTTTGCTCAAGCGGATGCTGGCGGCGGCCAATGCGCCCATCTTGATCGGTGCGCAAACAGTGGAGATTGCCGCGAGTATCGGCGTGGCGTTCTTTCCTGAGCATGGGCAGGAAGTCGATGCGTTGATCAGCAAGGCGGACCAGGCCATGTACCTGTCGAAAAAAGCCGGGGGCAATCGCCTGGCGTTTTGTCCGACCCGCTTCATTTCGGTCAATAGCGAAGCCTGACGGTGGTGCCCAGGGTTCGTTCGCTGCCGGTCATGGCGCCGTAGTCACCCGCGCCCAGCAGCGAGTACACGGCAGTGATGTAGTGGCGGTCGAACAGGTTGCGTGCCCAGCCTTCCACTTCCCAGGCACGGTCCTGGCTGCGCAGGCCCAGGCGCAGGTTGGTGAGGCCGTAGCTGGGCTGATAACTGCCTTCGCCCCCTTCGAGGGTGCCGTAGTAGCCGGTGCGAAAGCTGTAGTCGACGCCGCTGTAGACCTCCAGCCCGTACGGCAACGGATGGCGATGGTCCAGGCCGCTGCTGAGGTTCCATTCCGGCGCGTTGTAGAGGCGATCGCCGCTGAGGTCGCAAGTCCATTGGCCCGAGGCCGGCGGGCACGGGGCGTTGGGAAAACTGCGGTAGCGCGCATCGCTCCAGGCCAGGCCAAGGCGCCCGGTGAGCCAGGGAGCCAGTTGCCAGGCCGAATCCAGCTCGACACCACGCAGGCGGACCTTGCCGACGTTGATCAGATTGTCCCTCAACGGTGGCGCGAGCACGGAGGTCGGCGGGCTGTAGGTGAGCGCCTGGTAGTTGTCGACATCGGTCTGGTAGACCGCCAGGTCGAGCATCGCCCGCTCATCCCACAAGCGTGTCTTGATGCCCAGTTCCAGGGACGTGGCGCGCTCCGGTTCGAAGGTGGGCTCGGCGAACGGGCCGACCACGTCGAAGTTGATGCCGCCGGCCTTGTAGCCGCGAGACCAGCTGACATAGCCCATCACCGCATCGCTGAAGCGATAGCTGGCGCTGAGCAGGCCGGAGAGGTTGTCCTCTTCGATCGAGTCCTCACGGTAGTAACTGCCCCCCAGGGCGATGTCGCGCAGCAACTGGCCGCCGGCCTGGAACGTCGGCGGCAAACCGTCCAGCGAAGCGAGGTTGCTGACGTCGCGGGACACCCAACCGTCCTTGCGCTCCTGGCTGTAGCGCAGGCCGCCGGTGAGCTCGAGAGGGTCGACGGGGCGCCAGGAAACCTGGCCGAAAATTGCCCGGCTGTCGCCCTTCTGCTCGCCGTCGTAATGCTGCCGGGCACCTTCCAGCAACTGCGCCGGCACCTGGCTCGGATCGGTGAAGGTGATGCCATAGAGTTTCTGCAACAGCGCCAGTTGGTCGCCCACGAACCAGGGTGCGGCATCCTTGCCGAACGCCACGTCGATCTCGCGATCGAGCTGCTGGCGCAAGTAATAGAGCCCAGCGACATAGTCGACGGACGAGCCGGCCGTGCCGGACAGTCGCCATTCCTGGCTGAACTGCCGATGCCCCAGCTGCGCCTCGGACTGCGCCACCGCCAACGCGGTGCTGTCGCCGTCCCGCGTGGCGCGGTAGTCCCAGTCACGATAAGCCGTGATGCTGGTCAAGCGCATCGCCTCGTCCAGGTCCCAGTTCAGCTCAAGGGAAACACCGTCCTGCAGGGTTTGCGGACGCCCCGGCGCGTCAATGCGCACCTCGCGCCGGTAAGGGTCGGGCTCCGCCAGCGGATAGCCGAGGAACCGGGCGCGCTTGCGGGTCTGTGGGCTGTAGTGATTGACCAGCAGCACGTTGCCGGCCTCGTTCTGCTCGGCATAGTCGGCGATCAGACGCGCGCTGAAGGCCTCGGTGGGCGTCCATAGCAATTGCCCGCGCAGGCCTTGGCTGTCGGCGTCGCCGAGGCGGGCGCCGTCTTCCAGGTTTTCCACCTGCCCATCCACCGAGCGTTCGAAGACGTTGAGCCGCCCGGCCAACACCTCGTCGCGCAGCGCTCCGGAAATCGTCCCGCGGTATTCGCCCAGGCCATGCTCGCCGTGGCTGGCTTCCAGGCTGGCCTCGGATTGGAACGTCGGTGGGCGGGTGACGATGTTCAGCGCCCCCGCCGTGGTGTTCTTGCCGAACAAAGTACCTTGGGGCCCACGCAGCACTTCGATGCGCTCGATGTCCATCAGCTCGGTGAAGGCCATGCCCTGGCGCGCCAGGTAGACGCCATCGACGTAGGTGCCGACGCTGCCCTCCAGACCGTCGTTATAGGCGGTCGCGCCAAACCCGCGCAGGCCGAAGCCGGCATAACGCGCATCGTGCCCGGACACCACCAGCCCGGGCACCCGTTGCTGGATGTCCTGGAGGGTGTGCAGGCCGGCTTCGTCCAGTTGCTCGCCATAGAGGACATTGATGGGGATCGGCACGTCCTGCGGGTTTTCCTCTCGGCGCCGAGCAGTCACCGTGGTTTCGTCGAGCACCAGTGAGCTGGGCGACGCGGGGGTGGATGGCTGCGCTGGCCCGGCGTTGACCGATGCCCAGGGCAATGCCGCCAAGCTGCCGAGCAAGAGCAGCCTGCAACGCGGACCCGGCATGCTATCGCTCCCAGGCCATGGCGCGAGGCACCGTGTCCAAGCCCGCCAGTGTCTTGACCCACGCCAGCAACTCGCGGCTGTCGGCCGGCTTGAGCAGGACCGCATCGAAGACCAGATCCGGCGGATAGCCCTGCGGCCTGCGCGCAGGCACCGCCGAGTAGAGCATCACTGGCAGACCGCGCCAATGCTCGCGTACCCGCTGCAGCAGTTCCCAGCCATCCATGCCAGGCATCATCTGGTCGCTGATCAACAGATCGACCGGCTGCTGCGCCAGGCAGGCCAAGGCGTCCTCGCCGTTGGCCGCGATGCTCACGTCGAAACCGTAGCCGGCCAGCAGGTCATACAGCCATTCGCTGTTCTGCTCGATATCGTCCACCAGCAGGACCTGCTTGCCCTGGCCATCCAGCGGCGCGGCATTGTTATCGACGATGCCGTTTTCAAGCTCGTCTTCCTGGGCGCATTTCAACTGCAAACGAAAGCTGAAGCGGCTGCCGCCCTGCCCCGTGGCCTGGGGTTGCAAACGGCTGCCCATGCGCTCCAGCAGTTGGGTGACGATGGACAGGCCCAGCCCGCTGCCTTCGAAGCGTTGCGCATTGCGGCCGCGGCGAAACGGTTGCAGCAGCTGTTCGAATTCCTGTGGATCGATGCCGATACCGCTGTCGATCACGCTGAACGTCAGCTCGACAGTCTCCGGGCCGGCTCCTGGACAAGCATTCACTTCAAAG
Organism: Pseudomonas sp. 7SR1; assembly: GCF_900156465.1. NCBI lineage: Bacteria > Pseudomonadati > Pseudomonadota > Gammaproteobacteria > Pseudomonadales > Pseudomonadaceae > Pseudomonas > Pseudomonas sp. 7SR1. The sequence goes on from NZ_LT707064.1 coordinate 482,498, forward strand.
CGGATCTGGCCATCACGGGTGAATTTCGCCGCGTTCGCCAGCAGGTTCATGAGGATCTGCCGGAGGCGTTTGAAATCGGCCTCCACCAGCGCCGGCAGGTCATCCGCCAGGACGGCTTCAAAGGTATTGCCCTGCCGCGCGGCGAGGAAGGCCGCCTCATCGGCGACCTCCCTGAGGAACCCGTACAGATAGCCGGGCGCGAGAGTCAGTTGCATCTGCTCCAGCTCGCCGCGGGAGAACTCGAGCATCTCGTCGATCAGCTCCAGTTGCTGGCGGGCATTGCGCTCGATGCTGGCCGGGTATTCCCGGTTGGGCCCGCCGTGCAACAGCCGTGCGTAGTCGATGATGCGCACCAGCGGCGAACGCAGGTCGTGGCTGATGCGGGCCATCAACGCACTGCGGGCCGCCAGGGATTCGCGCAACTGGGCAGTGCGTAGCGCCACGGTGCTTTCCAGGCGCTCATGCTCGGCCTGGCGCTGTTGTTCGAGGCTCGACAGCGCATGCTTCTCCCGGTGACGGCTGCGGCTGACTTCCATGATCAGCGTGCACACCAGCAACGCCACGCCCGGCAGAGTCGAGGACAGGCTGTTCTTGCTTTGCGGCGATTGCCAGGGCAACTGTTCCTGGGGGAAGAAATACCGCATCAGCAATTGCGAAAACAGCAGTGCCGGAACCAGCCACGCCATCCAGCTGTAGCTGAGCCGCCTGCGCCAGGCCATGAACAACGTGGCCAGGAGCACGCCGTAGAAACTCAACAGGGAGGCCTGGATCATCTGCGCCCCCTGGATCGGATCGACCTTCAGCCACCAGACCCGGCCAAGGGCACATCCCAGCAGCGGTACCCAATAACTCCAGCCAATGAAGGCGGGCAGCCGGGCCACCTGCAGCAGCACGCGCATGTAGGCGAGGAACAGCACGAAGGAGATCACGCTGGCGCAGGTCAGCAGTTCCCGCGTCCAGCCCAGCGCCGAGGGCCAGTAGACGAGGTAGCCGTTCAAGATACAGGTCAGCAGGATATAGCTCAGGACCGCGCCCGCATTCACGCTCAGCAACCGGGAACGCAGGATCCAGCCGACGATGAGGCCGAACGGGACCACCAGCAGGACGATGCCCAGGGTGAGGCCGTCGCTCAGGTACGTCTGCTGCTGACTGCGCAGCAATGCCGGTTCGGACCATAGCTGCGGCTCCAGCAGCATCTGGAAGTGGCTGGTGACCCGGATCAACAACGTGGTGCCCTGCCCTGCCGCCAGCGACACCGCAAACGCCGGCTGACGCGCCGCTGGTTGGGGCCATTCGGCCAACGGATGGGCACTGCCGGCATGGGCTTCGCGCCAGCGCCCCTCTGAAGGCTGGTAGACACGGATGTCTTCCAGGCGCGGCGCTCCGATCACCAACAGGCGCGAACAGGCCGTATCGTTCGGATTGGTCAGTTGCACTTTGAGCCAGAACGCCGAGCGGCTATAGCCTTGCGCCGGCCAATCCGGAGTCGCGATGCTGAATCGCGTTTCGGGCAACCGGGCAACTTCATCCACGCTCAACCTGGCCTGCTCGTCCTCGAAAACCTGCATCGAGGGCATCAGGTCCAGGCGTTCAACCTGGCAGAAGCCCATGGGTGCCGCACGCAAACGGTCGGCGCACAACAACGCCAGCGCCAGCAGCACAAACCGTAGAAGCCGCATCAGGTGCGCCCGGCCGACTCTGTATCAGCGATGCCCAGGGTCTGCTGGCGAAACTGGCTGGGGGTCATGCCGATTCGCTGGCGGAAGGCCGTGGTGAAGTTGCAGGCATTGCGAAACCCCACCAGTTCGGCGACGTCTTGCACACTCATGGCGCTTTCGCCGAGCAACTCCTGGCCGCGACGCAGCCGCGCATCGCGAATATAGGCGAACACAGTCAGGCCCAGATGCTCGCGAAAAATCCGTGAAAGGCGTTTCTCATGGGTGCCGACCTTGTGCGCCAGTTGCACCAGGGAAGGGATGTCGTCGAGGTGATTTTCGATCAGCCGCATCGCCGCGCGCAGGACGATCTCGTCACCCTCGGGCTCCGGCTCCGCCGGGCTGTGCTGGTTGGTCGGCGGTGCGCGCCAGGTCAATTGCAGGTGGATCCTGATACGCGCCAGCACTTCCTCGGGGGCGCAGGATTTGGGAATGTAATCGACCCCGCCGACGGTCAGCCCCTCCAGGCGCTCGACGGTGCTGTTGGCCGAAGACAGGAAAAGAATGGGGGTCTGGCGGGTCGCCGGTGCCTCGCGCAACAGCCTGCACAGGCTGAAACCATCCATCTGCGGCATGTGCACGTCCAGCACGATCAGGTCCGGACGCAACGCCAAGGCTCGCTGGTAGCCCTGGTGGGCGTCGCTGGCCAGGGATATGCGCCAGGGTTGCGCCTTGAGCAGGACGAGGGTTGCCCGGAGGTCCTCGGGCTCATCGTCGATAAGCAGGATATGCGGCAGCGGCCCGGATGACACAGCCGCATCCCCAGCCGCCCGCCTTTCATATCGTCCGTCGTCCATACGCTGCGTTCTCTTATCGTGCCTTTGCCAGGCCTGTGCCGAAAAAGCAGAGGCATCGCAAAGGCAATCGATGGATCGGTAAAAATCGTTATACCGATAGCGGCAGGTCAGGTGAAGACTTGAAGGCGTAGCGCAGGGACGACATTGTTTCCTCAAGGTCGTTTGCATGAAAAAAGGCCTTGCCGGGCAAGACCTTTTTTATGCAAACGACATCCGTGGTGAACATCGGACAGGACATGGCGGGAGGCGTCGAAGATTTGTTGTCGAAACGCAGCCCAGCAATATAGCATCGAGCCATCATTCGAAAGGACGCCTGAACCATGCACGGATCGCTACACGACTCCACACCCCCAACCGCTCCGGCGGTCCCATCGTGAGCGCCCTGGACTCCAGCACCATCGGGCAGTTGAGCACGTTCCTGATCATCTCGCTGTCCTTGCTTGCCGTCCTTGGAATCGCAAAGGCCTTGAGCAAAGCCAATCGGAAAACAAATCCCGACTCTCAGGTTTTCCTCTACGGCACCCTTGCGGTTTCGTTGCTGATCATCGTCTCGGCAACGCTGATCTGGGACAAGAGTAATCTTCCCGCATGGCTCCAAGGTATCGGCAGTATCTACGCGATCATTGTGGCGATACTCGTCTCCCGGCACGAAAGTAGAAACTCCGAAGCGCGAAGCCGACAGGAGAGAGCCGACGACCACAGACGCGAAGCCCAGCGGCTGATCGAGGAGAAAGTAGAGGCCACCCGAGCCATCTACCAGATGGTGCTTCGGGCGTTCATGTGTTTTAGCTACGTACGGGAAAACGCCTATGACAAAAGCCTGACGTGCAAGGATATCGGCCCCCGCAAGGGGAAGCCGGAGCTCAAGATCAATGCCGGAAAAAAATGGATTTCGCTCGGGTTCAAGGCATCCGACATCCGGGTACAGCTCCGACAGCTTGAAGCGTTCACGCAGCAATTGGAAAAGATATCGCCCTTCGATCACAGAGACGCTGTCCTGGCCTTGCTGACGTCTGAGTTCTGTGCCTCGATCAAGGTATTGTTTGCCGATCTAGCGACGGGCTGGAACATCAAAAGCACGCTTGCGCCCCCCGATGCCAATGCCGATACAACGATCAAGTATCCACCTTGCGAAAGAAACGCCACCTACACCGAAACCGAGAAGCTCATTGGGCTGAGCGAGTTTCTCGCCCACGGCATATTCCACCTGTATTTGGACGAGCCGGAATGCAATCGCATCGAGGAGGTTTTTCTCCAGTGGGAGAAACGGGCAGATGAGATTTTTGCCAGCGGCGGTTCCACCACAGCCTGATGCAGAGGCCAATGAGCTATAGGCTCAACATCCCCCGGAACCCTCTCGCCGCGTAATACGACTGGACACCGTTGTGGTAGATGAACACCCGCCCATAACGGCAGTCCCCGAATATCGCCCCACCCAGCGCACGTACTTCGGGGGGCGTCGCCAGCCAACTGGAGGTTTTCAAATCAAACGCCTCCAGCGCCTGGAGTTCGCGGTACTGCTCCTCGGTCAATAGCGCCACGCCCATCTCGGTCGCCATGTCCAGGGCATTGCCCTGGGGCTTGTTTTCCTTGCGCGCATCCAGGGCCGCGCGATCGTAGCAGAGGCTTCGACGGCCGGTGGGAGTCTCCCTGGCGCAGTCGCAGAAGGTCACGCGCCCGGTGTGCGGGTCGTGGCCAATGACGTCGGGCTTGCCTCCGGTGGCTTCCATGGCGTGGAGGGTTTTCAACGCGGCGCGGTTGCCTTCGAGGCGGGCCAGGACGTCGGACCATTGAAGGCCAGGGTGGCGCTGGGGATTGCGTTCGAAGCGGGTCTTCAGGGTGTCGAGAAGGTCATTGTGTTCTTGTTTTTTCATGAGGCTAAAGTCCCAGGCTCTGTATGAGAAGCCTAGTGCGATGTTTGAGAAACACCACACTAGAACAAGGCGCCACTGAACACCGGGGCATTATGGAACCGCGTATGGCCTGCCACTGCGTTCGTATACTGCTCGACCAGGTCGTATTCCCCCAGGTCCACCATTTCGATCGAATTGGGCACGGTGACCGACTTGGTCATGGGCTGGATGACCAGGCCCTTGACCACGGGTGGGCCTGGATTGATCAAGGCGTCGAGAATTTTCCTGACCATGGTGGTCTTGGCGAACACATCCGTGGTGGACGTGCTGGCCAGATTCCCGTTTGTGCCCAGCAGGCCGATCAGGCAGTAGAAAACCCAGCAGGGCGACATCTGCCAGCCGTACTGGGCTTCGTTCAGGGATGCATCCACGCTGCCTTTGCACTCGACGATGATGTACTCCTCAACCACGCCGCTGAGCAGATTGCGCTTGACCCAGATCTGGTCGATGCCGTTATTGCGCCCCGATGAAGCCTTGCCGATCTTCATCTGGTACTCATTGCCGAGCACGGTGATCAGAAGCTTGGCGGCGGCATATTCGCCGCGGGTTTCACTGGCGAAATGGATGGCTTTGGAGTTTTCCAGGTTCTGGAAGTGGTTCTGGATCCGGTCGCCTGACTTGCGGTCATGCACCGAGAACTTATGGGAAATGCCTCCGTAGGCTTGCAACCAGTTGTACACCTTCGCCTGTGCGGCAGGATCCATGCCCAGCAGGTTCCAATAGTTCAGCGCGGTCGGGTCGGGCACAGGCTGGAACAGCGCGGCCCGGCGCTCGATGACCTGCTGGGCGGCAAAGGTCGAGACGGGATTGGTCGTTCCGAATACCTGCTCGACATCGGGGTGGTAATAACTGCCCTTGGTGAATTGCTTGTCCCGTGCGACCGCTTCCTTGATCTTCACGGCGTCCAGGGTGTCCAGCAGGACCAGCTGATCGGCCCTGTGGGGGTTGTTGTAGTCCGACGTGAGGCCATGCCGGTTGGTGATCTGGTTCAGTACGTGCCGCCACTCCTGGCCCAGGCTGTCCACTTTCGTGATACCCAGGCTGCCGATGGGCGTGAACGGATAGCTGCCTGTCGTCAGGGTCAGGGGCTTGGAATCGAACTCGGTATCGGAAGTGAAGAACAAGGTGGTTTTCTTGCCATCGCGCTTTTCCTTGGGCGCCAACTCCATGATCTTCACGTTCAATGGCTCGGTCAGGCTCGTGTAGTCATTCAATTGATTCATCGGTATCCCTCCCCGTCATCCCGGCGCGAATAATTCACTCTAGGCGGCGGAATTCGGGACGTCCAGGGATCGGAAAACAGTCCTTCAGGGGTGCGGCATTGCCTTGGAGGACCTATGCTGGCGCGTGTCCCTTTGACAGGCCGCCCGTCATGATCCAATGCAAACGCGCCTATGAAGCCCCGGCTCCCGAGGACGGCAAACGCGTGCTGGTGGACCGCCTGTGGCCACGCAACTGCCGCAAGGATGAACTGCACCTCGATGAGTGGCTTGCGGACGTCGCGCCCACCCATCAATTGCGCAGGGCGTTCAAGGCTGGGGACCTTTCCTTTGCCCAGTTCAAGGCGGCGTATCGCCAGGAACTGAATGCCCGGCCGCAGCATTGGTGGGCGCTGGTGGACATCGCCCGCAGCGGCAATCTCACGCTGGTCCATGCCGCCAGGTCCACAGTGGAAAACAACGCCGTGGTGCTGGCCGAATGGCTGGAGGATGAGTTGGAGAAACGGGCAGAAATGAGCTCGCCGGCCTGTTATCTATTGGAGTTTCCCGGAGACTGAGACGCCCAGGCAGGGCGGCTGGGCTGGCGTCTTCGCGGGCGAGCCCGCTCCCACCGGGACGGATCCGGGAGAGTAGTTTTTTCAGCCCAGGAGATGCTTGGAGATCAACCTGGATATCTCAACGATGCCGGTCTTGCCGGTGAATTCGAATTTCACCTTGCCCAGGGATGAAAAGTAGATCTCAAGCTCCGAGTCCAGGTCGAAGGTGCCGGACGTTTCGATCGAGTAGGCGACGATGTTCTTGTAAGGCAGGGAAGTGAAGTCTTTCTTGCTGCCGGTAATGCCTTGCACGTTCACCGCGATGATGCGTTTGTTGGTGAACACCACGCCGTCGCGCATGGACTTGTAGGCGTCGATGACCTGTTCGCCTTCCAGCAGCAGGGCCGTGACGCGTTCGGCGTATTCGTCGTTCTGCTTGAGCTTGAAGAAGCCTTTGTTATTGAAGTCGATCATGGGTTCGATCCTTGTGGGGTTGGAAAGCGTTCCAGGCTTCCTGGGCCGGTGCTGGCTGGATTCTGCTTCAGTCGACATCCGGATCACAAGGACATGCGTTTTTTCTCCTAGACTTGCCGTTGTCCCGGCTGCGGAATGAGCCCGGGCCGTCCATGAACGCAGAGGGAACCTGGCAATGCTCAATGTTTTTTGGAAAACACTCGTCTTTGGCCTGGCTGTCGGTCTGTTGGGCACGGCCATGGCGGCTGACCCCATTGTGATCAAGTTTTCCCATGTGGTGGCCGAGCAGACGTCCAAGGGCCAGGGCGCGCTGATGTTCAAGAAACTGGTGGAAGAACGCTTGCCGGGCAGGGTGAAAGTCGAGGTGTACCCCAATTCCACGCTGTACGGCGATGACAAGGAAATGGAGGCGTTGCTCCTGGGGGAGGTGCAGATCATCGCCCGGTCCCTGGCCAAGTTCGAGCAGTACACCAAGTCGGTGCAGCTATTCGACTTACCATTCCTGTTTGACGACATCGCCGCCGTGGACCGTTTCCAGCAGAGCCCTGAAGGCCAGAAGCTGCTCAAGTCCATGGAAAAGAAGAACGTTACCGGCCTGGCCTATTGGCACAACGGCATGAAGCAGTTGTCGGCCAACAGGCCCCTGCGGGTGCCCGAGGATGCACGGGGACTGACGTTCCGGATACAGACCTCCGCCGTACTGGACGAACAGTTCAAGGCGGTAGGCGCCAAGGCTCAGCCGATGATTTTTTCGGTGGTGTACCAGGGGTTGCGTACCGGTCTGGTCAACGGCACGGAAAACACCTATTCGAATTTCTACAACCAGAAGCTCAATGAAGTGCAGAAGTACGTCACCGAGTCCAACCATGGCATCCTCGACTACATGCTGATCACCACTTCGGACTTCTGGAACGGCCTGCCGCCGGATATTCGCAGCGAACTGGACAGGATCGTGGTGGAGTCCACCGCTCATGCGAACAAGGAAGCGGAACGGTTCAACCAGCAGGACAGGCAGCAGGTCCTGGATGCCAAGACCACCGAGATCATCACCCTCACCCCACAGGAGCGCAGCGCCTGGCGTGACAGGATGAAGCCGGTGTGGACGAAGTTCGAAAAGGAGATCGGAGCGGACTTGATCAAGGCGGCCGAGGCGTCCAACACCACTCAGTGACGCGACCGGGCCACGACAGCGTCCTTGGGCGAGCCATCTGAAGAGAGGTTCCGCGCTCGGCGTGGGCAGGCCTCCCATGAGGCTTGGCGGCACCTGCCGCAAGCGGAACGCGGAGCGTACCTGGCAGTGGTCCCACGCGGCGCGTGGGCACGGTGGAGTCCGCGACATTTGCGCCAGGCTGGCCTCTCCCCAGTTTTGAGGCCCATTGCGTTATGATCCCCGCCTCCACCCGAACCTGAGCTCTACCCGCGAATGCTGCCGTCCAGTCCCGACACGTCCCCTGCCCTGCCTCCTGTCCTGGTCGGCCCGCTGCTGCGGCGGTTGGAACCCACGCGGCTGGTGATGTGGCTGGTGGGAACACGTCCGTTGGCATTGACGCTGCGTGTGGATGGCCTGGGCGACCTTGCGCTGGATGCATCGCGCTGCACGGTGGTGCCGGTGGGACAGCAAGCGTTCGTGCACCTGATCGATGTGCGCCTCCAAGCCCCCCTGCCCCAGGACGTGGCGATCGAATACGACCTGCTGGTGGATGGATCGCCCATCGCCGAATGGGCGCCGCATCTGCTGTACGGCCAGGCGCAATGCCCGAGTTTCGTGCTGCATTCGCGCATCGGGCAGCTGGTCCATGGCTCGTGCCGCAAACCGCATCATTACGCCAACGACGGCTTGCTGTGTGTCGACCGACTGTTGGAGCAGGCCCCGGAACAGCGGCCGGCGCTGTTGATGATGAGCGGCGACCAGGTCTACGCCGATGACGTCGCCGGGCCGATGTTGCGGGCCATTCATGCGCTGATCGAGCGCCTGGGACTGTTCGAGGAATGCCTGGACGGCGCGGTGGTGGAAGACAGCGCCAAGCTCTATCGACACCCGGCCAGCTATTATCATCGCGCCGATCTGCTGCCGGCGCTGGAGAGCAACGAAACCCTGCGCGAGCGCTTCTTCGGCGGCGCGCGCAAGCCGATCTTCACCAGCAGCAGCGCCGATAATCACCTGGTGACGTTCGCCGAAGTCATGGCGATGTATCTGCTGGTCTGGTCACCGGTGCCATGGACCCTGGTCGACCCGCAGCCACCGGAGCTGACCGCCGAACGGCGCCAGCGCTACGACCTGGAACAGCAACGCATCGATGGCTTCAAGGCCGGACTGGGCGGTGTGGCACGGGTGTTCGCACACCTGTCGTGCCTGATGATCTTCGACGATCACGACATCACCGACGACTGGAACCTGTCCGCACAATGGGAGGAAACGGCCTACGGCCATCCGTTCTCCAAGCGCATCATCGGCAACGCGCTGATCGCCTACCTGCTCTGCCAGGGCTGGGGCAACAACCCGGACGCGTTCGAGGAGGTGATCCGGCACACCGTGGCCCTGGGCGAGACCGCCCGGGACCGCTACCTCGACAGCGAGCCCCAGGACAAACTGATCGACAGGCTGCTGGGTTTCCAGCAGTGGCATTACGTGCTGCCCAGCAGCCCGGCCCTGGTGGTCCTCGACACCCGCACCCGCCGCTGGCGCAGCGAGCGCAACCTCAGGCACCCCTCGGGCTTGCTGGATTGGGAGGCCCTGAGCGAACTGCAGCAGGAGTTGCTGGACCATCCCTCGGCCATCATCGTCTCGCCGGCACCGATCTTCGGGGTGAAGCTGATCGAAACCGTGCAGCGGGTGTTCAGCTGGTGCGGCTATCCGCTGCTGGTGGACGCCGAGAACTGGATGGCCCATCGCGGGGCGGCCCAGGTGATCCTGAATATTTTCCGACACTCACGCACACCCGGTAACTACGTGGTGCTGTCGGGGGATGTGCATTATTCCTTCGTCTATGAAGTGCTGATTCCGCACCGCAAGGGCGGCCCGCGGATCTGGCAGGTCACCAGCAGCGGCATCAAGAATGAATTTCCGCCGAGGCTGCTGGAATGGTTCGACCGCCTGAACCGCTGGCTCTACTCGCCTCGCTCGCCCCTGAACTGGTTCACCCAGCGCCGACGCATGCGCATCATTCCCCACACCCCGGAACATGCCGAGGCCGGGGAGCGCTTGTGGAACTCGGCGGGGATTGGCCAGGTGTTCTTCAACGAACAGGGGCAACCGGCCCGGATCTACCAGCACAACGCCAACGGCGCACCGCCGACGCGGATGCTGACACCACAATCGCCTCCGGACTGAGGCTGGAAAGCGTCGCCTCCCGGTCCGCGTCGGCATCGGTGCCGTCGACAAATCCGCTTTCGCGGGCAAGACCGCGCCCACAGGTTGGGTGATGAGCACAGCTCGGGACCGGATGGAAACGAGGCCATGAAAAAAACGGGGGGCCATGTTTGCATGGCCCCCCGTTTTCATCCACTGCCGGCAATCAAGGGTATTGCTGGTAAGTCTGCCCCTGCTGTTGCGGAGCCTGATACTGCTGGCCAGGGATCGCCTTGAGGTTCACCTCGACGCGACGGTTCTGGGCACGGCCGTTGACGTCGGCGTTGCTGGCGACCGGGTTGTCCGGGCCGGCGCCACGAGCACTCAGGTTGGCACTGCTCACCCCTTGGGAAGTGAGGTAGGTGGCGACGCTTTGCGCACGACGCTGGGACAGGTCCATGTTGTGCTGGCGGCTACCGGTGCTGTCGGTATAGCCCACGATCTCGATCTGGTTCTGGTTGAACTCCTTGAGGGAGTTGGCCAGGTTATTCAGCGGCTGGTAGAAGCTGGGCGCGATGTTGGCCGAATCGGTGGCGAAGGTGATGTTGCCCGGCATGATCAACTTGATCTGGTCACCCTGGCGCTGCACTTCCACGCCGGTATTGGCCATGCTGGCCCGCAGTTTCTTTTCCTGCTGGTCGGCGTAGTACCCGTAGCCGGCGGCGGAAGCACCCACGACTGCGGCGCCGATCAGCGCCCCTTTGCCACGGTTATCGTGACCGATGGCTGCACCGGCCAAGGCACCGGCCAGGGCGCCGAGGCCGCCGTACTTGGCCGTCTTGCTCATCCCTGAGGACTCAGTGGAAGCCTGGCCCTGGTTGTCATAAGGATTAGGCGACGCGCAGCCGGACAACAGGGCCACGGCGGTAGCGACAACGATCAAGCGACGCGAGGTGAACATGGGGACAAGCTCCTGGTTTTTCAGTCTGATGTGCCAGGGCATGGGCAATCGACTCTGGCTGGCGTTGGAACGCGGCAAAGGTTGAAAATTCCGTGCAGTGGCGAAGGTTTACCAAGAACTTACAAATCGAAAGGGCCCCCCTTCAAGCCTTGGCCACGCGACGGCGATGGCAATCGCCCGCCTCGAGTTTCCTGCCATCGAGCGAACGAACCTCGAGCAACGCCACCGGCTCGTCCCGCTCATTGTCCAGCAGCACCGAGTACGTTTCCCCGGCCTTGAACAAATGTCGCTCACCCCACTGGCGCAGGGAAACCACGATGGGGAATACCTCGCGCCCCTTTTGCGTCAGTACATATTCCTTGTAGGCGCTGCCATCGGAGGCAGGCCTCGTCTCCAGCACCCCCACCTCCACCAGCGCCTTGAGGCGCGAAGCGAGGATGTTCTTCGCCAGCCCGAGGTTCTTCTGGAATTCACTGAACCTGCGCACGTCGTCGAATGCGTCGCGAACGATCAGCAGCGACCAGCGATCCCCAATGACCTCCACCGCCCGGGCCACCGGACATTCATGGCTGCCTGTCCCTGTCTGCTGCGTCATCTGAATCACTCCCGCCGGAAAAACTGGTTGCAGATTAAAACCTGAACAGTTAGAAATCAAACAAGTGGTTTCAAATCAAAACCTGAATCTGCCAAGGAAGCACCATGACGTCACATGATTCCACCTTCCCCCAGTCGGACCGGACAACCGCTCCCGGGCTCACCCGGGGGCTGACGCTGCTGTTCTCCCTGGCCTGCGCCCTGGCCGTGGCGAATGTCTACTTCGTCCAGCCGTTGCTCGACTCCATCACCCAGGATCTGCGGATCGCCCCTGGCTTGGTCGGCACCGTGGTGACCGCTACCCAGGCCGGCTACGCCGTGGGCCTGGTGTTCATCGTTGCCTTGGGGGACCGGGTCAACCGCAAGCACTTGATGGTCTGCCAGACGCTGCTATCGGCCGTGGCGCTCGCTGTCGCCGGCTGCGCCAGGCAATGGCCGGTGCTGTTGGGTGCGATGGTCATGGTGGGGATGCTGGCGGTGCTGGTCCAGGTCATCGTCGCCTATGTCGCCGCCCTTGCCTCGCCGCAACAGCGCGGCCGGGCCGTGGGGTCGGTCACCAGCGGCGTGGTGGTGGGCATTCTGCTGGCCCGTCTGGTGTCGGGGGGCATTGCCGACCTGGCGGGATGGCGCACGGCGTATTTCGTTTCGGCGGGACTGATGCTGACCCTGTGCGTCGTGCTCGCCAGGGCGGTCCCGGCGATCAGCACACCCAGGCCCGACATGTCCTATGTGAGGTTGATCGGCTCGTTGTTCGCACTGTTCGTCACGGAACGCACCCTGCGGACCCGGGGCCTGCTGGCCTTGTTGATCTTCGCCGCATTCAGTGTGTTATGGACCGCGATGGTGTTGCCTCTCAGCGCCGCGCCGCTGTCGTTGTCCCATACCCAGATCGGCCTGTTCGGCCTGGCCGGCGTGGCCGGTGCCCTGGCCGCCTCGAACGCCGGACGCTGGGCCGACCGGGGACTGAGCCGACGCACCACGGGCATTGCCCTGGCCTTGCTGACGCTGTCGTGGCTGCCCACGGCCTTCCTCCAGGTGTCATGGCTGGCATTGATTGCCGGGGTGATCATGCTGGATTTCGCCGTTCAGGCCGTGCACGTGACCAACCAGAGCCTCATCTTCGCCGCCCGCCCCGATGCACAGAGTCGCCTGGTGGGCGCGTACATGTGCTTCTACTCCCTCGGCAGCGCAGTGGGCGCCAGCGCCGCGACCCAGGTCTATGCCCGGTGGGGCTGGGGCGCGGTCTGCCTGTTGGGCGCGCTGATCAGTGCGACGGCCCTCGCCTGGTGGGCCTGGACTGACCTCAGGCCTGCGCGAGCACCCGGCTCACGCCCCTGACGATCATTTCCACTTCCCGCTCGTCGACCGTCAACGGCGGCAGCAGGCGGATGACCTTGCCCCGGGTGACGTTGATCAGCAGGCCGTGGTCCCGGGCGGCGCAGAGGGCCAGGTCGCGGACCGGCTGCTTGAGTTCGATGCCGATCATCAGGCCCCGACCGCGAATCGCCAGCACGTTCGGGTTGTCCGCCAGTTCCGCCCGCAACCGGGTCAGCAACCGATCGCCCTGGACGCCGGCATTGTCCACCAGGCCTTGCTCTTCGATGATATCCAGCACCGTGCAACCGACCCGACAGGCCAGGGGGTTGCCACCAAAGGTACTGCCATGGCTGCCGGGGGTGAACAGTTCGGCCGCCTTGCCCCGGGCCAGGCAGGCTCCGATGGGCACTCCATTGCCCAGGCCCTTTGCGAGGGTCATGACGTCCGGCACGATGCCCTCGTGCTGGAACGCGAACCACTGGCCGGTACGGCCGATGCCCGTCTGGATCTCATCGAGCATCAACAACCAGGCCCGGCGGCTGCACAACTGCCGCAACGCCTTGAGGTAGCCCGGCGGCGCGAGCTGCACACCGCTTTCGCCCTGGATCGGCTCCACCAGTATCGCGACGATGCGTTCGCCGTGGGCTTGCTGGAGTTTTTCCAGGGCCTGTAGATCACCGAACGGCACCTTGATGAAATCCCCCGGCAAGCGGTTGAAACCCAACCGTACCGCCGGGCCATCGCTGGCGGACAGCGTGCCTAGCGTGCGCCCATGGAAAGCGTTCTCCATGACCACCACCAGCGGCTGCTCGATGCCTTTGTGCCAGCCATACAGGCGCGCCAGTTTCAACGCGGTTTCGTTGGCCTCGGCCCCCGAGTTGTTGAAAAACACCCGCTCCAGGCCGGAGAGCTGCGTGAGCCTGAGCGCCAGCCGCTGCTGCCAGTCGATGCTGTACAGGTTGGAGGTGTGCAGCAGCAGGCCGGCCTGCTCGCTGATGGCAGCCACCAGCCGGGGATGGGAGTGCCCGACATTGGTCACCGCCACGCCGGCCACGGCGTCGAGGTACTCGCGACCGTCCTGGTCCCACAGGCGCGTACCCAACCCGTGGGAAAAATTCAGCGCCAGGGGTTGGTAGGTGCTCATCAGGCAGTCGGCAGTCATGACATCGGGCTCCATCAGGGTGGTTTTTTCCAGTATGGTTAGCCACCCTTGATGGATAAACGCCGCTTTACTTCATTCATTTAAAAGCAGGAATTGATAATGGACCTGTTCCAGGCCATGAACGTCTACGTCAAGGTGGTGGAGGCCGGCAGCCTGACCGCCGCGGCCCAGGCGTGCGAGATGTCCACTACCATGGTGGGCAATCACCTTCGCGCACTGGAGCAACGTCTCGGTGTGCGGCTGATCAATCGTACGACCCGTCGCCAGCGACTGACCGAATTCGGCTCGACCTACTATCAGCGTTGCCTGGAAGTGCTGGGGCTGGTGGCCGATTCCGAGCGCCTGGCCGAGCAGACCCAAGGCGAGCCCACTGGCACCCTGCGCATCACGGCGCCGCTGACCTTCGGCACCGAACGCCTCGCCCCGGCGCTGGCGCAGTTCAGCCAGCGCTGCCCCCAGGTCAAGCTGGACGTGGTACTGACCAACCAGCGCCTGGACCTGCTCGACCATGGCTTCGACGTCGCCATTCGCCTGGGCCTGCCGGATCCCAAGCTGATCGCCCGACCGTTGATGGACTACACCCTGACCATCTGCGCCTCCAGGGCCTACCTGGCACGCCGTGGCACCCCGCGACAACCGGCCGACCTGCAACAGCACGACTGCCTGTCCTTCGCCTACTCCGCCGGGGACGAGTGGCGCTTCGCCCAGGACCACTGGCCCATCAACGGTCCGGAGGGGGAAATCAAGGTGCCGGTCAACGGACCGATGCTGATCAACAGCTCCTCGGGCCTGCACCGCGCCGCCCTGGCCGGCATGGGCGTGGTGATGCTGCCCGATGCGCTGGTGGAACAGGACTTGAAGGACGGGCATCTGGTGGCTCTGCTGCAGGACTACCAACTGCCCCATCGGCCGATGAACCTGATTTACGCCCAGGACCGCTACCGCTTGCCCAAGCTGCGCAGTTTCGTGGAGTTTGCGTTGGAGAAATGGGCAAGATCTGCTGACGAGACGAAAAGTAGCCTTTAAAGGCTACTATTGAAGAAGTAGCCTTTAAAGGCTACGTTACGGCATCCCATGACAGGATTAAGTGCAATGAAGCTAGAGGCGGTCTTGACCGGCGACCTGATCCACTCGCAAAGCGCAGGGGATACGCTCGCCTACATCTCTGGCTTGAAAGCCGTGCTCAAGCAATTGGAAAAACGCTACAAGGCAAAAGCGGAAACCTTTCGCGGCGACGGTTTCCAGCTTTCGCTGGATCGGCCCGAACAGGCTCTTCACTGCGCCATTGCTCTGCGGGCAGCCCTGGTTGCAGCCAGCCCCGAAGGAGAGCGCTGGGATGCGCGGATCGCCGTAGGCATCGGTTCCGCGCAGCAATCGCAGACCTACCGCGAAGCCTTCGTCTTGTCCGGCCAAGGACTCGACAATATGAAGAAAAACACCCTGGCGATATTCAGCAACCATCAGGCATTCCAGGAACGTACAGAACTGCTGACAGAGTTCGTCGCCGCCATCCTTGAGCAGTGGACGGCTGTCGAAGCTCAAACCTATGCCATTCACCTGATCGAAGCCACCGACCAACAGAGCATTGCCGACGCCCTGGGTAAATCCCGCATCACCGTCAACAAAGCGTTGCAACGTGCCCAGGCACGTTTGCTGGATAAATACCTGGCGTATATCAGCCGGCTGATCGGAGAGCTGTCCGATGGTTGATGCATCGGCCTTGCTGGTCATCCTGTTGTTGGTACACGTACTACTGGGTTTCTGGATACCGCGCTACAGCAGCTTCCAACCGCCCCACCGCTTTAGCCAAAAGGTCATCATCAACCTGTTGATTGCAGGCCTCTATTTCGTCGCGTTTACCTTGGTGATGATCCTGTTGCGCGATGATGACGCCTTCGCCTGGAAGGCCGGGCTGCTCATGGCGATTGCCAGATTCCTGACCCTTATCCTGACTCCGAATTCACCCAAATCACCGACCCTGGCTTTGCTGTCCAGGGAAGCCGTCCTGATAATCAGCCTGGTTGCGGTCTGGCTGGTTTGCGAGAACAACATTGCCAAGCTCCAGGTTTCCCTGGCCAAGCTGCTCACCCTGCCAGTGCTTGCTGTCGGACTTGCCTATGTCACCATGCTGCGTCCCGCTTCCGCCTTGATAAGCACGATACTCAGCCCGTGGATCAAGGAGATCGACAAAAGCGGCTCCCTGGCAAACGCCGGGACATTGATCGGTTATCTGGAACGGCTGCTGATTCTGACGTTTGTATTGCTCGAACAATGGGAGGCGGTCGGTTTCCTCCTGACGGCGAAAAGCATTCTGCGCTTCAATGAAATCCAGAACGCCAAGGTTCGTTCCCTGAGTGAGTACGTATTGCTGGGAACCCTGCTGAGCTTCAGCCTGAGCATCGCAGTGGGACTGCTCGTGACGTACATCCTGAAACCGCATTGAACATTTGTAGCCTTCTGAGGCTACTTTGGGCGATGTAGCCTCAGAAGGCTACATTGCAAAAGTTTGCAGCATTGAGGCAAGTGCAACGGTCATAGATTGACCCTTGCAACCCGAGGCTCCGCCCTTGCCGACTGCTTTTCCCTCTCGCTCATGCCTTTACCTGGGCTGCGCCGGCTGGTCGCTGCCCCGGGAGCAATGGCCAGAATTCCCCGAGGACGGTACGCATTTGCAGCGCTACAGCGCCCGCTTCCCGGCCGTGGAGATCAACAGTTCGTTCTACCGGCCGCACCGCCCCGCCACCTATGCCAAATGGGCGGACAGTGTCGCGGCGCACTTCCGGTTCTCGGTCAAGGTGCCCAAACAGATCACCCATGAACGGCGACTGCACGATTGCGAAGGGCTGCTGGATGAGTTTCTCGGGCAGTGTTCGCAGTTGGGAGAAAAGCTGGGCTGCCTGTTGATCCAGCTACCACCGTCCCTGGCATTCGAAGCTTCGGTGGCCCGCGCGTTCTTCACTGCCCTGCGCGACCGTTACCAGGGCTTGGCGGTGCTCGAACCCCGGCACCCGAGCTGGCTCGCGGCGCATGTCAGCACGCTGCTGTATGAGCAATGCATCGGCCGCGTCGCCGCCGACCCATCGCCTTTGCCCGATTGCGATCGGCCCGGTGGCTGGCCTGGCGTCCGCTATTACCGGCTGCATGGCTCGCCGCGAATCTATTACTCCGGTTATGAACAGACCTGGCTGGAGCAGCTTGCCCGGCAATTGAAGCACGAGCCCGACACACCGACCTGGTGCATTTTCGACAACACCGCCGCCGGCGCCGCGGTGCCCGATGCATTGCGACTGCAAGCGCTCATGGAGCGTTGAATTCCCTCCGGGGTAACAAAAAACGACCTGCCGCCGGTTCAACCGTGACAACATCGCCCGCCTCCAATAGATTAGGCGGCCGAAAAAAGCCGTATGCCTTTCTCGCCTCATCCCGCTAACAGAAGTAGTGAAATTTCAATGTCCGATTCCAACACCGCTGAATCCGTAGTCACCCTGTCGTCCAAAGCGGAATACGAAAACTCCATCAATCTTTCACAGCATCTGCCCCAGGCCAAAAGCATCAGCGAGATGGTGCTGGACGCCTTCCAGTCGAATCGCGAAAGCGACCAGATCCGCGAACTGCGCAGCGCCATCCGCCAGGCTCACGATGCATTCGACGATGACAAGGCCTATGAACTGATGGGTCAGCTCAAGCAGCTCAAG
Organism: Pseudomonas sp. 7SR1; assembly: GCF_900156465.1. Lineage (NCBI taxonomy): Bacteria > Pseudomonadati > Pseudomonadota > Gammaproteobacteria > Pseudomonadales > Pseudomonadaceae > Pseudomonas > Pseudomonas sp. 7SR1. Next base: position 500,171 of record NZ_LT707064.1, read on the forward strand.
GACGCCGAAGCCGCCGATTTCGCCGCCCTGGAAGACTTGAGCAGTCGCTTCCCCATCAGCCGCATCCTTTCCAGCTACAAGGACGATCCGGCCTTCCAGGAACTGGTCTACGGCCTGGCCCTGAAGGTGCTGAACCAGACTCACCAGGCCATCAGCAATCCGGGTGGCGGCAAAGGCAAGGCCTCGCGGGCCAAGAAGGAAGCGGAAGTGTTCGTCATCAGCAAGGACGGCATCAGCGTCACCCTGCCCTTGCGCACCCCACGCTCCAAGCCGAACGTCGACCGCGAAGCCTACGAGTTCCTGGGCTTCAGCTTCGTCGGCGAGGGCGACGACGCCGAGCTGGAAAACGAAACCTTCCTGGACAGCGACGGCACCGAACAACCGGCCACCCGCAAGAGCATCGTCACTGCCCTGCAGCAGCAAAAGGCATTCGACGGCTACAGCATCACCCAGCAATAAATCTCACTGTGGGAGCGAGCTTGCTCGCGATGAGGCCGTCACCTTCAACACTCATGAAAGCTGAGCCACCGCTATCGCGAGCGGCTCGCGCCCACAGGAACATCGACCGCCCGCAACGCCCATGAAAAAAGCCCCGCGCTTCTCTCGAAGGCGGGGCTTTTCGTATAGCGCCTGAAGCTTAAGGTGCGTAAGTGAGCAGCAGCTCGCTCGGCACTTTGAAGTCCAGGGACATCATGACGCTCAGGGCGGTGATGGTGAAGATCGAGAACACGAACAGCTTGCGTGCCCAGACCGTGTCATCCACCGCCTTGTAGCCGGTCCAGGCCATGTACAGCCAGTACATGCCCATGGCAGCGGCGACGGCGAGGTAGCTCATGCCGGCGTAGCCGCTGAAGGTCAGCATCAGGGTCGCCACCAGGAACGCCAGGATGTAGAGCAGGATGTGCTTCTTGGCCACGCGGATGCCGCGCTTGACCGGCAGCACCGGAATCGACGCTGCCAGGTAGTCATTGAAGCGGAAGATCGCGATGGCATAGGAATGCGGCATCTGCCACAGGCTGAACATCACCAGCAGCGTCAGCGCAGCCATGTCGAAGCTGTTGCTGACCGCCACATAGCCGATCACCGGCGGCATCGCCCCCGACAGACTGCCCACCAGCGTGCCGTGCACCGACTTGCGCTTGAGGTACAGGCTGTAGAGGCCGACGTAGATGACGAAACCGATCACCGCGAACAGCGCCGCCAACGGGTTGGCCACCCAATACAGCAACGCCACCCCGGCCACGCCCAGCACCGTGGCGAACGCCAGGGCCAGTTGCACCGGGATCAGCCCCTGGACCAGGGCACGGTTCTTGGTGCGCTCCATCTTGATGTCGATGTCACGGTCGATGCAGTTGTTGAACACGCAACCGGACGCCACCACCAGGGAGGTGCCGATCATCGCCGCCAGGAAGATGGCCAGATCGACATGCCCCTTGGAGGCCAGGAAAAAACCGCCTGCCACAGAAAGCACGTTACCGAAAATGATCCCCGGCTTGGTGATTTGGATAAAGTGCTTCAGGGACATCCGGAATTTCCTCAGTGCGCCATCATGTTGGTGTGGATGCTGAACATGATCCACAACGACAGGCCAACCAGCAGGACGATCACCAGCGCGGCGAAGATGAACGCAATCACGTTGTTACGCTGGGCGGCGGAACGATCCAGATGGAGGAAGTACACCAGGTGCACCAGGACCTGGACCACGGCGAAGATCAGGATGATCCACAGGGTCAGGCTCTTGGGCAGCGACGGGTACATCACCAGGCCGAACGGGATGACGGTCAGGATCACCGACAGGATGAAACCGATGGCATAGGACTTGACGCTGCCGTGGCCGGCGTCGTGGCCATCATGGGAATGTGCGTTAGCCATTTACAGGGTCCCCATCAGATAAACAACGGTGAATACGCAGATCCACACCACGTCCAGGAAGTGCCAGAACAGGCTCAGGCAGCTCAGGCGGGTCTTGTTGGTGGCGGTCAGGCCATTCTTCTGGACCTGGTACATCATGATCGCCATCCAGATCAGACCGCTGGTCACGTGCAGGCCGTGGGTACCGACCAGGGTGAAGAACCCGGAGAGGAAGCCGCTGCGGCTAGGACCGAAGCCTTCGGAGATCAACACGTGGAACTCGTTGATCTCCATGCCGATAAAGCCCGCACCGAACAGGAAGGTCATGCCCAGCCAGCCCAGTACCTGGTTTTTCTTGCCCTTGTACAACGCCAGCATGGCGAAGCCGTAGGTAATCGAGCTGAACAGCAGCAGAGCGGTCTCGCCCAGTACGTAGGGCAGCTCGAAGATGTCGTGGCCCGACGGGCCACCGGCGACGTTGTTCACCAGCACCGCGTAGGCCGCGAAGATCGACGCGAACAGAATGCAGTCGGTCATCAGGTAGAGCCAGAAACCGAATACGGTCATCTCGCCCGAGTCATGGTGATGGTCATCATGCCCATGGTCATGACCATGGGCGTGTCCAACATTGGTCACTAAGTTCGACATGGTTTAAGCCTGTTCCAACGAGGTTTCAACACGGGTGGCGGTGGCTGGGACTTTCCCGGCCGCTACCAGACGTTTGTGCTGCTCGGCTTCGATGCGCTCGATGACATCCACCGGCACCATGTAGCCCTGATCGTCACGGGCGGCATGGATGGCGAAATACACCACGGTGCCGACCAGGCTGGCGATGGCCAGCCACCAGATGTGCCAGATCATCGCGAAACCGAACACGGTCAACAGGCCGCCCATGACCACGCCGGTGGCGGTGTTGTTCGGCATGTGGATCGGCGAGTACTTGGCCGGAACCTGGTACGCGGTACCGTTTTCCTTGGCTTCGGTGAACGGGTCGATGGTGTCGGCTTTCGGCAGCACGGCAAAGTTGTAGAACGGGGGTGGCGAAGAAGTCGACCACTCCAGGGTATGGGCATTCCACGGGTCGCCGTGTTCGCACATGTTTTCCGGCTTGTTGCGGTCACGCACGCTGACGTACAGCTGGATCAGCTGGCAGGCGATACCGACGGCGATCAACACCGCACCGAACATGGCGACGTACAGGTACGGCACCCACTCAGGGTTGGTGGTGGTGTTCAGGCGACGGGTCATGCCCATGAAGCCCAGTGCATAGAGCGGCATGAACGCGACGAAGAAGCCGGTGATCCAGAACCAGAACGCGCCCTTGCCCCAGCCTTCGTGCAGCTTGAAGCCGAACGCTTTCGGGAAGTAGAAGGCGAAGCCGGCGATGTAGCCGAACACCGCGCCGCCGATGATCACGTTGTGGAAGTGCGCGATCACGAACAGGCTGTTGTGCAGGACGAAGTCAGCACCCGGGATGGCCAGCAGTACGCCGGTCATGCCGCCGATGGCGAAGGTCACCATGAAGCCCAGGGTCCACATTACATGGCTGGTGAAACGCAGGCGGCCCTGATAGATGGTGAACAGCCAGTTGAACAGCTTCACCCCGGTCGGGATGGAGATCAGCATGGTCGCCAGGCCGAAGAAGGCGTTGACGCTGGCACCCGACCCCATGGTGAAGAAGTGGTGCAGCCAGACCATGAAGCCCAGTACCGAGATCGCGCCCGAAGCGTAGATCATCGAGTGGTGGCCGAACAGTTTCTTGCCGGAGAAGGTCGAGATGACTTCGGAGAAGATACCGAACGCCGGCAGGATCAGGATGTACACCTCAGGGTGACCCCAGGCCCAGAACAGGTTCACGTACATCATCGGATTTCCACCCAGTTCATTGGTGAAAATGTGGAAATCCATGTAACGGTCAAGCGTCAGCAGTGCCAGGGTAGCGGTCAGGATCGGGAAGGAAGCGACGATCAGGACGTTGGCCCAGGTGCAGGTCCAGGTGAAGATCGGCATGTCCATCAGCTTCATGCCTGGAGTACGCATCTTCAGCACGGTGGCCAGGAAGTTGACCCCCGTGAGCGTTGTCCCCAATCCGGATAGCTGTAGCGCCCAGATGTAGTAGTCCACCCCCACGCCCGGACTGTACTGCAGCCCCGACAACGGCGGATAGGCAACCCAACCGGTCTTGGCGAATTCGCCGACGCCCAGGGAAACGTTGATCAGCACAACGCCGGACACCAGCAGCCAGAAGCTCAGGGAGTTCAGGAACGGGAAGGCAACGTCGCGCGCGCCGATCTGCAGCGGCACGGCCAGGTTCATCAGGCCGGTGAAGAACGGCATCGCCATGAAGATGATCATGATCACACCGTGGGCGGTGAAGATCTGGTCATAGTGTTCAGGCGGCAGGTAGCCAGGCGAACCCTCGGTGGCCATGGCCAGCTGGGTACGCATCATGATGGCGTCGGCAAAGCCGCGCAGCAGCATGACCATGGCGACGATGATGTACATCACGCCGATTTTCTTGTGGTCGACCGAGGTCAGCCACTCGGTCCACAGGTAGGTCCACTTCTTGAAGTAAGTGATCCCGGCGAACAGCGCCAGACCACCGAGCGCGATGATGGCGAGGGTCACCATGACAATCGGCTCGTGGAATGGGATCGCTTCCCAACTTAATTTACCTAACATCGTTTACTCCTCTGCCCCGGCAGCTGAATGCGAACTCATGTCCATCCCTTCCATGTTGTGCGCCACTTCCTTCTCTTTCTTCTCGTGGTGCATTGGCTTGCCCGGGTTCATCCCTTCATATTTATCGATGATGGTCTGGAACAGGTTCGGCGTGACCGACGAGTAGAGTTCGACTGGGTTGTTCTGGCTCGGTTTGGAAAGGGCTTCGTATTCAGCTTTTTCAAGCTGTTTAGGTGCCTTCTTCACATCGTTGACCCAGGCGTCGAATTCTTCCTGGGTCGTGGCGATTGCTTTGAACTTCATGCCGGTGAAACCCGCGCCGCTGTAGTTGGCCGAGATACCTTCGAGTTCAGTGTTCTGGTTGGCGATCAGGTGCAGCTTGGTCTGCATGCCGGCCATCGCATAGATCTGGCCGCCCAGGCCCGGGATGAAGAACGAGTTCATCACGGTGTCGGAAGTGACCTTGAAGTTGATCGGCGTGTGGGCCGGGAAGACGATCTTGTTGACTGTGGCGATGCCCTGTTCCGGATAGATGAACAGCCACTTCCAGTCCATCGAAACCACTTCGATGGTGACCGGCTTGACGTCGGAATCCAGCGGACGATAAGGGTCCAGGGCATGGGTCGACTTGTAGGTGATGTAGCCCAGGGCAATGATGATCAGGACCGGAATGGTCCATACGGCCACTTCGATCTTGGTGGAATGCGACCACTTCGGCGTGTACACGGCCTTGGTGTTGGAGGCGCGGTACTTCCAGGCGAACAGGAACGTCATGACGATGACCGGCACGACGACCAGCAACATCAGCAGCGTGGCGGTGATGATCAGGTTTCGTTCATCCAGGCCGACCTGGCCCTTGGGATCGAGCAGGGTCATGTTGCAGCCTCCCAGCAACAACGTGCCGAGCAGCGGCAACAAGCCTAGTAATCGGGGGTACCTGTTTTTACTCATCTCACGACCTCTAAAGCAGCTTGCGCAATGCAGTTGGGTTTTGATCGCCAACACTTCACCCTGCCAAGGGTTGGCATTTTCTTGGATTTGAATAAGGGCTGCCCGTCGAGCGTCAGACGCTGTTCGACACATCCTGGGCCAGCAGTGAGTTCTTATTCGAATTCGTCGGTAAAAGGCCTTGTTACAGCCCAATTCCATTTGGTGCGGGTAGTTGGAAGGCACCGACACCTTGGGATCGCATGGGGCGCTGGCGCCCTTCGACCACCTCTCGCGCTCAAGCCTGAGCCGGGCCGGATATTCGGTGCGGGCGATTGTAGTGAGCTGAAGCGCTGTAGACCATGTCTCATCCCGAAATAATTTTTATCCGAACCGGCAACAATCTATGGCGGATTCTGCAACAGACGCCCATGTTATCGAAAACAGTTCTCAACAAGAACCCCAAAAAACGTAGGTCTACTAAGCCCGATTTAGACAGGCCGCAAGGGATTCACAGACTTTTCAGGCCACGCAAGCGCCCAGTTTTCGGGGCCTTTGCCCCATGGCGCGATATTGTTAAAAATGCCTGCCCTACACAGGGAAGCGATGGCGAAAGCAGGGCACTCGAGGCCTTTTTTTGTTACAGGACAAAGCGAATATTGGCGTCGTGGAAGACGTGTCAGAGGCAGGATGTGTGACAACGTGTCGCAGATTGTCGCAGAGCATTCTTGTCCGGGATCAAGGCCATCGCCGTGGACGACTGAAACGAAAAACGCCCCGGCTCTTCGGATGAAAAACCGGGGCGTTTGCGTCAGCCATTCAGCGAAGCGATTTGCGATTGCGCGACACCAGCAGCGGCACCAGCACCACGATCAGCACGAAGGCCACCAGGGCCCATTGCGCCAGGGACAAGCCCAGGATCGGCGGATAGGGCGTGGAGCAGAAACCGTCGACCTGGAACCCCAGCGGGAAGATCTTCGCCAGCGGCAGGTCGTCGACGATCGGCTGCAGCACATCGACTCCGCAGCTCACCGCCGGAAAGAACTGGGTATAGACGTGATGCCCCGCCACTCCCGCACCGGCCAGGGCGCAAAGCACCACGATGCCTTCAAGGATTGTCAGGCTGCGACGTGTGCGCATGGCCGCGCCGATGAAGGCGAAGATCGCGATCAGCAACAGCGCGTAGCGCTGCAGGATACACAGCGGGCACGGTGCTTCGCCGAGGGCCACCTGCATGTACAGCGCGCCGCCGATCAGCGCCAGGCAGATCAGGCCCAACAGCACCAGATAGCGCCGCTCGCGGCCCAACCGCATCATTTCCTCACTCATTGGGTTTCCCTTTGTCATACATGGATCGACGCACAGCCTTGCGAACTCGGCGCGCTGTCGGATGGCCGAAGTCTACACGCTGGCCATGACAGTGAACGAGCGGTTGTCGTCGACTTTCAAGGGAATAGACAGGAAGAAGGTTAAGCGCCGATTAATTGCCTGGAAGCAGGCCTGCCGGTGGGCGTCGAGCTGATCGTCGTGATCGCAAGCAGGCTCGTCCCCACACGTTGGTTCGAGTTGTTCACGAAGTCGCGTCCAACACGAATCTTCCTGTGGGAACGAGCCTGTTCACAAAGCGCGCAACCCGGTTTCCCGGGCCGGCCGATGACTTATTCCAGGGCCGCAGCCGGTCCGAAGAACTCGTAACGGCTCTGCCCGGCCGGCACACCCAGATTCTTGAGGTGGCGCTTGACCGCCGCCATGAAGCCCTTGGGTCCGAGGAAGTAGGCGTCCAGATCCCGCTGTTCCGGCAACCACCTGGCCAGTTGTTCCTGGCTCAACAAACCCACGGTGTCAGCCGCCGGGCTCGAACCGTCGTCTTCGTCATAGCAATAGAACCGCTTGAGTTGCGGGTGCCGACGGGCAAGGTCGTCGATCCAGTCGCGGAAAGCATGGACACGACCGTTGCGCGCGCAGTGGATGAAATGCACCGGCCGTTCGGTTTGCAGCGCCGCCTGCAGCATCGCCAGGGTCGGCGTGATGCCGACGCCGCCGCTGATCAGCACCAGGGGCTTGTCGCTGGCGGTCAGGTAGAAATCCCCGGACGGCGGGAACAGCTGGATGCGGCTGCCGACAGGGAAGTCGTCGTGCAGGTAGTTCGACACCCGCCCACCGGCCTCGCGCTTGACACTGATCCGATACTGGCCGTTGTCGGCCAGGGCCGACAGCGAATAGTTGCGCCGTACCTCTTCACCGTCCAGCACCAGCTTCATACCGATGTACTGGCCCGGCTCGGCCACCAGGATCGGCCCCTTGTCCACGGGCTCGAAGTAGAACGAGGTGATCTCATCACTCTCCTGCACCCTGGCCGCCAGTATGAATTCACGCTCGCCCCGCCAGCCGCCCGGTGCCGCGGCTTTCTGGTCGTACATGCCGGCTTCGGCACCGATCAGGATATCGGCCAGCTGGTTATAGGCCGCGCCCCACGCGGCAATCACCTCGGGAGTGGCGATTTCCTCGCCCAGCACCTCGGCAATGGCCCGCAACAGACAGGCGCCAACGATCGGGTAATGCTCTGGCAGGATCTGCAAGGCCACATGCTTGTTGACGATTTTCGCCACCAGGTCACCCAACTGGTCGAGCTGGTCGATGTGCCGCGCATACATCAATACGCCATTGGCCAGGGCGCGGGGCTGGTCGCCGCTGGCCTGGTGAGCCTGGTTGAACAGGGGACGCACCTGGGGATATTCGGACAGCATCATGCGGTAGAAATGGGTAATGAGCGCTTCACCACCGCTTTCCAGCAATGGAACAGTGGAACGGATGATGGCGCGTTCTTCTTGGCTGAGCATTGGGTGACTCCATGCAAGGACTTGATAACAACTGCCTTGTCCTATCAGATTTCATGCCATGATTAATTTCGTTATTTTTCAATAACTTAAAATCAGAGTAGTCATAAAGACACAAGACTCGATATAGTCTTTGGGACTACATGGAGTCTTTATGACCGCAACCTCTCTGCTGACAGCCTTGTTGCCACTGGTGGCGGACCTGTCCCGGGAACTGCCTGAAGGCGAGCGCTATCGCCGCCTGCTGGGAGCCCTGCGCGCCTTGTTGCCCTGCGACGCAGCCGCACTGTTGCGCCTGGACGGAGACTGCCTGGTGCCCCTGGCGGTGGACGGCTTGAGCACCGACACCTTGGGCCGACGCTTCCGGGTCAGCGAGCACCCGCGCTTCGAAGCGCTGCTGGCCAATCCGCACCCGACCCGGTTCGCCACCGACAGTGACCTGCCCGATCCGTACGACGGGCTGGTCGAAGGCCTCGACGATCATCTGGAAGTCCACGATTGCATGGGCTGTCCGCTGTTCGTCGATGAACGACCGTGGGGACTGCTGACCCTCGACTCACTGGATCCGGGCCGCTTCGAGCCGATCGACCTGAGCGCCTTGCAGGCCTTCGCCAGCCTCGCCGCCGCCACGGTCAGCGCGGCCGAACGCATCGAGCGCCTGGCCTTGAAAGCCGAAGACGAACACCGCCGCGCCGAGGTCTATCGCCAGGCCAGCGGCCATCAGCACCGGGACATGGTCGGCCAGAGCAAGGCCCATAAACGCCTGGTGGAAGAAATCAACCTGGTGGGCAGCAGCGACCTGACGGTACTGATCACCGGCGAAACCGGCGTCGGCAAGGAACTGGTCGCCCAGGCCATCCATGCCGCCTCGAAGCGCGCCGAGCAGCCGATGATCAGCCTCAACTGCGCCGCCCTGCCGGACACCCTGGTGGAAAGCGAACTCTTCGGTCACGTGCGCGGCGCCTTCACCGGGGCCACCGGTGATCGGCGTGGCAAGTTCGAACTGGCCGACGGTGGCACGCTGTTCCTCGATGAAGTGGGCGAGCTGTCCCTCACCGTCCAGGCCAAGCTGCTGCGAGTGCTGCAGAGCGGCCAGTTGCAGCGCCTGGGCTCGGACAAGGAACACCGGGTCGATGTGCGCCTGATCGCCGCCACCAACCGTGACCTCGCCGAGGAGGTGCGCAACGGTCGCTATCGGGCCGACTTCTATCATCGCCTGAGCGTCTACCCCCTGCAGGTACCGGCCCTGCGCGATCGCGGTCGCGATGTGCTGTTGCTCAGCGGCTTTTTCCTGGAGCAGAACCGTTCGCGCATGGGCCTTGGCAGCCTGCGCCTGAGCAGCGACGCCCAAGCCGCGCTGTTGGCCTATGACTGGCCAGGTAACGTGCGCGAACTGGAACACCTGATCGGTCGCAGCGCCCTCAAAGCCCTGGGCCGCTGCCCGGTGCGGCCGAAAATCCTCAGCCTCGGCGCCCAGGACCTGGATTTGCCCCAGACCGGCGAACCGCTTTCAGCCTCGGCCCCGGCCAGCCCGACGCCCGCCACGGAACCGGCCACCGGAGATATGCGCGAAGCGGTGGACGATTTCCAGCGCCGGTTGATCACCGCCAGCCTGGAGCGCCACCGGCACAACTGGGCCAGCGCCGCCCGGGAACTGGGCCTGGACCGCGCGAACCTGGGGCGGATGGCCCGGCGACTGGGGCTCAAGTAGCTCCCCTTCCCCCTGCTCGGACCCAGAACAAGAGTGGGCACCTTGTGGCCAGGGGATTTATTCCCTGGCCACAGATCAATCCCGCACCTCAGGATAAGCGTGCGCAGGCCGCTGACTTGAAATTGGCTGACGACAGCTTTCGTCCTAAAGCCTGCCCCCAACAAGTCGATAACCCAATATCAAAAGCTGTTTTGGCGATCTTCATGCTCGCCCCACCTTTTTACACAGAAGGTTTTTATGTCTTCCAACAAAGCCCGCGCAGATTCACTTTCGCTTCTGCTGTTTACCTTGCGCAGCGGCAAGCTGATGGCAATCAACCTGCTCAAGGTCAGTGAAATCATCCCCTGCCCGCCACTGACCAAACTGCCGGAGTCGCACCCCCATGTAAAAGGCATCGCGACCCTGCGTGGCACATCGCTGTCGGTGATTGACCTGAGCCGCGCCATTGGCGAGCGCCCCCTGGAAGATCCCGATGGCGGCTGCCTGATCGTCACCGATGTCAGCCGGTCCAAGCAGGGCCTGCATGTGCAGGCAGTGAGCAAGATCGTGCATTGCCTGACCACCGATATCAAACCGCCGCCCTACGGCTCCGGCGGCGTGCGGGCGTTCATCACCGGCGTGACGTCGGTGGACGGCACACTGGTGCAAGTACTGGATATCGAAAAAGTCATCCATGGCATCGCCCCGGCGCAGATCGAGACGGCGCCCACCGAATTGAGCATGGAAGACGCCGAGGTATTGGGTAACGCGCGGATCCTGGTGGTGGATGACAGCCAGGTCGCCCTGCAACAATCGGTGCACACCCTGCGTAACCTGGGCCTGCAATGCCACACCGCCCGCAGCGCCAAGGAAGCCATCGAGTGCCTGTTGGAACTGCAGGGCACCGCACAGGAAATCAACCTGATCGTCTCGGACATCGAGATGTCGGAAATGGACGGCTACGCCCTCACCCGGACCTTGCGCGAAACCCCGGACTTCGCCCATCTCTACGTGCTGCTGCACACCTCCCTCGACAGCGCCATGAACAGCGAGAAAGCCCGGCTGGCCGGTGCCAACGGCGTGCTCACCAAGTTCTCTTCGCCGGAACTGACCAAGTGCCTGATCACGGCGGCCAAAGCCGTTGCCGAACAAGGACGCTGAGGACAAAGACGTCGTTACCCGCTGATGGGCACCGCCTGTGGCGTGCCCCCGGACGGCCCCCCAGTCACGCCTGGAATCACGTCGCCGTGTCACGCGCTCGCCGTTGTGGGCTTATAGTGCAGGCTCCCCTGGCGCTCTGGAGTCGAACATGAACAGTACCGCACGAACCGCTCTTTACCTGGTCGCCCTGACCTCCCTTGCCTTTCACGCCCACGCCTCGAGCCCCAGCGCCTGGGCAGCTCATGACAAAGAGGTGCTTGCCAGTTGCCTGAAAGCCAGCGGCCTGAAGGACGCGGCGCCCGTGGGCAGCGCCGCGCAATTCGATGACCGGGTGGGCTACACCGCGCTGTTGCTGCAAGGCCACTATCCGCAGAAACACATGAAAGGCGCGAACGGCACCGAACTGTGCCTCTACCACAAGCAAGCCAAGGTCGCCTACGTCACCGAATGGGATTCGATTCGTCCAGCCACGACCTCGCACTGAGTGGCGCATAATTTGCTATGCAGGGCTTGGCACGGCGTATTTCTGTCGCCGCTTTCAGCCTCGCATCCGGGCAATCGATGAACACGACATTTTCCTGCGTAGGGTGTGGCAAATGCTGCACCGATCACCACGTCCCCCTGACACTCGACGAGGCCCGAATGTGGGCTGATGACGGCGGCCAGGTGATCGTCCTGGTGGAAGCCTTCCTGCCCAATGGCCTGGGCCTGCCGGCGGGGCAACGCGAGCATGCCGAACGGCGTTCGGCGGTGGTTCGCACCGGCAGCACCGAAGCGTTCGTGGCGATCACCTTCGCCGCCTACAACGCTGGCCGTTGCAGGAACCTCGACGAAGAAAACCTGTGCCGCATCTATGAGCGCCGGCCATTGGTTTGCCGCATCTATCCCATGGAAATCAACCCGCACATTCCCCTCGACATCGCCGTCAAGGAATGCCCGCCGCAATCGTGGGAAACCGGACCGCAGTTGATCCTGGGAGGCGAACTGGTGGACCAGGAACTGGCACGGCTGATCGAGCGTTCGCGCCAGGCCGATCGCGACGAGATCCGGATCAAGGAGCGGGTCTGCGCTCGCCTGGGCATCCATGTCACCGCGCTCAAGGGCGACGGGTTCACCGCCTACCTGCCGGACATGGCGGCGTTCGCCTCGGCGATCGACCAGGTGCGCTCCCAGCCCCTGGAGCAACAGGCCAACGAGTGGCAGCTTCACCTGTCCGGTGCCGATGTGGCCGACCAGGTCCAGGCCAGCGGTGCATGCGTCGCCACGGAAACGCCGGCCAACTACGCCTTTATTTCGCTGCGGGCGGCATAGCGGCAGATCGTGACGAACCCTCCCGTGGGAGCGGCCTGGTCCGCTCTCACACGGTGTCTTCATGGCTTGCGATCACTTCCCCTCTCGCCTAACCCTCGGCAAGAATGTTAGCGTGCTTGGTATTCTCTGCCAGACGAGCCTTGCACGATGAAAAAAACCGTACTTGCCTTCAGCCGTATCACGCCCCAGATGGTCGAGCGCCTGCGACAGGATTTCGACGTGATCGTGCCCAACCCGTCGAACGGCGACATCAATGCCCAGTTCAACGAAGCCCTGCCCCAGGCGCACGGACTGATCGGCGTGGGACGCAAGCTTGGCCGCGAACAACTGCAAGACGCCGCGAACCTGCAAGTGGTGTCCAGTGTGTCGGTGGGCTACGACAACTACGACCTGGCCTACTTCAATGAGCGCGGGATCATGCTTACCAACACGCCCGACGTGCTCACCGAAAGCACCGCCGACCTGGCGTTCGCCCTGCTGATGAGCAGCGCCCGGCGCGTCGCCGAACTGGACGCCTGGACCAAGGCCGGTCAATGGCAGGCCACCGTCGGCCCGCAACTGTTCGGCAGCGATGTGCACGGCAAGACGCTGGGCATCGTCGGCATGGGCAACATCGGCGCGGCCATCGCCCGGCGTGGCCGCCTGGGCTTCAACATGCCGATCCTCTACAGCGGCAACAGCCGCAAGACCGAACTGGAAAACCAGTTGGGCGCGCAATTTCGCGAACTCGATCAGTTGCTGGCCGAAGCGGACTTCGTCTGCCTCGTGGTGCCCTTGAGCGAGAAGACCCGTCATCTGATCGGCCAGCGCGAACTGTCGCTGATGAAGCCGAGCGCCATCCTCGTCAACATCTCCCGCGGCCCCGTGGTGGATGAACCGGCGCTGATCGAAGCCTTGCAGAACAACCGCATCCGCGGCGCCGGGCTGGATGTCTACGAAAAAGAGCCCCTGGCCGAGTCGCCGCTGTTCCAGCTGAAAAACGCCGTGACCTTGCCCCACATCGGTTCCGCCACCCATGAAACCCGTGAAGCCATGGCCAACCTTGCGGTGGAGAACCTGCGAAGCGCCTTGATGGGCGAACGGCCCAAGAACCTGGTCAACCCGCAAGTCTGGAAATAAGACTCGCCGGGTATCATGAGCCCTGTGGCGAGGGAGTTTGCGCCCTCGCCACGGGATATTCGCCAGCCACTGCGCCTCAGCGCGCACCCAGCGCGACTTTCGCGGCCACCGGCCGCGGTTTGCGGAACACCAGCACGTTCCCCAGCATCACCAGCACCAGCCCGACCAACGCCGGTGCCGTCCATTGGTAGCCCTCGGCGAACGCCGAGACATTCAGCGCCACCACCGGAAACAGGACCGTGCAATACGCTGCCCGCTCCGGCCCCATGCGCCCCACCAGCGTCAGGTACGCGGTGAAGCCGATCACCGATCCCGGGATCACCAGGTACATCAACGAGCCGATATAACGAGTATTCCATTCCACCTCGAAGGGGATGTCGTTGAACAGGCACCACACAGCCAGCATCGCCGCGCCATAGGCCATCCCCCAGGCATTGGTCGTCAGCGGCTTGAGCCCGGCTTTCTGTTGCAGGCTCGACAGCATGTTGCCGGCCGAGAAACACAAGGTCCCCAGCAGCGCCAGCGCCAACCCGAGCAACGTCTGTGGGCTGGCCTGGTGGCCGGCCAGTTCCGGCCAGAACAGCAGCCCCAACCCCGCCAGCCCGAGGGCACCGCCCAACAGCACGTTACGCGCGATACGCTGGCCGAAGAACACGCGTGCGTTCAAGGCATTCCACAGCGTGGCGGTGGAGAACACCACGGCCACCAGGCCGCTGGGAATCCACTGGGTGGCGGTGAGGAAGCACATGAAGTTGATGCAGAACAGACACAGGCCCTGGGCCAGGCAAATCAGATGGCCACGGCGATTCATGACCTGCAGGCGCCGGCTGAGCAAGAGCATTGCGAACAGGATCAAGGCCGCGAGGCCGAAGCGATAGACAATCGACACCGCAATGGCGACGACGCCCAGTTGAAGTTTCAACGCGATCCAGGTGGTGCCCCAGATCAGTACGGTGAGCAAGTACAGCGAGAGGTTCATGACGGCGTCTCCTGACATTGGCCACCAGTGTCACGCCATGGGCCGACGGCCAGTTGCGTAAACTTGCGGTTTTGTCGGTGGGCGGGCTGGCAGGGAGCGGCCTACGGAGTAGGATGTAGGCTGGAGAGAACGAACATGTCCACACTGCAAACCCTGCAAGTCTTTCAAGCCCTCAACAGCTCGCCCAACGCTCGCCTGGAATACAGCGCCGAGCTGGGGGATGGCATGGCGGCCGCCTTGTGGAGCAATCATCACGACGCGCGGGACTACGAGGCACCGACCCACCACACACTGTCGTGCTACATCGCCGGCGGTACCGGTACCTTTCGCCGCGAACGCCCCGACACCACCGGGGCTCCCGACAAGCTCTGCGTCCTGCCGGCCGGCCATGAATCGGCCTGGGTCATCAACGGCGACATCCGCCTCGCCCACCTGTATTTCAGCCCCGAGCAATTCGCCCTCGGTTGTGTCACGTTGCTGGACCGCGAACCCCGGCAACTCCAACTGCACGAAGCGACCTTTCTCGACGACCCGCAACAAGCCCAGCGTTTTCGCCAGTTGATCGGCCTGGACTGGAACGAACCTGCCGAACGCCTGCTTTGCACCAGCCTGGCCCATGACCTGCTCGGTCATTTGCTGCTGAGCCAAGTCAGCCCGCGCCAGGGGCTACGCCTCAAGGGCGGGCTGGCCGCTCACCAGCGACGCTTGCTGGTGGACTACATCGACAGCCACCTGGCCGATGGCATCAGCCTCGGGCAACTGGCGGCATTGTGTACGCTGTCCGAATACCACTTTGCCCGGATGTTTCGCGAGAGCTTCGGGCTGCCCCCCCATCAATACGTGCTTGCGCGGCGTCTTGCCCGGGCGCGTCACCTGCTACGCACCACCTCACACCCCTTGGGCGATGTCGCCCTGGCCTGTGGGTTCGCCAGCGCCAGTCATTTCACCCACCGTTTCCGCCAGGCCCTGGCCGCCACGCCTGGAGAGTATCGACAGGCCTTCCTGCGCCAAACGCCCACGTGACCCGGTTCAACGAAAGAACCCGATACTCATCCCGATTGCCGTAGCCCCCGTCGCGCCACTACAATGCGAACAATTCTTGTTCTCTAACGTAGTCGATCGCTGTCGGAGTGTCCCCGTTGCCGCCCGCCCCCACCGTCGAAGTGCTTTATACCGCCCATCACAACTGGCTCAACGGCTGGCTGCGACGCAGGCTCGGCTGCCCCGACAGCGCCGCCGACCTGGCACAGGATACGTTCATTCGGGTACTGACCGCTCGCGATCCACAGCCGATCCTCGAACCGCGGGCCTTTCTCACCACCATCGCCAAACGCGTGCTGTTCAACCATTACCGCCGCCAGGACCTGGAGCGCGCCTACCTCGAGGCCGTGGCTCAATTGCCCGAGCAGGTGGCGCCGTCGGAGGAGGATCGGGCGATCATTCTGCAAACCCTGCTGGAACTCGATCAGTTGCTCGACGGCCTGCCGCGTGCGGTCAAGCGTGCCTTTTTGCTGGCCCAGGTCGATGGACTGACCTACAACGAAATCGCCCGCGAACTGGGCATCTCCCTGGCAACGGTCAAACGCCATTTGAACAAGGCAGCGATGCGCTGCTATTTCGCGCTGTGACCCCATGAACACGCCCCCCAACGTGAGCACACGCGTCGCCGAGCAGGCGGTCCACTGGTTACTGGAAATGCAGCAGGGGCCACTCACCCCACGTCAGCAACAGGCCTGGGAACAATGGCTCGACGCCCACAGCGAACATCGCCGCGCCTGGGAGCACATACAACGCGTCAACCAACGACTGCGCAGCGTGTCGTCCCCCTTGGCCCACGCCGCCCTCAATGCCCCCAAGCGCAGCACCCGGCGCCAGGCGCTCAAGCTGCTATCGATACTGGGCGCCGGTTCGGCCCTGGCCTGGGGCCTGCGCGAACGCCAGGTGCTGCCCCCGCTGCTGGCAGACTATCGCAGCCCGGTGGGCGAGCGTCGTCGCCTGACCCTGGATGACGGCAGCCAGTTGCAGCTCAACACTGGCAGCGCCGTGGACGTTCGCTTCGACGCCCAACGCCGCGTGATCCGCCTTCTGGAAGGGGAACTGCAGTTGGCCAGCGCCCGGGACCCTCGTCCGCTGCACATCGTGACCGCCCATGGCCTGCTGGACAGTCATGGCGCGCGGTTCAACGTCCGTGAGTTTGCCGACCACACCCAGGTGGCGGTGTTCGAAGGGCAAATGCAAGTCCATGACCGGCATGGCGCCTCACTCTTGTTGACGGCCTCGCGGCAAGTGGGCCTGGGCGTCAACGGCCCCGGCCCGGTCACGGCACTGGACGCCAACAGTGGTGCCTGGACCGAGGGCATGCTGGTGGCGTCCCACATGCGCCTGGCGGATTTCCTCGACGAACTCAGCCGCTACCGGCGCGGCCAGTTGCACTGTGACGACGCGGTCGCCAACCTGCTGATTTCCGGAAGCTACCCACTGGACAATAGCGAACGCATTCTCGATCTGCTGGAAGTCAGCCTGCCGGTGACCGTGCGACGGTTTACCCGCTACTGGGTCAGCGTCGAAGCTCGCAGCTGAAACATGAGCATGACGAGGGCCGGGCATCGCCCATCGAACAAACCCGATCGCGCCCTGTTTAAAAAAATAATGTTCCGGTGAGCCGTTTTCGACACCTCGGGTGACAGAGAAGTAAAGCCACTTTGACGCAACCTTCTCAGGACCCTCCTTCATGCAGCCATTGCCTACCCGTCTCACCCCGATCACTCGCATCCTGCGCCGACTGCTGCTGGGAGCAAGCCTGGGCCTCGTTGCGTTACCGCCGGCGCAGGCAGCCGAACCCAAGGCCTACCACATCGCGCCGTCCTCGCTGGAAGAGGCCCTCAATCAGTTCGGTCGGGAAGCGGGGGTCTTGATTTCCTTCGGCTCGCAAGTGACCAGCGGGTTGAAAAGCCGCGGCCTGGAAGGCAGCTACAACCCCGAACAGGCCCTGGATGCGTTGCTTGAAGGTACGGGCCTGCAAGCCCGTCCCGAAGGCGACAACGCCTTCAGCCTGCAACCGGTCAGCGACGCCGCGCTGGACCTGGGGACCACCACCGTGGTGGGCGACTGGCTCGGCGATGCCGCGCAGGCCAACGTGTTCGAGCATCCCGGCGCCCGTGACGTCATCCGTCGCGAAACCTTCGAGCGGCAGGGCGCGACCCAGGCCCGCGATGTGCTCAATCGTATTCCCGGGGTCAACGCCCCCGAGAACAACGGCACTGGCAGCCACGATATGGCGCTGAACTTCGGCATCCGGGGCCTCAATCCACGCCTGGCCTCACGTTCCACGGTGCTGATGGACGGTATCCCGGTGCCCTTCGCCCCGTACGGCCAGCCGCAACTGTCGTTCGCCCCGGTCAGCATGGGAAACATGGACGCCGTGGATGTGGTGCGCGGTGGCGGTGCGGTGCGCTATGGCCCACAGAACGTCGGCGGCGTGGTCAACTTCGTGACTCGGGCCATTCCCGATGCACCGACGGTCAAGGGTGGCTTGCAGACCGAGACGAGCCCGTCCTCCAGCCACGACGGCTTCAAGACATCTTCCAACCTGTTGGCCGGCGGCACCGCCGCCAATGGCCTGGGCGGTGCGCTGCTGTATTCCGGAACCCGTGGTGGCGACTGGCGCGAACACAGCGACACGCAGATCGACGACCTGATCCTCAAAGGCAACTACCAGCTGGACGAAGCCAACAGTTTCAACGCCATGGCCCAGTACTACGAGGGTGAAGCCAATATGCCCGGCGGTCTGAATGTCGCCGACTACGATGCCGATCCGTACCAGTCCACTCGGCCGAACGACCGGTTCTGGGGCCGCCGAACATTGGTCAACTTCGGCTATCGCTACCAGCAAGACCGCCGGGAATTCACCGCCAGCACATTCTTCACCAAGACCTTGCGCAGCGGTTACCTGGATCAAGGCTCGTTCCTCTCCCTGTCGCCTCGCGAATATTGGGTGCGCGGCCTGGAAACCCGCTTCGCCCAGGGCTTCGACCTCGGCCCGACCCGCCACGAAGTCGGGGTCGGCTACCGTTACATCAATGAAGCCGGCCACGAGTTGCGCTATCGCACCCCTATCGCCAGCAACGAGTTGCCGACGACCGACAGCCGAAACGACCGAGACACCCGTGGCGGCACGCAAGCCAACGCGTTTTTCATCGATGACCGGATCGACATCGGCAAGTGGACCATCACGCCGGGTATTCGCTACGAGATGATCGAATCGCAGCAAACCAACAACCTGACGAACGTGAAGTACAAAGGCGACTACAACACCGCCCTCCCGGCGCTGAACGTGCTCTATCACCTGACCGACGATTGGAACCTGTACGCCAACACCGAAGGCTCCTTCGGCAGCGTGCAGTACAGCCAGATGCCCAACCGCGTCAGCAGCGGCGAAGTGAAGCCGGAGAAAGCCCGCACCTGGGAGATCGGCACACGCTATGACAATGGCAATCTGAAGGCAGAGATCGGCGCATTCCTGATCAACTTCGATAACCAGTATGAAAGCAACCAGACCAACGACTCGGTGATCGCCCGCGGCGAAACCCGTCACCAGGGCGTGGAAACCAGCATCAACTATGCCCTCGATGGCCTGAGCCCGGTGCTGGCCGGTTTCGATGTCTACGCCACCTACGCCTTCGTCGACGCCACGATCCGCGAAGACGGGCCGAACAAGGGCAACCGCGTGCCGTTTTCCTCGAAACACAAGGGCACCCTGGGGATCGGTTACACCGAAGGCCCATGGAAGCTCAACCTGGACAGTACCTACCAGAGTGCGCAGTTCGCCGACAACGCCAACACCCGCGCCGAAAGCGCTGATGGCAGCACCGGCAATATTCCCGGCTACATGCTCTTGAGCAGCCGTGCCGCCTACGACTTCGGCCCGCAGTTGTCGGACCTGAATGTCGCCGTGGGGGTGAAGAATATTTTCAATACCCAGTACTTCACCCGCTCCTTCGACGACAACAACCGGGGCAAGTACGTAGGGGAACCGCGCACGTTGTATGTGCAGACCTCCGTGGCATTCTGATCGGCACGCAACCCGCGTCCTGTCCATGACACCACAGAAAACGAAACGGGCCTGCAATTGCAGGCCCGTTTAGCAGGTCAGTGGGTTTGAATCAGGCTCAGCCGTTCAGGGCAGCCCGCTCGTTTTCCAGGAATTCTTCCTCCAGCATCGCGTCGGCCAGTGCCACGGACTCGGTCTTGACTGCCGCGGCGCGCTTGCCGCGCAGCTTGCCGAACAGATGTTCCAGGGCATTTTCAAGCTTGGTGGCCGCGCCTTCGATCGCCGCATCCAGCGAACCGGCCTTGTGCGTCACGGAGATCGGCTGATGGCCCTTTGGCCGAGCTTCGATCTGGCAGCGCATGTCATGGGGACCAGGCTTGTCGCCGTTCTCATCCCCCAGGTGGACCTCGACCCGAGTCAGGTCTTCTTCGTAACGTTCGAGCGTGCTTTCAATGGTTGTACGTACCCACTCCTCCAGTCGGATGCTGCTTTGAATATGGTTATCGCTGTTGACTTGGATTTGCATAGTTCATCCCTTATTTCGGCTAGCTCGCCAGGGGCCTGTCGACGTTGGCGTAACGGCCCCTTGAATACAGAGTCGGGCTGTGGGAGGAACAATTCAACCCCTGGAGAAAGATAAATATTCATTTGCAAATAAAGGCGGACAACACGCAAAAGCGCTGTTAAGGTCGGGAATTGCCCTGCCTCGCCTCCTCTGGCAAACCCTCTCCTTCCTGCACCTTCAACGACCATTGCGCCCCGAAACGGGCAGCCGTTGCAGCGCCGTTCCAGAGCGCTGTGGATCGATACGCCTGGAACCATTGTCCGAAGGTTTTTCCGGCATGTCCCTTGCTACCTCTCAACCAGGCACCGCAGGGGAATGACTGTCAAATGGCCACCTGCCGACGCCTTGCAACAGAGGATGAAATACGAACATGGAATGGCCGATGGTCCGGTATTGCGAACTAATCCTGATCACGGCCGGTCAACAACTGCACGTTCAATCAGGCGGTGACGCATCATGGACAACCCTTTTCAGATCATTACCGACGCTTTTGCGCCGCACTATCAAATCAATCTGAGCATCCAGGGACTGGACGGCAGCATCATGCTGACCTTATCCAAGGCCGGTCGGATCGTCGCCAAGCGCATGATCAGCGCCCAGCAACGCAACGATCCGGAACGCCTGAAACGCCTGGTGCAAAGCATCCAGTTCGGCATCGCCATCGAGCAGGGCCACAGTGCCGTGGCGATCCTCGAAGCCATGACCGGCGGTGACAACGTCAAGCTGCCACCGCGGCAGGCACAAAGCCTGGGCGCCCCTGCCGCCAGCCTCTGAGACGGCGCGAGGGGCCCGCGGCGACTTCTCGTTGAGCCCCTAGATCTCGCCTTTCTCCACTTCGGCATGCTCGCTGGAACCCGCACCGACCTTACGGTGCGGGTGTTCGATCTTCACCGAAGGAAATTGCGAGGAAGCGTAGCGCACCACCAGGATAGAGAACGCCAGCAGCAGGATGCCGCCACACAGGTAGATGATCCCGAGGTCCGGCGGGCTGTGATGGGAAACGTTGGAAATCAGCAGGCGGGTCAGCGCGGTAATGGCCACGTAGATCAGAAACCGTACCGGCATGTGGTTGGTCTTGAAATAGATCCCCACCATCGCCCCCAATTCCAGGTAGATGAACAGCAGCAGGATGTCATCGATCTTGATGTGCCCCTCTTCGATCATCTGCAAAAATTCCATCACCGCCGCCCAAGCGGTCACCGCTCCGATGGCGAACAACGCCAGGTAATGAAACGTCTCGACGAACAGGTTGCCCAGGGATTCGGCCAGTTGATGCACGTTCTGCCGCAGGTTCTCGGCCCAGTTGATTTTCACGGTGTGGTTTCCTTAGGTCGTTTCGACCGGATGATGCGGATTGGACGTGACGGTTGTTCTGCATGCAGAAAAAAGGCCAGCGACTGTGGGTGAGATGGCAATGGGCCGTGCTTCGACACTTTTGCGCGGCTGGCGAAGACGGGATCTCTGCCACCAGGCTCAGCCCGCCAGGACAAATACCGAAACCGGTCTACATTAAAAAGCCACTATCCAAGGGAAAGGGATTTCGCTTATCCTCTTGGCTGTATATAAATACAGTAGTCAGAAAGACTAACCAATGTGAAGGCATGTGAGGTGGTGAATGGCCGTCGAAGTGGTATACCGCAGCAGCCGAGATCTGGAGCGCTTGTTCATGGATAAAGCCGAAGCTGACCGTCATGACAAAATGCTGGAGCTCGCCGAATTGCTGGCCGAAGTGTTGCAAAAAGCCGTTCCATCGCTGAGCGAGCAACAGGTAGAGGAAGCCGGCATCTACATGGCGAAGAATCGCGAAGTATTTGCAAGGGCATTCAAGAGCCAGCCGGACGCGCTGTCCGAACTGCTCAATCCTTCCGCCGAATGAACAAAAAAGATCGCAGCCTTCCGGCCGCACCGCATGGCATTGAATGCATGCAGGTGCGGCCGGAAGGCTGCGATCTTTTTTATCGGTTCACTTGTACAGCAAGCGCTCCGCCAGTTCGTCCGCCACCCGCGCCGGCGAGCGCTTTTCGGCCTGGGCATGGGCGAAGATCTCGGTAAGCCGGGCGCCGATCTTCGACAGGTGAGCCGTAATGGTCGGCAACTCTTCACCGTGGTGTTTCAGGGCGACGTAGATCAGGCCGCCGGAGTTGATCACATAGTCCGGCGCATAAAGAATCCCGCGCCTTTCCAACTGATCGGCCACTTGCAGGTTGCTCAACTGGTTGTGGGCCGAGCCGGCGACGGCCGAGCAGCGCAGTTGCGCCACGCTGTGGCTGTTGAGTACACCGCCCAGGCCACAGGGCGCGAGAATGTCGCAAGGGGTACTGAGCAGCGCGTCGTTGGCGATAGGATGGGCACCCAGTTGCTCCATTGCCAGTTGCACCTTGCCGGGGTCGATGTCGCTGACCAGCAGTTCGGCGCCCGCCGCGTGCAGTTGTTCGGCCAGGGCATATCCCACGTTGCCCAGGCCCTGGATGGCCACCCGCAGGCTTTCCAGGTTATCGCTGCCCAGGCGCGCCATGGCCGTGGCGCGGATGCCGGCGAACACACCCATCGCCGCATGGGGTGCGGGGTCTCCCGAGGCCGTGGTGCTGGTGACATGGCGAGTCTGCTGGGCGATGCAATCCATGTCGGCCACCGACGTGCCGCTGTCGATGGCGGTGATGTAGCGACCATCCAGTTGCTCGATGCAGCGGCCGAAGGCTTCGAACAATGCGGCCCGGCTTTCGACATGGGCCGGGCGCATGATCACCGCCACCCCGCCGCCCACCGGAAGTCCGGCCAGGGCAGCCTTGTAGCTCATGCCCTGGGCCAGGCGTACCGCGTCGACCACGGCACTTTCGTCGTCGGGGTAGGACAGATAACGACACCCTCCCAGGGCCGGCCCAGGACGGCTGCAGTGGATGGCAATGACCGCCTTCAACCCGGTCGTCGGGTCTACGCTCAAGTGCAGCGATTCAAGGCGGGAGCTTTGCATGAGAGCAAACATCGAAAGGCTCCCGAATCACTTTTGTTTGTTTCGCCAGTATAGGCGTGTAGTCGAAAATTGCTGGAGCACGCCGGAATAAGCCGCAGCCGTTGTCAGTCTTTTCGGACATAACCATTACGACGACTGTCCGAGACTGGACGAAACCCCATGGCGGGGCTAAAACGAGGCAAAGCCCGGAGACTGTGATGAAACCGCGCCAAGCTTTTTTTGAATGCCTGCACCGCTCGCCACCGGCCCTGTTCGAAGCGGCGCTGTGGATTGCCGCCGAACATGACCGTGACGTGGACGTGCCGGCCCTGCTCAGTGATTTCAAGGACCTGCAACGGCGTGTCAGCCAGAACCTGCCGATGCTCCCTGTCGCGGAGCTGGGCCAGCCCCTGCTGCGCTGCCTCAACGACCTGGGTTTTGCCCAGGATGACTTCACCCCGCTGCGCCCGCGCGCCGCGTTGCTCGACAAGGTACTGGCGCGCAAGCGCGGGCAACCCCTGGCCCTGGCCTTGATTGCCCTGGAGTTGGCCCGAGGCCTGGAAATTCCGATGGTCGGCGTCAACTTCCCTGGCCATTTCCTGTTGCGCGTGCCCGGCGCCGACCATTTGCTCGACCCCTGCGGCGGCCGCCGGCTCTACCCCAATGACTGTCGGGAACTGCTGCAACGCCAATACGGTGCAAACATGCCGCTCAAGGCCGAGCACCTGGTCACCGCCGAACCGATGCAGATGCTCCAGCGCCTGTCGCGCAACCTCCGGCAATTGCACCTGACGAACGACGAATACATCGATGCCTTGATCGACGCCGAACGGGTACTGGAAATGGGGAATGCCAGCGCCGCCGACTACCTGGCCCGCGCCAGCCTGTACCAGCGGCTCGATTGCCCCAACGCCGAACGCTTCGACCTGGAACACGCGTTGATGCTCAGCGACGATCCGATCCAACGGATCCGGTTGACCGAACGGCTGGGGCATTTACCGCCGAATTCGATTGTGCATTGAACCGGTGGACGGCATTCGGCAGGGATGATGGCCCTGTGGCGAGAGAGCTTGCTCCTCGCCACAGCAATCACCTGGTTTTCAGAACAGCAAGCCTTCAGGGTGTATCCGGCTGGTTCGCCGGATGCGCCTGCCGGAAGGCCGGATGGGCAGCCGCCAACGCGGCAACGCGGCGGATCCGTGGGTACGCGTCCAGGGTCACGTTGAACCGCTCGGCCGCATACAGCTGCGGTATCAGGTAAACGTCCGCCAGCCCCGGTAACGGGCCGAAACAATAGCCCTCATCGCCGATCAACTGCTCCACCGCCGCCAGCCCTTGGCCGATCCAGTGAGCGATCCACTCCGTCACCTGCGTTTCATCGTGTTCCCACTGCCGCAGCTTGTTAAGCACGCTGACGTTGTGCAATGGATGGATGTCGCAACCGATCAGTGCCGCGACGCCCCGTTCATGGGCACGAACCGTCAGGTCCGGATTGAGCAGTGGCACCTGTGGATAACGTTCCTCCAGGTACTCGATGATGGCAGGCGACTGCACCAGCAGCCCGCCCTCGTCGGTGCGCAGCGCCGGTACGCGCCCCTGCGGGTTGATCGAAAGATAGGCCGGCTGGCGATGCTCACCGCCCGGTGGGGCGATCAGGTTGACCGGCAGGGCCTGGTAATCCAGGCCCTTGAGCGCCAGGGCAATACGCACCCGGTACGACGAGGTGGAGCGGTAGTAAGTGTAGAGTTCCATGCCCTGGTTCCTCAACGCGCCGGCAGGATCTTGCCACGGCACTCGCCGAAACCGATGGACGCGACGCCCTCACGGCTGCAACGGGCCCGCAAGATGATCTCGTCGCCGTCCTCGAGGAATTTGCGCACTTCGCCGCTAGCCAGTTCGACCGGCTTCTTGCCACCCTCGGTGATCTCCAGGAGGCTGCCGAACTGTCCGTTTTCAGGACCCGACAAGGTGCCCGATCCGAACAGGTCGCCGGCCTGCAACTGGCAGCCGTTGACGCTGTGGTGGGCAATCATCTGCGCCACGGTCCAGTACATGTACCGGGTGTTGCTCAGGGTCAGGCGATGGGCCGGCAGGTTCTGCTCGCGCATGGTTTCGGTCAGCAGCAGCACTTCCAGTTCGATATCGAAGGCGCCACCGGCCTGATCGCGCTTGTCCAGCAGATACGGCAACGGTTGCGGATCGCCTTCCGGGCGCGCCGGTTGTGGCCGGCGGAACGGCTCGAGGGCTTCGGCCGTCACGACCCAGGGTGACACGCTGGTGAGGAAACTCTTCGACAGGAACGGTCCCAATGGCTGGTATTCCCAGGCCTGGATATCCCGCGCCGACCAGTCGTTGAGCAGACAGAAACCGCCGATATGCTCGGCAGCGTCACCGATGGCGATAGGCTCGCCCAAGGCGTTGCCCTTGCCGATCCAGATGCCCAGCTCCAGTTCGTAGTCCAGCCGCGCACAGGGGCCGAAGGTCGGCTCGGTCTGGCCGGCGGGCAGGGTCTGGCCCCTGGGACGTCGCACATCGGTGCCGGAAGGGCGGATGGTGGAGGCACGACCGTGATAGCCGATGGGGACGTACTTGTAGTTGGGCAGCAAGGGATTGTCGGGGCGGAACAGCTTGCCGACATTTTGCGCATGCTCGATGCCGACATAGAAATCGGTGTAATCGTTGATCCTGGCCGGCAAGTGCATCTGGCAATCCGCCGCCTGGGGCAGCAGTCTGGCGCCCTGGGCCAGGATCTGGTCGCGCTGCGGGCTGTCTTCGCCCAACAGCACCAGCAGCCGCTCGCGCAAGGCCACCCGGGCGCCGCGCCCCAGTTCGAAGAAGGCATTCAACTGGCCCTCGCCCATGGCCTCGACCGCTTCGCGGGCCGCGCCCTCGAACAGGCCCGCCTCAAGGGCGGCCTGCAGGTCCAGGACATGATCGCCGATGGCGACGCCGCTGCGCGGGCCGCCATTGCCGGTGCTGAAGATTCCCAATGGCAGGTTCTGCAGGGGAAAATCGGCATGGCCGTTGGCGGAGGCCACCCAGCTACGGGCAGGGGAAACGTGAGTCATGGGTTATCTCCGGGTCGGGTCGAACGTGACGGGCAGCGAGGCCCAGCAGGCATCGTAGTCGGTTTGCAGTTGCGGGCAGTCCAGGGCGAACCGGCTCGGGCGCAGCACCTGGCTGGTCTCGAACATGAAGGCCATGGTGTTGTCGATCTTCGTCGGCTCGAGCGTGGCATTGATCGCCTTGGTGCAGGTCTCGCCATCCGGGCCATGGGCGCTCATACAGCTATGCAACGAGGCGCCACCCGGCAGGAAACCTTCGGCCTTGGCATCGTAGGCGCCCTGGATCAAGCCCATGAACTCGTTCATCAGGTTGCGGTGGAACCACGGCGGACGGAAGGTCTTTTCCGCCACCATCCAACGCGGCGGGAAGATCACGAAGTCGAGGTTGGCCAGGCCGTGGACACTGGTCGGCGACGTCAAAACGGTGAAGATGGAAGGATCCGGGTGATCGAAGCTGACCGTGCCGATGGTATTGAAGCGTCGCAGGTCATATTTGTACGGCACGTTGTTGCCATGCCAGGCCACCACATCCAGGGGCGAGTGATCCAGTTCGCACGCCCACAACTCACCGAGGA
The DNA here is from genome assembly GCF_900156465.1 of Pseudomonas sp. 7SR1. Taxonomy (NCBI): domain Bacteria; kingdom Pseudomonadati; phylum Pseudomonadota; class Gammaproteobacteria; order Pseudomonadales; family Pseudomonadaceae; genus Pseudomonas; species Pseudomonas sp. 7SR1. Next base: position 526,933 of record NZ_LT707064.1, read on the forward strand.
ATTTCTGTACCAGGGTGGTGGGTTGCGCCAGGTTCTCGTAATGGGCCACCGGCGCCAGGAAATCACGCGGGTTGGCCAGGCCGTTGCTGCCGATGGGGCCCAGGTCCGGCAGGCGCAGCGGCGCACCATGGTTTTCGGCGAGGTAGCCCCGGGCCTGTGGGTCGAGCAATTCGACCCGGAATTTAAGCCCACGAGGCAACACGGCGATTTCCAGCGGAGCCAGCTCCAGCACACCCAGTTCGGTGGCGATTCGCAGCCGTCCCAGTTGCGGCACGACCAACCATTCACCATCGGCGTTGAAGAACACCCGCTCCATGGAGCGGTTGGCACGGTAGTGATAAAGGCTGATGCCGGCGGGTTTGTCCTGGCTGGCATTGGCCGCCATGCGCACCAGCCCGTCGATGAAGTCGGTGGGCTCGGCAGGAATGTCCAGCGGGCTCCAGCGCAGGCGATTGGGAGTGATGTCCCCCAGCGGCCCACCGGCCAGCTGACGCTCCAGGCGGGTAAAGGCCGGATGATTGGCCGACGGCCGGATGCGGTACATCCAGGTGCGTCGCGCTTCACTGCGAGCCATGGTGAAGGCGGTGCCGGAGAACAGCTCGGCGTAGAGACCGTACGGGGCTTTCTGCGGGGAATTCTGGCCGACGGGTAATGCGCCTGGCAGTGCTTCACTGGCAAATTCGTTGCCGAAGCCCGATTGATAGGCCAGGTCCGATGCCGTGGGATCGAGGTTCATGGAGCCTCCTGAACATCTGTTATTTTTATCGTAATCCAATTACGTATAACGTAATTTGCCCGATAGCAACCGTCAAGCTATAAAGACGCCCATTCGCCCCCCAGATCAGGCCTCCATGGAAAACCCGCTCAGTAACGGCAAACAGAAAGTCCGCTCGGCCGAAGTCGGTACCGACATTCTCAAGGCCCTGGCCGAACTCTCTCCGTCCACCTCCCTGTCGCGCCTGGCCGAACACGTGCAGATGCCGGCGAGCAAGGTCCATCGCTACCTGCAAGCCTTGATCGCCAGCGGTTTCGCCGAGCAGAACGCCGCGACCAACCATTACGGCCTGGGCCGCGAAGCGCTGCGGGTGGGCCTCGCAGCGTTGAATGGCATGGATGTGCTGCAGGTGGCCGCCCTGCCCCTGGCAGAGCTGCGGGACGACCTCAATGAAACCTGCTTCCTGGCGGTATGGGGCAATCACGGCGCAACCGTGGTGCGGATCGAACCCGCCGTGCGGGCGGTGACCGTGGTGACGCAACTGGGGTCGGTACTGCCGTTGCTCAGTTCATCCACCGGCCTGGTGTTCAGCGCCTATCTGCCGGAGCGCGAGACAATCGAGTTGCGCCAGCAGGAAGTGAAGAGCAGCCAGGCGCACGCCCTGGCCGACGACCACGCCTATGCCAGCCTGTGCGAGCAGATTCGCAGTCGCGGCCTGCACCATGTGCACGGTTTGCTGATGCCGGGCGTGGACGCCTTGTCCGCCCCGGTCTTCAACGCTGTCGGCCAGGTGGCCGCCGTCATGACCATCGTTGGCCCGACATCGCTGTTCCATGCCGACGAACACGGCCCGGCGGCGCAACGGCTGTTGGCGGCCACCCGGGCCGTGAGCTGGCGGATGGGCTACGAAGGCTCTGTCTGAAAAGCCCTTACTCGGTGAGGCTGCGTTGAAACCGGCTCGTGCGCGAGCCCCATCGCCATGCTCATTCACTCCAGTAAAGTCGCGCGCGACCCCGGCCGTTCCTCGCCTTGCCTGACCCTCGTCTCAGACTTTTCAAACAGAGCCTGAGGCAGTCCCGCCGGAAGCTTGCAAGAAAGCCACGCGCCGTCCTAACTCATGACCCCCATGCCCTTGGCTTTCGCCACCGCTTGAGTCCGTCGCTGCACGCCAAGTTTGCTGTGGATCCGACGGGCGTGGGTTTTCACGGTGTGCAGCGAGATGAACAACTGTTCGGCGATCTGCTGGTTTGAATGCCCTTGTGCGATCAACCCCAGCACTTCCAGTTCACGCTGGCTCAACAAGGTCTCTTCGGCCGCGGTTGCAGGCGGCTCGATAGGGGCCGCCGCCTGCACCCAGCGCAATAGCTGGGGCTGGCGCAGGCGCAATTCACTCAGGGCGTGTTCCGCTCGCCAGCAGGCGACGCGTTCGAATCCCTCCTCCATGAGCGAACGCGCCAGGGCATGGTCGGCGGACAGCCACGCCACTTCGGCCAGGGCCAGGTGCAACTCGGTCTCCAGCCCATGCATGCCACAGCGCTGAGCCTGCTCGATCATTGCCTTGAGCCGTGCCTGTGGCTCCTGCGCCCGCTGCAGGTAGACCTCGGTGAGCACCAGCAAGTATTCGAGCCTGGGGATCAACTCCAGGGTCGCCGGTGGCGCATGCTTGGCCTGGGGCCCATGGAAATGCCGCAGGACCCTGGTAAGGGCTTCATGGGCCAGCTCCGGACGCCCTTGCTGCAACCAGAACTGGCAGCTGGTTTGCAGCAAAACGCCACGGTAGACCGTGTCGGGAATGTGCCGTTGCTGCATGATCCGCTCGGCATCGCGCAGTTGCATGAAAGCTGCGCCGTAATCCCCCAGGTTGACAGCCAGGCTGGCCTTGCCGAGAAACCCGTAGAGCACCTGTTTATCCTGGTAGCGCAAAGCCGTGTCCAGGCCCCGCTGGAATTGCTCGGCGGCCTGGTCGTCAAAGCCCATGCGCAACGCCAGGCGTCCACGACGCAGGGCGATACGCCCCAGCAGCGCGGAAAAATCCTGGCCCGGCTTGTCCAGCAACACTTGCACCGCCCTGAGCAGATCGTCGGCTCGATGGGGCGCGCCGCGCTGTTCCAGGATCTGGGCATGGTCCAGCTCCAGCAACCCTTCGAACACCAGCGAACCCTGGGCCCGGGCCAGGCACAGCGCCTGGCGGCTGGTCCACTGGGCCGAGGCCAGTTCGCCCTTGAGCAATGCCTGCTGCGTCAATCCCGACAGGCACAGCAACTGCAAGGACCAGGCTTGCGGATCCAGGCCGGCCTGGGCCTGGAGGAAGTGCTCGCGTGCCTGTTCGCCGTCGCCCGACAGATGCAGCAGCCACCCCCGCAGGACCTGCCAGCGAGCCACCAGTTGCCGCTGCTGGCAAGCCTGGGGTTGCGGTGCGAACCGGGTCAGTTGCTCGATGCAGGCCGAGGCCTGATCGAAGCGTCCGGCGAACAGCAGCGCGGCAGTGACCAACCCCACCGATTGCGGCGTGCTCAGGGTCAGTGCCTCGCCTTGCTGGTCATGCAGGTCCAGCAACAGCAGTACATTGTCGCGCTGCAAGACGTGCTCGAAACTCAGGTGGCGCAGGAAACTGATGGCCGCTTCGAACTCCTCGGCCTGGATGGCCTGCTCGAACGCCATTTGCCAGTCCTGTTCGGCGGCGAACCACTGGCACGCCCGTCGATGCCAGGAGCGTCCCTGGGGCCAGGGTTCATCACGCACCAGCCGAGCCAGCGGCGGGAAAATCTGCAGCCAGTCCGAGGACTGCTCCCAAGGTTCGATGAAGCATCCCAGCTCCAGCAGCAAGGGCAGGCACTCCGCCCCCACGGTGTCACCGAACAGATGCTCGCAAAGACGGGCGTTGAAGCGCGGCAGATGCGCCAGCACGCGCCACGCCTGGGCCAGGTCCGCGGTCAACGTGCTGAACAACTCGTACTCGAGGTAGTCCAGCAAGGTGCCGGGCCGCCCTGGCGAGGCGTGACGGCGCGCCCATTCGCACTGTTCGAGCAAGGCGATGCGCACGCCGGCGCACCAGCCGCCACTGCGCTGTATCACCTCCCGGGCGGTTCGGGTTGCCTGGGGCGGGGTCAGATGACCGAGCAAGGGCAGGATATCGTCGGGCGTGAAGACCAGCGCCTTGGCATCGAACTCGTACAGCTCGTCCTCGAGCAGCAGGCGCGTCCAGTTGCAATGCGGACGCCGACGGCCGTTGAGCCACAGATGCAGCAGCGGGCTGCTGGCATTGAGCAGACGGTCGAGCCAGTGGTCCAGGCCGGGGTTCGACACCCGGCAGTAATCATCCAGGAACAGCCAGGTGGGGGTTTGCAGGCGGGCCAGATGATTCAGCAGCCCCGCCTCGTCCATCATCGGCAGGCCCAGGGCCTGGGCCAGGCGCTCGCACATCTGCGTCGCATCCAACACGCTGCCTGCCAGGGGCAACCAGTGCACTCGACAATCTTTGGGGGCTTGCAGGAAACACTCGGCGAACAAGGCGCTCTTGCCGCTGCCCGCGGGCGCGCACAGCAACTTCACCCGAGCCCCCGAGGCCAGCAGGGGCTCGCTCAGGGACCTGCGCGGCACATGCGTCGAAGACAGGCGAGGCAGCAATCCAGGACGGTCCGGGCACGGGGACATGGCGGTCATGCGGGCAGGTCCTTTTTATTGTTCTCCCTCCACCCTAGTCCTGTGTCACCCACCTTTGGAGAAGTATTCAGCGCGCTGATCGCAGCCCATAAAAAAAGAGACCGATCGGTCTCTTTTTTCGTAGCGACGGCAGTGGGTGTTACCGAACCCCACTCGACCGCAGCGCCGCCGGGGTGTAGTCGGCCGCACGGGCCTCGAAACCATACACGTAGCTGTGCTTCTCCTCGTTCTTCATGCCCAGGGCAATATAGCGGCCGGCGATGAGGTCGTAGAGTGCCTCGAGGGTGTAGCCCGGGTTCTGGTGATCGTAATAGAACTGGGCATGCCCTTCGGCCACTCGCCACAGTTGCCCACGACCGTCGTAGTGGTCCACCAGCGCGGCCTGCCAACTGTCCTCGTCGATGTACATGTGGCGCTTGGCATAGATATGACGCTCGTTGGGCTTGACCGTGCCGATCACTTCCCAGACGCGATGCAACTCGTAGCGGGTCAGGTCCTGGTTGATGTGACCGGCCTTGATCACGTCGTCGTACTTGAGGTTGGGCGAGTCGAGCTTGTAACTGTTGTACGGGATGTACATTTCCTTCTTGCCCACCAGCTTCCAGTCGTAGCGATCCGGTGCGCCGGAAAACAGGTCGAAGTTGTCGGAGGTACGCAACCCGTCGGCGGCGGTGCCCGGACCGTCGTAGGCCACCTGAGGCGCGCGGCGTACACGCCGCTGGCCAGCGTTGTAGATCCAGGCCAGGCGTGGTTCCTTCACCTGGTCGAGGGTTTCATGCACCAGCAGTACGTTGCCGGCCAGACGCGCCGGAGCGGTGACCTCCTGCTTGAAGTAGGTGAGCACGTTGCTGGCTTTATCCGGATCGGCGTCCTTGATCAGGAATGGCACGGCAATTTCTTCTTCGAAGCGGATCGGCGTGAAGCTGCCGTTGGTCTGCGGCGTGGCCTGGGTGATGATGCGCCGCAGGTTGCCACCGTGGTAACGAGTGACGTGGTTCCACAGCACCTCCACGCCGTTCTTGGGAATCGGGAACGCGTAGTAGCGGTTACCGGTGAAATTGGACAGGCCGTTGCCATCGTTGATCGCCGTGACGTTGAGCGCGCTGCGCTTGATCGACTCGTAGATCTCGGGGGGCAGCGACACACTGCGATGGGTCGGATAGACCGGGATCCGGTAGGTTTCCGGGTAGCGCTTGAACATCGCGACCTGGCCTTCGGAAAGCTTGTCTTTGTATTTGTCCACGGTGGCGGCGGTGATGGTGAACAGCGGTTTTTCACTGGCAAACGGATCAGCCAGGAAACCTTTGCTGTCCACCGCCCCGGCATTCTTGGGAATGCCGCCGGTCCAGGCCGGAATCGAGCCATCGGCGTTGCCCGCCTTTTCCGCGCCCACCGGCGTCAGGCTGGTGCCCAGTTTGTTCGCTTCCTCCGGCGAAACCGCCGCCATCACGTTCGCGGCCAGCAGGCTCAGGGCCAGGGCACCGCATTGCAGAATCATCTTGCGCATTGGGTTTTCCTTGTCAGCCAGATCAGAAGTTCACGCCGAAGCTCAGGGCGAGGAAGTCGCGGTCTTCGAGGACGTTGTAGTCGCCGCCGAAAAAGTCGGTGTAGCTCAGGCTGGCGGTGTAGGTGTTGCGGTAGTCGGCGTCGACGCCAACGCTGACAGCCTTCGCGCCCTCGTTGAACAGGCCGTTGGGGCCGTAGCCTGACACGTCGTGAGACCAGGACAGGTTGGGTTTGAAGTTGACGCCGGCGACGACGTTGGAATAGTCGAGAATGGCCCGCGCGCGGTAGCCCCATGAGGTCGAGGTGACGAAACCGTCGGTGTCACCGTTGAAGCCGTACTGGCCGTAGACCGAGTCGCGGCCATAACGCAGCTGGTCCTTGGACTCCAGCCCCCCGACATGCACCACCGCCGCCTCGCCCACCAGGGTCAGCCGATCGGCCCCCAGCACCTGGTCGAAGAAGTGCGTCATGGTGCTCTGGATCTGGGTGATTTCCTTGCGCCGGTAGCCGGTGTTGTCGGCACCCGGCGCGGTCGCGATGGGCGATGCCGCGCCACCGGCAATCGGGTTGACCAGGGCCAGGGTCAGGTCGTTGGTATTGACCTGCACCGGTGCGTTGGGACGGTAGCTGATCTCGCCGGTCCAGGCGGTGCCGGTGGGTAACGTCGTGGAGAAACTGGCGCCGTACAGGCGGATATCTTCCGGGTATTCAAGGTAGTACCCACCACGGCCCAGCATCACGCTTTGCGCAAGGCCCGCACCGCTGCCAGGGACCAGGCCGTTGGCGATCGCGACCATTCCCGGCAACGCCGCCAGCGTCGAAAGCCCCGCCGTGGTGGTCCCGACGGTAGGCGTACGGCTGTGGTAATTCATGAAGTACAGGCCGTACTCGGTATCATCGCCAAGCCAGCGCAACGCCGTGCCCCACTGGCCGGAGTCGCGGGCGTCGCGGTCGCCGCCACGGGGAATGATCACCCCTTCGCTGGACACCTGGATCTCCTGGCCGAATGCCTGGGTCAGGGGCACGAACGGCGCAATCGCCGGACTGCCCACGGTGTAGCCACTGGTGCAACCATCGGCCACCACGTCGTTGCCGAAGAACGTGCCGCAGTTATCCACCACGGTCTGATCCCACTCCAACTGGTAGAAACCTTCGATGGTGAGCTTGTCGGTCAGGCCCTGGGAGGCGAACAGCATGTTCACCGGAATCAGGCCTTCCTTGATTTCCGCACCGGGGCGACGGAAGGCGGACACGTCCACCGGGTTGATGCTGTTGATGGAGTTGCCGATGAAGGTGCTTTCCCCCCAACTGACCACCTGCTTGCCGGCGCGCACAGTGCCCGGCAGATCGGCGATGGAATAGTTGTGATAGACGAAGGCATCGAGAATCTGTGCCCCTGAGGACTTGGCGCCTTCCTTGCGATTGCTGTCGCTGATGTCCTTGAACTCGCGGCCCTCATCCTTGAGCTCGAAGTCATACCAGTACTTGCCACGCACGAACACACCGGTGTCGCCGTACTTGAGTTCGAGGTCGTGCAGTCCTTTGAAGATCTTCGAAAAGGTCTCGCCTTTCTTGAAGTTCAAGCGCCCATCGTCACCGGTGGAAGATTGCCCCCGGCCACCGTTGACCGTCCCCACCAGATCCCTGTCGGCGTCGCGCATGCCCCAGCTCGCGCCAACGGACAGCGAGGAGTCGAACTGGCCTTCGATCTCGCCAATGTTGAATGAAACGGCCTGCGCCTGGGCACAGCAACCCAAGGCCACCGCGACGGCCAGCGCCTGCGGCTTGAAGATGGCGCGCATTGTTATTGTTGTCATGCGTCTTCCCCGGTGAGTGACAGAGACTTCACCCTACTGCCGCCCGGAGCGGGCGATAAGCGCACCAAGGAGGTATTCGCGCTGTCGCTCGAAAGGATTACAGCCTTTGCGAGACGGGCCTTTGCACGACGCATGGATGGACTGGATGACCCATCATCAACGCCACGCATATCCATCGCGGCCATGACACTGTTGCGCGCACTGCAACAGTGCATGTCCGGATCCGGGCTGTTTCCCGACGCGGTCGATCCTTATGCTGGCCGGGCTTGCAGGGTAACGGGCCTGCCAGCAGCCGCCACGGCATCCCTCACGCCTGGCGCACCGTCATTCGGATGGACTGGCGTCATCGGTTCATCATCCCGTGCTTGCGACGTTGATTTGTAGCTCCTTTGCAACGTCATCTTCAGGCCGCTGCTTTTTGCAGCGGCCTTTTTTATTTGGTTTATTCCCAGATGAAATTCTCGACGCTTACATCAATATCGGAAATATCCAACAGCCCGGCCACCTGCTCCAGCGCATTGTTTTCTTTCATTTCCATTGAGTACAACTACGTCAATTGCAATGAACGATGACAAGTGCTCAACATACCGCCATATCACTGATATACCGGCATCCGATATATGCATGGGAAGAACACCCAGGGACTCTTAAACCAACGTAGACCGGAAGCAGCGGCAAAATAGAAACAGGGCACAAGCAAGCCTGAATACCTTACCGGTGACACCAGTTAAGAGCGGCAACTGCCGTACCTCTAACGCCCTGAAGACCAGACGCCAATTCCCACACGAAACCAAGACCTTCACTACATGCCGAACCCACAGTCATTGTTAGCCTGATTTACGTCGAAGCCTGTTGCATCGACCTTCTTCAGTTATCAGTGAGTTTCTTATGTACGCGATCAACTCCACAAGTTACCGATCAAGATATGGCTATAACAATCGGGTTCGTTTCCTCGTCTTTCACTATACCGCCGCCAACTTTTCGTCCTCTGTCAATACATTGACCGGCGCCTCGGTCAGCGCTCATTACCTGATTCCGGATTTCAACGACCCGAGTTATCTGAAGGCTGGGTTCAATGAGCCGCAGATCTTCAACCTGGTGGACGAGAACCAGCGCGCCTGGCACGCAGGGGTGAGCAGCTGGGGAGGCAGGAATAACCTGAACGACACTTCGATTGGCGTCGAAATCGTCAATCTCGCCACGGATAACCAGGGACAATTCACCTTTCCTCCTTATGACCCCCGGCAAATCGAGGCAATCCAATACCTGGCCTCGAACCTGCTCCAGCGCTATCCGGACATCAGCCCGGTCAACGTGGTGGGGCATTCGGACATCGCCGCCGGCAGGAAAAGCGATCCCGGCCCGATGTTCCCGTGGCAGGCGCTATACGCCAAGGGCATCGGTGCCTGGTTCGATGAGTCCACCCAAAGGGCCTGCATGCACGCCTACGAATGCGCCGGCTTGCCTACCCGCGAACAATTGCTCGGGCTGTTCAAGAAATATGGCTATGACACTTCGGCTGCCACGACCAGTATGGGCTTCCAGCGCCTGGTGCGCGCCTTCCAGCTTCACTTTCGCCCGGCCCGGTATGACGGTGTGATGGACATCGAGACCGCCGCGAACCTGGCGGCACTGGTGAAGAAGTATTGTCCGTGACCGACGTTGCCGTCATCGACGGCAACCGGTCTGGCGGCGAGTCAAACGGCGTAGCGTTGCAGATTCGCCATCATCTCCTTCAATGCTTCCAGGTTGTCGTTCGGGTGGACTGCGTCCTTGAAATCACAGATCTGCTGCCAATGGGCGGCGACGTCTTCGGGGGAAAAACCCTTGTTCGGATCGAATCCGGCACCGAGGCTGCGTTCCCAGCGCACCTTGCCTATCCAGCCGCCACCCACCTCGAACAACCCGGAAGTTTCCTGACAGGCTTCGCTGGCCAGGTACACCACCAGCGGGCTGACCAGTTCGGGCTTGAGCTGTTCGAACACCTGCGGCGGCATCAGGCCTTCGGTCATGCGGGTGCCGCCAGTAGGCGCGATGGCATTGACCAGGATGTTGTTCTTGCGACCTTCAATGGCCAAAGTGCGCGTCAGGCCATACAGGCCGAGCTTGGCCATGCCGTAGTTGGACTGGCCGAAATTGCCATAGATCCCCGAGGTCGAGGCCGTGAAGATCACCCGGCCATAATTCTGCTCGCGCAGGTGCGGCCATGCGGCACGGGTGACTTTGTAGGCGCCCTCGACATGGACGCGATAGACCAGGTCCCAATCGGCATCGTCCATCTTGTGGAAGGTCTTGTCCCGCAGGATACCGGCGTTGTTCACCACCACATCGACCCGGCCGAACACGTCGAGGGCATTCTGTACCAGTTTGTCGCCATCAGTGACCGAGTCGTGGTTTGCCTCGGCAATACCGCCGGCCTCGCGAATCTCAGCCACCACCCGATCCGCCGCCGAGGCGTTGGCCCCCTCGCCCTGGGCGGAACCACCAAGATCGTTGACCACTACCCGGGCGCCTTGCCTGGCGAACAGCAGGGCATGGGCCCGCCCCAGGCCACCGCCAGCTCCGGTGACGATCACCACTTTATCTTCGAAGCGCACAGATTCACTCATGGGCAGAACTCCAGCAGGCCGAATGGATTGCAAAGCCCGAGTGTCGGGCACAGGGAGCATGATCCACAATCAACACGGCTGAGAGTGAATGGTGGGCGATAAGGCGAGGGGATGATGCGTTGGCGCATGACAGGACGCGAATCCGAGCCTGGCTCAACCCGATCCCAAGGCAACAGGCGTCACGAGTACACCACCTGCCGCACCGGCCCAGGGATGCCCGCACGGAACGCCAGGTAATGCTTGAGCACCTGCACCGGTGCCTCCGCCTGCGGATAGTGGCCGATGTCGGGCAGCAGCACCGTATCCGCATTGGGAATCAGCGCCTCGTAGCGCGCTACCATGTGCGCACCGGAAATCGGATCGAACCCACCATCGATGACCCGCATGGGCACTTCGCCGCGCTGCATCGCGTGCACCCAGCGATCGCGCTGCACACGGCGTTCGGGAATGTAGCGGATGAGTTTGTGCATGATCCGTGGGCCGCCGTTGCTGTGCACCAGGCTCCAGTAATCGTCCAGTTCGCTTTCGCTGGGGCCGGTCCATGGCCCGAAGATCCGCCGAAAACTCTTGGCCAGGCCCTCGCGGGAAAAGGCCCGGGCCACCAGCCAGCCCAAAGGACCGAGCAACAACCTTTGCACCAGCACCGGACGATGGGTCTCCGGAAACAGGCCGCCGTTGAGGAACACGCAACTGGCGATGTCGATACGTGCCTCGCAATGACGAGCGATCAGTTCCTGGGCCACGCTGTCCCCATAATCGTGGGCCAACAGGTGAACCGCTTGCCTGACATTCAGGTGCTCCAACAGCGCCTGCTGCAGATCGGCCTGCTCCAGCAGGCTGTAGATGTGATCCACCGGCTTGGCGGAATCACCAAACCCGAGCATGTCGCAGGCAATCACCCGATAGCGCTGGGCCAGGGGTTGCCACAGGTAGTGCCAATCCCAACTGGCGGTGGGGAACCCGTGGATCAGCAGCAACGGTTCACCGTGCCCCGCCGCCCAGTACCGGATGGCATGCCCCCGGAACATGAAGGTCTGGCCGCGCTGGCGCCAGATGCGCAGGGGAACCTGCACCATAGGCATCAGCTTCTATACCCCTGGTCTTGTTGATCGAGCTTGCGCAGCAACGCCGGCCACGCCAGCGCGCCCCCCATGCCCTGGGCACTCCTGGTGACTGCGGCGATCATCGCCTTGGCACCGGCCAGTATCGGCGCATCGATGGCAATCAGCTCGGCCCCGCCATTTTGTGCCAGTACCTGGATCTCACAGGCCCGCTGAAAGGTGAACATCATCAGGAAGGTATCGGCGATGGTCCCGCCGCAAGTCAGCAGTCCATGGTTGTGCAGCAACAGGAAGTTGCTGTCGCCCAGGTCTGCCTGCAGACGGGCCTTCTCTTCGTGATTGAGGGCAACGCCCTCATAAGGGTGACAGGCCAGGCTCGACAGCACGAACAGGGATTGCTGGCTGATGGGCAGCACCCCTTGCTTCTGGGCCGATACGGCGACGCCGGCAGCGGTGTGGGTATGCAACACACAGGCTACATCGTGGCGCACTTCGTGCACTGCGCTGTGAATGGTGTAGCCGGCCGGATTGATCTCGTAGGGGCTGTCCATGAGCTTGTTGCCGGCCTGATCGACCTTGACCAGGCTGGACGCGGTGATCTCGTGGAACATCATCCCGAACGGGTTGATCAGGAAGTCCTCGGTGCCGGGAATCTTGGCGGAGATATGCGTGAAGATCAGGTCATCCCAGCCATGCAACGCCACCAGTCGGTAACAGGCGGCAAGATCGACGCGGGTTTGCCATTCGGCGGTGCTGACCTGGTCCTTGATGCTGAGTGTCGATTGGATGGGCGCTACGCTCACGGCTCTGACCTCTGGCTTATCGTTATAAGGTGCAACGGCACGCCGTGCACAAGAGGATGAGTCTAGTCAGCCCTGGCGAGGGCGCCAGTTGCCTTGGAGCCAGCTTAATGACCGAGCGGGTCACGCCGCCCGTTGCGCCGACGCCCGCTCGATCAACGACGCAGGGCCTCGATCAACTCTCCCAGCCAAGGCTGCGCATCGGTTTCCGGCGTGACGCTTTCGCTGGCATCCAGGCGCAGCATAGGCAGCACCTCGGCCACCCCAAGTTCGGCGAACAATTCGCGCATCTGCTCGCCACCGCCGCAGAAAGTGTCGCCGTAGCTGGCATCTCCCAGGCCGATCACGGCACCTGGCAAACCGCGAAAGAAGGCGGGCAACTGGTCGCGAATGGCCGAATACAAGGGCATCAGGTTATCCGGCAGTTCTCCCATGCCGGTGGTGGACGTCACGGCCAGCAAGGCCTGCGGGCCGAATGCCTGGATGTCCGCCAGGGTCGCCCGGGGGTTGCACAGGGTTTCGAAACCGGCCTCGCCGAGCAGGGTGGCGGCATGGCGGGCGACTTCTTCGGCGGTGCCGTATACCGAACCGCAAAGGATGGCGATTTTCATCTATCTGGTCCTGAACCTGAATAAAAGACTCGGGATAGTAGCAGGCAGAGCCGCCAGTTTGCGATTGGCTCCCAACAACCAGTGATGGCCAGTGGACAGCCCTGCAGATTCTTCTAAAATGCTGTATTTACAGGGATTTGAAAAGGAAGCGGTCCATGATCAATGCGCAGCTGATGCAACTGGTGATAAACGCTTCCAACGACGGAATCGTCATCGCCGAAAAGGAAGGCGACGAGGACAACATCCTCATCTATGTGAACCCGGCCTTCGAGCGGCTGACCGGCTATAGCCGGGACGAGATCCTCTATCAGGACTGTCGTTTCCTGCAATCGGGCGATCGCGACCAGCCCTCGCTCGAGCACATACGCGAGACGTTGAAGCAGGGCGGTGCCTGCCGGGAAGTGCTGCGCAACTATCGCAAGGATGGCACGCCGTTCTGGAACGAATTGTCACTGTCGACGGTTAAGAACGCAGCTGACGGCCATACGTACTTCGTGGGCGTGCAGAAAGACGTGACGGTCCAGGTCAGGGCACAGAACCGCATTGCGCAGCTGGAAAAGGAACTGGCGGACGCCCGGGCCACGATTGCTCGTCTTGAAGCGACGAATGGCACAAACAAAACGGCGAATTAACGGTCAGTCACTACAATCACCAGTGAACACGTAAGAAATCATCTCGAGCACACCATGCAGCGCGACGCCCTTCTGACCCAGGATGAGCTGGATTTCATCCGGACAATGCAGCACAACCCGCAATTGAACGAGCGGGATGTCACGTCGAGCCTGCTGGTCAATGGCGGGTCGCAGATCCGTGACCTGCTGACGCGCCTGGCGGCGAACGAGCAGGTCACGCTGCAAGCCAGTTTCGAAAATCAGCAGATGACGTTCCCGCTGCACCTGGTGGAAGACGAATTTCACGCGATGCACCTGCGCCTGGGCGTACCGAGCATCTACGAGGACGGGCCCAAGGTGCGTCCCTGGCGCTTGGCCCTTGAAGAACCGGTGGCCCTGGAGAACGCCAAGGGCCAGCCAGGGCCTTTGTGGGTTCACGAGGTATCCTGCAAGGGCGTGCTGCTGGAAAACCGCAGCCGCATCAAGCCCCCCAAGCAGTTCGCCTTGTGGTTCAGCCCGTCAGGGTACGAGAGGATTTCGTTGCGCGGCGCCTTCGAACGGGAAACCGATCGGGGCCTGTATGCCTATCATCTGAGCCAGAATGACGAGGACGAGACCGAGCGCCTGCGTCAGTACATCCTTCAACAACATCGGCTGACCCATCCGGCGATGCATCTCTAGGCCACGAAAAGCCTTGATACTCGCTCATGCTGCTTACAGAGCCCAGGCCCTGCCTGTGTCTGCACGATTTCTCGCACTAGCCCAGGCGATCGTCCGGCTTCAGGTGTCCAGGCTTCCCGCCAGCAACTGACGCAAGCGCTGGCTCATCACCGTCCCTTCATTGCCCAGGCAGCCGATCGACGATCCCGCCAGGCAATCCTGCATCAAATCGGAAGCGTCGCCCGCCAGCATCAAGGGGCAATCCAGGCTCATCGCCAGTTTGTTCAGGCGCTTGGGCAATTCAGCCCCAGGGGCATGGTTGGACATCAGTACCAGCGCCACCGGTTTCACCTTCTGGCACACCAGGGTCAACTCATCGAACGGCTGGCCCACCGTCAACAGCCTGATGCCCACGTCCGCCTTCGACAGGAACAACGCCGTGACCAATAGCTCCAGTTCGCGGCATTGGCCGGCGATGGCAGTGACCAACAGACGTCGCGAGGGTGAATCACGCTTGAGCAAGAGCCGTTGTGCGACACGCGAACGCAGGAAACCGTCGTAGAACAGCCATTCGCTGGTCTGGCCGAACTCCTGCTGGCGCTGCAACAGCTGCCGCCACAGTGGCATCAATATGTTCTGGAATACGATGGGCACCGCGTAGCTGGAAAATATCTGCCCATAGATGCGGTCCAGCCCCATGTCGTCAAAGTCGCCGATTGCATCGGCCACTTGCTGTTGCCATTGGGCGTAGTCGCTCCTGACCCGACTGGATGGAATCAACGGGGAAACCGATTTCACCGAATCGGTTCTGGCCAGGATCTTGCTCACCTTGCTGACCGCCACCCCCCGTTCGATCCAGGCCAGGATGCTGCGGACCTTCTCGATATCCCCCAGGGAGTACAAGCGATGACCGCTGTCAGTGCGCGTGGGCTGGATCAGACCGTAGCGGCGTTCCCAGGCGCGCAGCGTCACTGGGTTCACGCCGGTGAGGCGGGATACTTCGCGAATGGGAAACAGATCTTCCCGTTCCATGGCGCCTGATGCCTGGAATACGAACTTATCGTCGGTGATTACGCTCATCTCGGAAGAATTCCCATTGGCGAATTGGATCCTATCTTACCCCTTCTAAGTCGTATGATGACAACTACAAACCGTATCGATATGCGCAGTTGTTGTGTCCCTTCATGACGGGCTCGTAGGTACAGGTCGCCGACCGCTGTTATAGTTTTGCTCCTGCCGTGAACCGAGCCGCCCCATGCCCAGTGCCAACGCTCCGATCCTGCTCACCGGCGCAGCCCAGCGCGTCGGCCTGCATTGCGCCCAGCGACTGCTGGACGAAGGTCACGCGGTGATCGCCACCTATCGCACCGAACGTCCCGGCGTACAGACGCTGCGTGATCGGGGGGCGACCGTGCTATACGCCGATTTTTCCAATGAGGCGGGGATCCTGGCCTTCGTCGAGCAACTCAAGCAGCACACCGACCGGCTGCGGGCCATCGTGCACAACGCCTCGGCATGGCTGGTCGAAACACCCGGCGACGAAACGGCAGCCTTCAACGCGATGTTCGGCGTACACATGCTCGCGCCCTATCTGATCAACCTGCATTGCGCGCAGCTGCTGCTGCGCTCGAGCCCCGCGGACATCGTGCATATCAGCGATGACGTGACACGCAAGGGCAGCAGCAGGCACATCGCCTATTGCGCCACAAAGGCCGGCCTCGAAAGCCTGACGCTGTCCTTCGCGGCGAAGTATGCACCCGCCATCAAGGTCAACGGCATCGCCCCCGCCCTGCTACTGTTCAACCCCGGAGACGACGCGGCGTACCGGGCCAAGGCCCTGGCCAAGTCGGCACTGGGCATCGAGCCCGGTAGCGAAGTGATCTACCAGAGCCTGCGTTACCTGCTGGACAACCCCTATGTCACCGGCACGACCCTGACCGTCAACGGCGGGCGGCACCTCAAATAGCCTGTTTCGAGGATTCATCATGGCGTTATCCCTGCCACAGCATTACCGCGAAATCCTCATCGGCCTGGGGGAAAACCCCGAGCGCGAGGGCTTGCTCGATACCCCGCTGCGCGCCGCCAAGGCCATGCAGTACCTTTGCCACGGCTACGAGCAGAGCGTGGAGCAGATCGTCAACGGCGCGCTGTTCGCCTCGGACAACGATGAGATGGTGATCGTCGCCGACATCGAGCTCTATTCCTTGTGCGAACATCACCTGCTGCCCTTCATCGGCAAGGCCCATGTGGCTTATATTCCTACGGGCAAGGTCCTGGGGCTGTCGAAGATCGCCCGGTTGGTGGACATGTTCGCCCGTCGCCTGCAGATCCAGGAGAACCTCACCCGGCAGATCGCCGACGCGGTGCAGCAGGTCACCCAGGCCGCCGGCGTGGCGGTGGTGATCGAAGCCCAGCACATGTGCATGATGATGCGCGGTGTCGAAAAACAGAACTCGACCATGAATACCTCGGTGATGCTTGGCGCCTTCCGCGAGTCCAGCACCACCCGCCAGGAGTTCCTGCAATTGATTCGACGGAGCAACTAAATGCCACAACTTCAGCCAGCCATGGCGCGCATCCGGGTCAAGGACCTGCGCCTGCGCACCTTCATCGGTATCAACGAGGAGGAGATCCTCAACAAGCAGGATGTGTTGATCAACCTGACCATCCTGTATCCGGCCCAGGACGCGGTTCGCGACAACGACATCGATCACGCGCTGAACTACCGCACCATCACCAAGGCGATCATCGCCCACGTGGAAGGCAATCGCTTTGCCCTGCTCGAACGCCTGACCCAGGAGCTGCTGGATCTGGTCATGGCCAATGAGTCGGTGCAGTACGCCGAGGTCGAAGTGGACAAGCCCCATGCCCTGCGATTCGCCGAGTCGGTGTCGATTACCCTTGCAGCAAGCCGGGCTACTTCGTAGCCGCTGCAAGCCTCAAGCTGTAAGCTTCGAGCCTGAGCACCGCAAATCCACTCTTGCAGCTTGAAGCTCGCCCCTTGAAGCTGCCTCGCAGAGACCACCATGAACGATCAACAACGCCTCGAACTCGAAGCCGCCGCTTTCCGTCGGCTGGTTGCCCACCTGGACAGCCGCAAGGACGTGCAGAACATCGACCTGATGAACCTTGCCGGCTTCTGCCGCAACTGCCTCTCCAAGTGGTACAAGGCCGCCGCCGATGAACGCCAGATCGAGGTGAGCCTCGACGAGGCCCGTGAAACGGTCTACGGCATGCCCTATGCCGAATGGAAAGCCCAATACCAGAAAGAAGCCAGCGCCGAACAGCAAGCGGCGTTCGCCAAAGGAAAACCCGATGCCTGACCTGAACACCTTTCGCAGCCAACTCAAGAGCGGCGAGCACGCCTTCGCCGACACCCTGGCCTTTATCGCCGCCGGCTACGATTACCAGCCCCGCGCCTTCAATAACGGCGGCGTGCAAAACGCCGCCGGGCAGAACGAAGGCTCGTGCAAGACCCTGGGCCTGGCCTTGCTCGAAGGATTGAGCGACGAAGAAGCGCTGCTGGCGTTCGGCGAACATTACCGCTCGGTGCTGGCCACGCCCGAAGGCAGTGATCACGGCAATATCCGCGCGCTGATGGTTCATGGGCTGGCAGGTGTGAAGTTCGACGAGTTGCCGCTGCAACGGCGCTGATCGATCCTAGCTGTGTGGTGAGACCTGTGTGGTGAGATCCCCTCGCCACAAGGGTTGCACGCATCCTGAGTTGAAGTACACCTCGCCACATCCCGACTTTTAAGATTGACCCGGCAACTTTATTTCGTTTGCCGGGCCCCTCTGCTCGCGGCTTAGATAACGGAAATTTCTCCTTCGTCCGGGCCGTCATCCATGAGCAGCGAAACCATCAGCCAATCGATTTCCATCGTGCATCCCGTCAGCCTCAGCCACGGCAGGAACGCCGAGGTCTGGGACACCGAGGGCAAACGCTACATCGACTTCGTAGGCGGTATCGGCGTGTTGAACCTCGGCCATTGTCATCCGCGCATTGTCGAGGCGATCCGCGAACAGGCTACGCGGCTGACTCACTACGCGTTCAATGCCGCGCCCCATGTTCCCTACATCGAATTGATGGAACGCCTGACGGCGTTCATACCGGTGGATTACCCGATCAGCGGCATGCTCACCAACAGCGGCGCCGAGGCGGCGGAGAACGCCCTGAAGATCGTGCGGGGCGCCACGGGCCGTACCGCCGTGATCGCGTTTGACGGCGCCTTTCACGGTCGCACCCTGGCGACCCTCAACCTCAACGGCAAGGTCGCGCCTTACAAGCAGAAAGTCGGTGTGCTGCCCGGGCCGGTGTATCACTTGCCCTATCCCAGCCCGGACAACGGCGTGTCCTGTGCCGACGCCTTGAAGGCCATGGAGCGGTTGTTCAGCGTCGAGATCGATGTCAACGACGTGGCCTGTTTCATTGTCGAACCGGTCCAGGGCGAAGCCGGCTTCCTCGCGCTGGACGTATCCTTCGCCCAGGCCCTGCGCCAGTTCTGCGACGACAAGGGCATCGTGCTGATCATCGATGAAATCCAGTCCGGATTCGGGCGTACCGGCCAGCGCTTTGCCTTCTCCCGATTGGGCATCGAACCCGACCTGATCCTGCTGGGAAAAAGTATTGCCGGTGGCGTGCCCCTCGGTGCGGTGGTAGGCCGCAAAGCGTTGCTGGACAACCTGCCCAAGGGTGGCCTGGGCGGTACCTACTCGGGTAACCCCATCGCCTGCGCCGCCGCACTGGCGACCCTGGACGAAATGACCGATGCCAACCTGCACGCCTGGGGCGTGCAACAGGAAGAGGCGATCGTCAGCCGCTACGAATCCTGGCGCAGCCGCGGGCTAAGCCCTTACCTGGGTCGCCTGACCGGCGTCGGCGCAATGCGCGGCATCGAGCTGAGCCAGTCCGACGGCACCCCGGCTTCGGCACAATTGACGCAACTACTGGCCCTGGCACGGGAATCGGGCCTGCTGTTGATGCCCAGTGGCAAGTCGCGACACATCGTGCGGCTGCTGGCGCCGTTGACGACCGAGCCGGCAGTGCTGGAAGAGGGGCTGGATATTCTGGAGGCGTGCCTGGCGAAGCTGGCCTGAAACTCAGTGTTTCTGAGCACACAAGAAGCTTGGGGAGCGCGCTTGCTCGCGGCAGCGTCAAATCTGCCGACATCGATGTTGGCCGGTACACCGCCATCGCGAGCAAGCTCGGTCCCACAAGGGTTCAAAGCCAGGTACTCAGGCATTAAAAAACCGGCCGAGGCCGGTTTTTTAATGCCCATTTGATCAGAACGAAGCGTTCTGCAGGCCGTCCAGGTAGCGCTCGGTGTCCAGTGCTGCCATGCAACCGGCGCCGGCCGAGGTGATGGCCTGGCGGTAGACGTGGTCGGCCACGTCGCCGGCCGCGAAGATACCTTCGACGCTGGTGGCAGTGGCGTTGCCGTCGCGGCCGCCCTTGACCACCAGGTAGCCGTCCTTGAGTTCCAGCTGGCCTTCGAACAACGACGTGTTCGGAGTGTGGCCGATGGCGATGAACACGCCGTCAACCTTGATCTCGTCGAAGCTGCCGTCGTTGTTCTTCAGGCGAGCACCGGTCACGCCCATGTTGTCGCCCAGCACTTCGTCCAGGGTCGCGTTGAGCTTGAGGATGATCTTGCCTTCGGCGACGCGAGCATTGAGCTTGTCGATCAGGATCTTCTCGGCGCGGAAAGTCTCGCGACGGTGGATCAAGGTCACCGTGCTGGCGATATTGGCCAGGTAGAGAGCTTCCTCTACAGCGGTATTGCCGCCACCGACCACTGCCACCGGCTTGTTGCGGTAGAAGAAACCGTCGCAGGTGGCGCAGGCCGAAACCCCTTTGCCCATGAAGGCTTCTTCCGAAGGCAGGCCCAGGTAACGAGCGCTCGCGCCAGTGGCGATGATCAGGGCATCGCAGGTATAGGTCGCGCTGTCGCCGGTCAGGGTGTAGGGCTTGGCTGCGAAATCCACGGCATTGATATGGTCGAAAACGATTTCAGTCTCGAAACGCTCGGCGTGTTCCTTCATGCGCTCCATCAACGCCGGGCCGGTCAGGCCATGGACGTCGCCCGGCCAGTTGTCGACTTCGGTGGTGGTGGTCAATTGACCGCCGGCCTGCATGCCGGTGATCAGCAGCGGCTTGAGGTTGGCACGGGCCGCGTAGACCGCGGCGCTATAACCGGCAGGGCCGGAACCGAGAATAATCACTCGAGAATGACGGACTTCAGACATGACCTGCTCCTGTTGACCGGCCCCTGCGGACCGGAACGCCGGGTAAACGGCGGGAATAAAAAAGAACCGTTGATGCACTTGGGGAAGGCTTTGGTTCGACGGTCCTGAAAAAGAATGGGTGCAGCGTATCGAGGGAGCGAAGATTAAGGAAATACGGTTTAACAATCCAGCTCATAGGTGAGTTCTATCCCAGGTAGACCTCTCGATAGGAGCCACTGTCCGGCAAACCTGTTACAGGCCATGTAGACGCTTTCCCGTACGCCGCAAAGCCGGTAAGGTCGGCGCGTTCATCTTCGTTCGGAGCATCCCATGCCTGCCCCCGTCCTGTCGGGCCCGCAATATCTGCAAGAAGGTCTCAAGCTGGTCCTGAGCCCGGGCCTGCGCCTGTTCGTCCTGCTCCCGCTGGCCATCAACCTGCTGCTGTTCATCGGCCTGATCTACCTGGCCGGCCATCAATTCAGCCTGTGGGTCGACACCCTGATGCCGTCGCTGCCGGACTGGCTGAGCTTTCTCAGCTACATCCTCTGGCCGCTGTTCGTGGTCCTGGTGGTGCTGATGGTGTTCTTCACGTTCACCATGCTCGCCAATATCATCGCCGCCCCCTTCAATGGCTTCCTCGCGGAAAAAGTCGAAGTGGTGATCCGGGGTACCGATGATTTCCCGGCCTTCAGCTGGGGCGAACTGGTGGCCATGATTCCCCGAACCCTTTCCCGGGAAGCCCGCAAGCTCGGCTACTTCCTGCCCCGTGCCCTTGGCCTGTTCGTGCTGTCGTTCGTGCCGGTGCTCAATCTGGTGGCCGCGCCGCTGTGGCTGTTGTTCGGCGTGTGGATGATGGCCATCCAGTACATCGACTACCCGGCGGACAACCACAAGCTGGGCTGGAACGAAATGCTCGCCTGGCTGCGGGAAAAACGCTGGCAGAGCCTGGGCTTTGGCGGCAGCGTGTACCTGGTGCTGCTGATCCCGGTGGTCAACATCCTCATGATGCCGGCGGCAGTGGCCGGGGCGACCCTGTTCTGGGTGCGCGAGCAAGGCGCCGAGACCGCACTGGCCCGCCAGGGCTGAGCCGGTCACGAATCCGTCATCAAGACGACACAATGACGAAATGACCCCGGTCGACACTGGGGTCATGACCACACCTCTGCACGTTACCCTCATCACCGAAACCTTCCCGCCGGAAATCAATGGCGTGGCCAACACCCTGGGCCGTCTGCACGACGGCTTGCGTGCCCGCGGGCATCGGGTCGAACTGGTACGTCCGCGCCAGGGGGGCGACCCGCGCCAGGCCGGTGACGAACATCTGTTGCTGTGTCGGGGCTGGCCGTTACCGGGCTACCCAGGGCTGCAATGGGGCCAGGTGTCCATGCACAAGCTGCTGCGCCGGTGGAAGCGCCATCGGCCGGACGTGCTCTATATCGCCACCGAAGGGCCGCTGGGCCTGTCGGCGTTGCGGGCGGCGCGGCGCCTGGGCATCGCGGTGGTCAGTGGGTTCCATACCAACTTCCAGCAGTACACCCAGCAGTACGGCCTCGGGCTGCTGAGCCGCGCGCTGACTCATTATCTGCGCTGGTTCCATAACCGCTCCGCCGTGACCCTGGTGCCGAGCCTGAGTCAGCGGCTGGAACTGGAGCGTCGCCATTTCGAACGGGTGACGTTGCTGTCCCGTGGCGTGGACAGCCAGCTGTTTCATCCCATCAAGCGCTCGGCCTCCCTGCGCGAGGCCTGGGGCCTGGGTGAGCACGACATTGCGGTGATTCATGTGGGGCGCCTGGCGCCGGAGAAGAACCTCGGGCTGCTCAAGCGCAGTTTCGACACGCTGCGCAGCGCTTTTCCGGAGCGACGGCTCAAACTGGTGGTGATCGGTGATGGCCCGCAGCGCTCGGCACTGGAGCAGGACCTGCCCGAAGCGGTCTTTTGTGGCGCCCAGCGTGGCGAGGCGCTGGCCAGCCACTATGCGTCCGGGGATGTGTTCGTCTTTCCAAGCCTGACCGAAACCTTCGGCAACGTCGTGCTGGAAGCCCTGGCGTCCGGGCTGGGTGTGGTGGCCTACGATCAGGCCGCGGCGGCACAGCATATCCGCCATGGCTATAACGGCGTGCTGGCCATGCCGGGGGATGAAGAGGCATTCTGCGATGCCGCCCGTTGGCTGCTGGAGGAGCGCGAGACCTTGCGTTGCGTGCGGCTCAATGCGCGCCAGCATGCCAGTCGCCAGGGCTGGGCGGCGGTGATCGAGCAATTTGAAGCGCAGTTGCGAGGGGCTTGCGTGGGTGAGCAGGTAATGCCTGTTGCGCCCACTGTGCGCTGACTGTTCGGTGATTTTCAGGCCGCTATCGTGAGCAAGCTCGCCCCCACAAGTGGATTCTGGCCGGACACCGATAGGCGTCCGCCAAGGATCCATGGGGGAACAGGCTTGCTCGCGACAGCGTCAGTCAGGACGCCGCTTAAACCAAAGTCATCAGCGCCTCTCGGCTGAACGGCAGGATCTCCTGCTCACGCCCTTCACGGACTTTCTGCGCCCAGTCCGGATCCACCAGCAGTGCACGGCCCACCGCCACCAGGTCGAACTCATCGTTGTTCAGCCGCTCCAGGAGTTTTTCCAGGCTGGCGGGTTGGGCGACCTTGTCGGTATTGACCATGAACTGCAGGAACTCGCCATCCAGGCCGACGCTGCCAACGGTGATGGTCGGCTTGCCGGTCAGCTTGCGGGTCCAGCCCGCCAGGTTCAGTTCGGAGCCTTCGAATTCCGGTTCCCAGAAGCGCCGCGTCGAGCAGTGGAAAATATCCACGCCGGCTTCGGCCAACGGCTTGAGGAATTCGCCCAGGGCCTCGGGAGTCTGCACCAGGCGTGCCGTGTAGTCCTGCTGCTTCCATTGGGAGAAACGGAAAATGATGGGGAAGCCCTCGCCCACTGCCGCACGCACGGCACGGATCAACTCGATGGCGAAACGCGAACGATTGGCCAGGCTGCCGCCGTAGCCGTCGGTACGCTGGTTGCTGCCTTCCCAGAAGAATTGATCGATCAGGTAACCGTGGGCACCGTGAATCTCCACGCCGTCCATGCCGATGCGCTGGGCGTCCTTGGCCGCCTGGGCAAAGGCCGCGATGACCTCATCGATATCCGCCTGGGTCATGCCGTGCACCACTACCTGGCCGTCCTTGAGCTTCTCCGAAGGGCCATAGCCCGGCACGCTGGCATCCGGCTCGGTGCCGAGGCGGCGCACATTGCCGACATGCCACAACTGCGGAACGATCTTGCCACCCTCGGCGTGAACCGCATCGACCACCTGCTTCCAGCCTGCCAGCGCGGCTTCGCCGTAGAAGTGCGGCACGTTCGGATAACCGTTGGAGGCCTTGTGTCCGACCGTGGTGCCCTCGGTGACGATCAGGCCGACCCCGGCCGCCGCGCGACGACGGTAGTACTCCACCACCTTGGCATTGGGCACGCCACCCGGCGAAAAGGAACGGGTCATCGGCGCCATCACCACCCGGGTCGGCAGTTCGAACGCGCCGAGCTGGAAAGGTTTGAACAGGGCTTTTACAGACATGGGGCACTCCACGGGCATGGGATCGCTGATCAATATGACGGCGATAATATGTGGCCCTGGGAGGCTCGGGTAGCACTATTGATTGGAATGATTAAGGATCAAAAGCGAGCCGAGAGAATCGCGGTCGGGTGAATGAACCGATCCGCAGCCGGGGGGGAAATCTGTGGCAAGGGATTTATCCCCTCGCCACAATGTTGTCGTGCCTGGCTTCAACCCAGGGCTTTTTCGATGGCCTGGATCACCGTGGGATCATCCGGTGCGGTGCGTGGCGAGAAACGCGCCAGCACGCGACCGTCCTTGCCCAGCAGGAACTTCTCGAAATTCCAGGTGATGTCGCCGGGAAACTCCGCCCCCTCGCCGGCCAACAGGCGGTACAACTGGTGGCGGTCGGGACCGTTCACGTCCAGCTTGCTGGACAGCGGGAAGGTCACGCCATAGTTGAGGCTGCAGAATGCCTGGATTTCCTGCTCGGTCCCCGGTTCTTGCCCGGCGAACTGATTGCACGGCAGGCCCAGCACACTGAACCCCTTGTCCTTGTATTGCTGGTAGAGATTCTCCAGCGCCGCGTACTGAGGCGTCAGGCCACATTTGGAGGCGACGTTGACCACCAGCACGACATGCCCCTTGAAGGGTGCCAGCGCCAGCTCCTGACCATCCAGGGCTTTGAGTTTAAGGTCGTGGAAAGCACTCATGACGAACTCCAGGTTTACCGATCTTTCGAAACAGCCATGGACGATGCTACCGACAAAAAAGGCGCCACGGGGCGCCTTTTTCGTTTCATTTGAGCGTAGCGCAGAAATCAGTGGTGATGGCCGCCTTCACCATGGACGTGACCATGGGCGATTTCTTCCTGGCTGGCGTCACGGATGTCAACGATCTTGACCTTGAAGTTCAAGCGCTGACCGGCCAGTGGATGGTTGCCGTCAACAGTGACGTCGTCGCCTTCCAGGTCACGAATGGTGACGATCTGCATCTGGCCATCGGGCGCCGATGCGTGGAACTGCATGCCCACTTCCAGCTCGTCCACACCTTCGAACATGCTGCGGCTCAGGGTGCTGACCAGCTCGGCGGAGTACTCGCCATAGGCGTCTTCCGGTTCAACGGCAACGTTCAGCTCGTCACCGGTGGTTTTGCCTTCCAGGGCTTTTTCCAGGCCCGGGATGATATTGCCTGCACCATGCAGGTAGACCAGCGGAGCGCCGCCGGCAGAGCTGTCGATGACCTCACCAGCGTCGTTGGTCAGGGTATAGTCGATGGAGACAGCCTTATTGGCGGCGATCAGCATGGGGCGAGACCTTTTGCATAAGAATGAAGAACGGACAAGTCTAAACAAGGATTTGCCCGAAAGCGAACGGAACCCGGACAAACGGGCTCGTTCGAACAGACCGACGGTCACCGGTTTCCATCAGGACGAGGATGGGCACTGGGTAGTCGAGCTGTCCTGCGGGCACACCCAGCATCTGCGCCACCAGCCACCGTGGCAGGCCCGGGCCTGGGTCCTGGACGCCGCGCAACGTATTGAAAAAATAGGCCAGCCCTTTGATTGCGGCTGGTGCGCGCAGGCCCCCGTTAGCGATAACCTTGGCGACTGAATTCGACGGTAGACACAGACCGCGCCCTTGCCATGCACCCTTAGAGAATCCGCATGCAAACTTTTTTTATCGCGCCCACCGACTTTGGTGTGGGTCTGACCTCCATCAGCCTCGGGCTGGTGCGTACCCTTGAACGGGCCGGGCTGAAAGTCGGCTTTTTCAAACCCATTGCCCAGCCTCACCCCGGCGACACCGGACCGGAACGCTCCACCGAACTGGTGGCCCGCACTCACGGTCTCAAGCCGCCCCATCCCCTGGGCCTGGCCCATGTCGAACGGATGCTCGGCGACGGCCAGCTCGACGAACTGCTGGAAGAGATCATCACCCTTTACCAGCAGGCCGCGATCGGCAAGGACGTCCTGGTGGTGGAAGGCATGGTCCCGACCCGCAGCGCCAGTTACGCCGCCCGGGTCAACCTGCACCTGGCCAAGAGCCTGGACGCCGAGGTCATCCTGGTGTCGGCCCCGGAGAACGAAGTACTGACCGAGCTTTCCGGGCGGGTGGAGTTGCAGGCACAGCTGTTCGGCGGCCCCAAGGATCCGAAGGTCCTCGGGGTGATCCTGAACAAGGTCCGCACCGATGAAAGCATCGAGGCGTTTTCCGCGCGCCTGAAGGAACATTCGCCCTTGCTGCGCAGCGGCGACTTCCGCCTGCTGGGCTGCATTCCGTTCCGGCCGGAACTCAACGCCCCGCGCACCCGCGACGTGGCCGACCTGATGGGCGCGCAGGTGCTCAACGCCGGCGACTACGAAACCCGGCGCATGAGCAACATCATCATTTGCGCCCGCACCATGCGCAACACGGTGGAATTGCTCAAGCCCGGCGTACTGGTGGTGACTCCCGGCGATCGCGACGACATCATCCTGGCCGTGAGCCTGGCGGCTATCAACGGCGTGCCCCTGGCCGGCCTGCTGCTGACCAGCGACACCCTGCCAGACCCGCGCATCATGGACCTGTGCCGAGGCGCCTTGCAGGCCGGCCTGCCGGTGCTGTCGGTCAGTACCGGCTCCTATGACACCGCCAACCTGCTCAACAGCCTGAACAAGGAAATCCCGATCGATGACCGCGAACGCGCGGAAATCATCACCGATTTCGTCGCCAGCCACCTGGATGCCCAGTGGCTGCACCAGCGCTGTGGCACGCCACGGGAAATGCGCCTGTCCCCCGCCGTGTTCCGCTACCAACTGATCCAGCGCGCCCAGGCCGCCAACAAGCGCATCGTGCTGCCGGAAGGCAGCGAGCCGCTGACCGTACAGGCCGCCGCCATTTGCCAGGCCCGGGGCATCGCCCGTTGCGTGCTGCTGGCCAAGCCGGCCGACGTCGAGGCGGTAGCCCGTGCCCAGGGCATCGAACTGCCGCCGGGGCTGGAGATTCTTGATCCGGACGCGATTCGCGAGCGCTACGTCGAACCGATGGTCAGCCTGCGCAAGAGCAAGAGCCTGAACGCACCGATGGCCGAGCAGCAGTTGGAAGACACCGTGGTGATCGGCACCATGATGCTGGCCCTGGATGAAGTGGACGGGCTGGTTTCCGGCGTGATCCATTCCACCGCCAATACCATCCGCCCGGCCTTGCAGTTGATCAAGACTGCGCCCGGCTGCTCTCTGGTGTCCTCGGTGTTCTTCATGCTGTTTCCCGAAGAAGTGCTGGTCTATGGCGACTGCGTGATGAACCCGCACCCCAGTGCGGCGGAGCTGGCGGAGATTGCCTTGCAAAGCGCCGATTCGGCCGCCGCGTTCGGCATCACCCCGCGGGTGGCGATGCTCAGCTATTCCAGCGGCGAGTCGGCCAGCGGCGAGGAAGTGGAGAAGGTCCGCGAAGCCACGTTGCTGGCCCATGAGGCGCAGCATGGCTTGCTGATCGACGGACCGTTGCAGTACGACGCCGCCGCCAACGAAGCCGTGGCGCGGCAACTGGCGCCCAACAGCCAGGTGGCCGGCCGTGCGACGGTGTTCATCTTCCCAGACCTCAACACCGGCAACACCACCCACAAGGCCGTTCAGCGCAGCGCCGATTGCGTCAGCCTCGGCCCCATGCTGCAAGGCCTGCGCAAACCGGTGAACGACTTGCCTCGCGGCGCCCAGGTCGATGACATCGTGTACACCATCGCCCTGACCGCCATCCAGGCCGCCAACCGACCCATGGATATCTAAATGCTGGACTTTCTGCCCGCCCCCTTGCGGGGCGTCATCGCTTCACTGCTGTTGGCCCTGAACACCGTCGTGTGCTGCACGCCGCTGTTCATCGTGGCGATCTTCAAGTTGCTGTTGCCCTTCCCCGCCGCCCAGCGCCTTACCGACTGGCTGATGAGCCATATCCACGAGGCCTGGATCAGCAACAACAAGGGCTGGATGAACCTGCTGCGCCGTACCCGCTGGCACCTCAGCGGCCTGGAAGGCCTGGACTACCAGCATTCCTACCTGATCACCAGCAATCACCAGAGCTGGGTCGACATCATGGTGCTGCAATACGTGCTGAACCGGCGGATCCGCCCGTTGAAGTTCTTTCTCAAGCAGGAGCTGATCTGGGTGCCGGTGATCGGCCTGGCCTGGTGGGCCCTGGGCTTTCCCTTCATGAAGCGCTACTCCAAGGCGTACCTGGAGAAGCATCCGGAAAAGAAAGGCAAGGACCTGGAAACCACTCGCAAGACTTGCGCGAAGTTTCGCAACAACCCCGTGGGCATTTTCAACTTCGTCGAAGGCACACGCTTCACCGAAGGCAAGCATGCCCAGCAACAGTCACCGTTTCGCTACCTGCTCAAACCCAAGGCCGGAGGCATTGCATTCGTGCTCGACGCCATGGGCGAGCAACTGGAATCGATCATCAACGTAACCATTCACTACCCCGGCGGTCGTCCGGGATTCTGGGACCTGCTGTGCGGCAAGGTTGGGGAAGTGGTGGTGCATTTCCAGGAGCTGAAGCTACCGCCGCAATTCATCGGCAAGAGCTACGACCAGGACGGCGCCTATCGCCTGGAGTTCCAGGGCTGGATCAACCAGCTGTGGCAGGACAAGGACGCGTTGCTCGAACAGATGCACCACGAGTATCCCGGCAAGTCTTGAGGTGTCGGTACGGGCCTCATCGCGAGCAAGTTCGCTCCACAGGTGATGTGGGATGAGTTCCGGTACTGTGTCCGCTGCTCCCCTGTGGGAGCGAGCTTGCTCGCGATAGCGTCCTTCGACAATAAAAAAGCCCGCAGATGATCACTCATCTGCGGGCCTTTGCTTGCCGCTTGAAGCTAGAAGCTCACAGCGACTTGCCTTAGATCGCCCCACGCTTGCGCAGCAGATCCAGCACCTGCTTGACACCCTCTTCCAGGGTCAGCGCCTGGGTGTCGATCACCAGGTCGGCATCCAGCGGCACGTCATACGGGAAGGACTCGCCGGGAATATTGTCGCCAGCGGCGGCGTACAGCCCCTGCGGATCACGCTGGGCACACACTGTCGGCGAAGCCTGGACATAGACCGTCAGCAGACGATCACGCCCGATCAGGTCCTTGGCCTGCTCACGCCCTTCGGCACTCGGCGCAACGAACGCGGCGAGGGTCAACAGGCCGGCTTCGTTGAACTGCCGGGCGACGTGGGCCGCACGGCGCCAGTTCTCGGTGCGCCCGGCACGGTCCTGTGGCAGGCCCTTGTTCAGGTCATGACGCAGGTTCTGGCCATCGAGCACGAACACCGCACGCCCCATGTCGAACAACTTGCGCTCCACCGCATAGGCCAGGGTGCTCTTGCCAGCGCCGGACAGGCCGCTGAACAGCACCGTGGCCGGTTGCTGGCCGAAGCGTTGGGTGCGCTCTTCCACCGACACATGGGCCAGCTTGCCGTGGTGCGTGCTGCTGCCGTGGGTCAGCGGCTGGGCGACGATCATGCCGGCACCGACCGTGCCATTGGTCAAACGATCGATGACGATGAACGCGCCGGTGGTGCGGTTGCTCTCGTAGCCGTCCAGGGCGATCGGCGCGTCCAGCGCGATTTTCACCTTGCCGATTTCGTTGAGCTGCAAGGCACTGGCCGGCCCTTCTTCCAGGGTATTCACATCGACCCGGTTGACGATGCTGGCAATCGAGCCAGGCACATAACTGGTGGCGCGCTTGATGTCGTATTTCTTGCCGGGCAGCATCGGCTCCTCGGCCATCCATACCAGCATCGCTTCGAAGCTGTCGGTGACCGGCGGAACGTTGTCGGCATGCACCAGCAGGTCGCCACGGGAGATGTCGATCTCGTCTTCCATGGTCAGCGTCACGGCCTGGCCGGGGCCGGCGTGTTCCAGCTCGCCCTCGAAGGTGACGATGGATTTCACGCGGCTGCTCTTGCCCGATGGCAGCACCACCACTTCGTCGCCCTTGTGCACGATGCCGCTGGCCAGGGTGCCGGCGAAACCGCGGAAGTTCAGGTTCGGACGGTTGACGTACTGCACCGGGAAACGCAGGTCGGTGAAGTTGCGGTCGCCCGCCACTTCCACGGTTTCGAGGATCTCCATCAGCGACTGGCCGGTGTACCACGGCGAGCGCTCGGACTTGTTCACCACGTTATCGCCCTTGAGGGCGGACATGGGCACGAAATGCAAGGTGGTGGGCTTCATCTTCAAGCCCTCGGCGAACTTCAGGTAGTCGGCCTTGATCGACTCGAACACACCCTGGTCGAAGTCCTTGAGGTCCATCTTGTTGATGGCCACGACGATGTGCTTGATGCCCAGCAGCGAGGCGATGAAGCTGTGGCGACGGGTCTGGGTCTGCACGCCGTAGCGGGCGTCCACCAGGATGATCGCCAGGTCACAGGTGGAAGCACCGGTGGCCATGTTGCGGGTGTACTGCTCATGGCCGGGAGTGTCGGCGATGATGAACTTGCGCTTGGCGGTAGAGAAATAGCGGTACGCGACATCGATGGTGATGCCTTGCTCGCGCTCGGCCTGCAGGCCATCGACCAGCAGTGCCAGGTCGATATCGTCACCGGTGGTGCCGACTTTCTTCGAATCGCGGGTGATGGCTTCCAGGTGATCCTCGTAGATCATCTTGGAGTCGTGCAGCAGGCGCCCGATCAGGGTGCTCTTGCCGTCGTCGACGTTGCCGCAGGTCAGGAAACGCAGCAGTTCCTTGCGCTCGTGCTGGCCCAGGTAGGCGAGGATGTCCTCGCTGATCAAATCAGATTGGTGCGACATGACAACCCCTTAGAAATAACCCTGACGTTTCTTGTCTTCCATCGAGCCTGCGCCATCGTGGTCGATGACCCGGCCCTGGCGCTCGGAAGTTCGCGTCAGGAGCATTTCCTGAATGATGTCCGTCAGGCTCTCGGCCTCGGACTCCACCGCGCCCGTCAACGGGTAGCAGCCAAGGGTACGGAAACGCACTTTCTTCTTGACGATGCGGGCCTTTTCTTCCTCGGACAGGTGCTCGAGGATGCGCTCGTCGTCGATCATGATCAGCGTGCCGTTCTTCTCGATCACTTCGCGCTCGGCGGCGAAGTACAGCGGCACGATCGGGATGCCTTCGAGGTAGATGTACTGCCAGATGTCCAGTTCGGTCCAGTTCGACAGGGGGAACACGCGGATCGATTCGCCCTTGTTGACCTTGCCGTTGTAGACGTTCCACAGCTCGGGACGCTGGTTCTTCGGGTCCCAGCGATGCTTGCTGTCGCGGAACGAGTACACGCGCTCCTTGGCGCGGGACTTTTCTTCGTCGCGACGGGCACCGCCGAACGCGGCGTCGAAACCATACTTGTCCAACGCCTGCTTCAGGCCCTGGGTCTTCATGATGTCGGTGTGCTTGGCACTGCCGTGGGTGAACGGGTTGATGCCCTGCGCCACGCCATCCGGGTTCACATGAGTGATCAGCTCCAGGCCCAGCTCTTCGACCATGCGGTCGCGGAACTTGTACATTTCCTGGAATTTCCAGCGGGTGTCGACGTGCATCACCGGAAACGGCAGCTTGCCGGGAAAAAACGCCTTGCGTGCCAGGTGCAGCATCACGGCGGAATCTTTACCGATGGAGTACAGCATCACCGGGTTATCGAACTCGGCGGCCACCTCGCGGATGATGTGGATGCTTTCCGCCTCCAGCTGTTTCAGATGCGTCAGTTTGTCGACCATGGCTACTCACGAAAACTTTCTTATGAACGGCCAGCGGGCCGTGTTCGAGCGAGGAATCCTAGCACAGCGACCTCTTCTAATCAGGGCGCCAACTAGATCGAAACAGCATATGGATATGCCTGGTGGTTCGGCCGCTATGGCTCTTTGTGGGAGCGAGCCTGCTCGCGATAGCGTGTGTTCAGGCGCATTAATGCTGGCTGATCCGCCGCTATCGCGAGCAAGCTCGCTCCCACCGTGGTTATAAGCAGTCAAATGGGATTCGGGCAGTCGATGAAGATGTGCTCCAGGGCAAACCGGCGTGCCAGGTAATCACCCAAGGCCTGGACGCCGTAGCGCTCGGTCGCGTGGTGCCCGGCGGCGATGAAGCTGATGCCGTTTTCCCGGGCGCTGTGGAACGTCTGCTCGGACGCTTCGCCGCTGAGGTACAGGTCGACCCCGGCCAACACCGCCTGGTCGATATAGCCCTGGCCGCCTCCGGTGCACCAGCCGACCCGGCGGATCATCTGCTCGCCTTCGATCAGCAACGGCTCGCGCCCCATGACTTCCTGGACCTTGCGCGCGAAATCACGAGCCGTCATGGGTTCGGACAAGGAACCCACCAGCCCGACGACCTTGGGATTATCCGGGTCCAGTGGTCCTTCGACGGTGATGTCCAACTGACGGGCCAATTGCATGTTATTGCCAACGTCGGGGTGCAGGTCCAGCGGCAGATGATAGGCCAGCAGGCTGATGTCGTGCTTGAGCAAGGTCTTGAGCCGCCGCTGCTTCATCCCGGTGACGCAAGGGTTTTCGCCCTTCCAGAAGTAACCGTGGTGGACCAGCACCAGGTCGGCCTCGGCTTGCACCGCGGCATCCAGCAGGGCCTGGCTGGCGGTGACGCCACTGACGATGCGCATCACCTGGGGCGAACCTTCTACTTGCAGGCCATTGGGGCAATAATCGGCGATCCGGCTGCTCGCCAGGTAACGGTCCGCTTCTTCGACCAGGGTGCTCAGGGCTACGGCCATGAAAAGACTCCTAAATATCCCGTTCAGAGGCACGCGCGGCCTCGTATAATGCGCGACATTATGGGCGGTCTTATCCCGCCCGCAACCTTCGTAGGACGTGCTTAATGCTCAAGGCGCTGCGTTTTTCCGGCTGGCCGCTGTTGGCTGGCGTGCTTGTCGCTCTACTGATTATCCAGCGCTACCCGGAATGGGTCGGCCTGCCAAGTCTTGACGTCAACCTGCAGCAGGCGCCGCAAACCAAGGCCCTGCAGCAGGGCCCGGTGTCCTATGCCGATGCCGTGACCACCGCCGCGCCAGCCGTGGTCAACCTCTATACCACCAAGGTCGTCAACAAACCCAGCCATCCGCTGTTCGAAGACCCGCAGTTCCGGCGTTTCTTCGGCGACAACTCGCCCAAGCAGAAGCGCATGGAGTCGAGCCTGGGTTCGGGCGTCATCATGAGTCCGGAAGGCTATATCCTGACCAACAACCACGTCACCAGCGGCGCCGACCAGATCGTGGTCGCCCTGAAGGATGGCCGTGAAACCCTGGCACGGGTGATCGGCAGCGACCCGGAAACCGACCTGGCGGTGTTGAAGATCGACCTGAAGAACCTGCCGGCCATCACCATCGGCCGCTCGGACAGCATCCGCATCGGCGACGTCGCCCTGGCCATCGGCAACCCGTTCGGTGTCGGCCAGACCGTGACCATGGGCATCATCAGCGCCACCGGTCGCAACCAGTTGGGGCTCAACAACTACGAAGACTTCATCCAGACCGATGCCGCGATCAACCCCGGCAACTCCGGTGGCGCGTTGGTGGATGCCAACGGCAACCTCACCGGGATCAATACGGCGATCTTCTCCAAGTCCGGCGGCAGCCAGGGCATCGGCTTCGCCATTCCGGTGAAGCTGGCGATGGAGGTGATGAAATCCATCATCGAACACGGCCAGGTCATTCGCGGCTGGCTGGGTATCGAAGTACAGCCGCTGACCCAGGAGCTGGCCGAGTCCTTCGGCCTGTCCGGGCGGCCAGGCATCGTGGTGGCGGGAATCTTCCGCGACGGACCGGCGCAGAAGGCCGGCCTGCAACTGGGCGACGTGATCCTGAGTATCGACGGCGAGCCGGCCGGCGATGGCCGTCGCTCGATGAACCAGGTGGCACGCATCAAGCCTACCGACAAAGTCGCCATCCAGGTGATGCGCAACGGCAAGGAGCTCAAGCTCACCGCCGAGATCGGCCTGCGGCCACCACCGGCACCGGTGGTGCCCAAGGAAGAGCAGTAACTGAGGGGCGCATCCTCGTTGGCCTGACACAACCCTGTGGCGAGGGGATTTATCCCGCCGGGTTGCGCAGCAACCCGTAATCAGACACCGCGGTCCATCAGATGAACCGTACCGGCTGGTCTACGGCTGCTGCGCAGCCGAACGGGGATAAATCCCCTCGCCACTAGAAATCCTACCGGCACTTCCACTGTGATCCTCTCCAGATTTCACTTGAAATACAGATAGCAGAAATTCTCATTAGTAGTGTTATATTGTTTCAATTATAAATTTGGAACAATATAACATGCCATCCTTGAAACGGCTCTCCTTCGCCAGCCTGGCCCTGGGTCTGCTGGGCGACCCGGCCTTCGCCGAAGAAGTGCAACCGGTGGAACTGGACGCCATCAGCGTGAGATCCGATTACGAATCCCCCACCGGGCCCGTGGCCGGCTATCGAGCGACCCGCTCTGCCAGTGCGACCAAGACCGACACGGCCCTGAGGGATATCCCGCAATCGATCAGTGTGATCCCCGCCAGCGTACTCAAGGATCTGGGCAGCACTGAGGTTGAACGGGCACTGGAGTTCGCTGGTGGGGTATCGAAACAGAACAATTTCGGCGGGTTGACGCTATACGAGTACAGCGTGCGCGGGTTCACGACGTCGGAATTCTACAAGGACGGCTTCAGCGCCAACCGCGGCTATCCGAGCACGCCGGATACGGCCAACATCGAACGCATCGAGGTGCTCAAAGGCCCGGCCGCCAGCCTGTACGGCCGAGGCGATCCGGGTGGCACGGTGAACATCGTCACCAAAAAACCCCAGCCCGATGCCTTTACCACCCTTCAGACAAGCGCCGGCAGTTGGGATCGCTACCGCACGGCCCTGGACGTCAACACGCCCCTGGATGCCGAAGGCAACCTGTTGTCGCGAGTCAATCTGGCGGTGGAAGACAACCACAGCTTTCGCGACCACGTCGACAGCCAGCGTGTTTTCGTCGCGCCTTCCATCAGCTGGCAGCTGAACCCAGATACGCGGCTGTTGCTGGAAAGCGAAATCGTGCGCCACAGCTCGACGTTCGACCGCGGCATCGTCGCCCCGAACAACCGCTGGAGCGGAGTTTCCCGTTCCACGTTCCTGGGCGAACCCGACGATGGCGACATCGACAACCACAACAACATGCTCCAGGCCGCGCTCGAACATCAGCTCAACGACGCCTGGCAACTGCGCCTGGCCAGCCATTACAAGCAGGGCGAACTCTGGGGGTTCGCCTCCGAAGCGCGCCCGTTGAACGCCGACGGGCGTACTGTCAACCGTCGTTACCGCGAGCGGGACAACGATTGGCATGACAGCATCACCCAGCTGGAACTGCGCGGCCTGTTCGACCTCGGTCCCTGGCAGCACGAACTGTTGATCGGCAGTGAATATGAGGACTACCGCAAGAACGAGCGCGTGACCACCATCACTGGCGGTCACTACCCCATCGACATCTATCAGCCGATCTACGGCCAGCCAAAACCCGACGGCCTGCGTACCGGCACGGACTTCTTCGAGCATGTGCAAAGCCGTGCGCTGAACCTTCAGGACCAGATCGTCTTCACCGACAAGCTGCGAGGCATGCTGGGCGTACGTTACGAGCACTTCGAACAGAGCATCGACGATCACACCCGCAACGCCACCGACCGCCAACGTCACGAGGCCCTGACGCAACGCGCCGGCCTGCTGTATCAGCTGACGCCCGAAGTCGGGCTGTTCGCCAACGCATCCACCTCGTTCAAGCCCAACAACGGCCTGGATGCCACCGGCAAGTCCTTCGATCCGGAAGAAGGCGTGGGCTACGAAATCGGAATCAAGAGCGAGCTCTTCGACGATCGCCTGAGCAGCACCCTG
The DNA here is from genome assembly GCF_900156465.1 of Pseudomonas sp. 7SR1. NCBI lineage: Bacteria > Pseudomonadati > Pseudomonadota > Gammaproteobacteria > Pseudomonadales > Pseudomonadaceae > Pseudomonas > Pseudomonas sp. 7SR1. Next base: position 562,595 of record NZ_LT707064.1, read on the forward strand.
GCGGCATTCCATATAGAGAAGGAAAACGTCCTCGCACTGGACCCGGCTACCGACACCAACCGGGCCATGGGCAAGGCCCGCAGCCAGGGGCTGGATCTGCAGGTGACCGGACAGGTGACCGATGCCGTACGGGTGATCGGCGCCTTCGCCTACATCGATGCGCAAGTGACCCAGGGGGACAAGGCCATTCCCACGGGCAGCCGGATCCTGGGCGTTGCCAAGCACAGCGGCAGCCTGTTGGGGGTATATGAATTCCAGGACGGCCGCCTGCGTGGTTCGGATGTCGGCGCGGCGCTGACCTACGTTGGGGATCGTTCCGGACAGGCCGGCAGCGATTTCGAATTGCCGGCGTACCACACCGTGGACCTGCTGGCGCATTACAAGGCCAGCGACAACGTCACCCTGGGCCTGAACCTGAATAACGTCCTCGACGAAAAATACTACGAACGCTCCTACAGCAATTACTGGGTCACCCCCGGCGACCCGCGCAATGTCACCGTCAATCTCACCCTTGATCTATAAAAAGGAAAAACCCATGAAATGCCCCAAGACAGTCGCCCTTCTCGGCTTGCTCCTGGCGACTCAAGCCTCGGCCCATGGCCTGTGGACCGAACAGCGGCGTGGCAACATCGAAGTGATCTATGGTCACGGTGCCGAAGATAATGCGTTCAAGGCGCAGAAAGTCAGCGGTGCCTGGGCCTATGACCTGGGCGGCAAGATGATTCCGGTGACCGTGGAACGCCTCCCGGACCACGCCCGCCTGCAACCACTCAAGCCGCCCGCCGTGCTGGCAGTGGCGCTGGATAACGGCATGTGGTCCCAGACCGCCGACAAGAAGTGGATCAACGAAGGCCGCAGCAAGGTGCCAGGGGCAATCGAGTCGACCCACACGTTCAAATACAGCCTGGCGATCTACGAACCCGGGGCCAGGCTGCCAAAGCTCGACGAGATAAAGTTCGTGATTCGCCCGCAAGTCGACCCGCTGACCGTAGGGCCGGGCCAGTCGTTGCCGGTCCAGGTACTGCTGGACGGCAAGCCGGCGGCAGGCGTGAAGCTGGTGGGGGACTATCGCAGCGCGCCGGACACCGTCTCGGCTGAAACCGATGCCGATGGCCGGGCCAACGTCGTGGTGCGCAATGAAGGGTTGAATGTGATCGCCGCGCAGATGGAAATGGCCCTCAAGGACAACAAGGACGTGGCCACCCGAGGCGTATTCACCTCACTGACCTTCGTCGGCGAGCCGCATCACGATTAACACGCCGGGCACAGTCAGTCGCATGGATGCCGACTGACTGAGTCATCGCGAACAGGTTCGCTCCCACAGGTTCAGCGCCAGGCTTCAGAGTTCGCCGAGGGCTTCCACCAGCGCCTGGTTCTGTTCCGGCGTGCCGATGCTGATCCGCAGGAACTGGGCAATGCGTTCCTGCTTGAAGTGCCGCACGATCACGCCCTGTTCCCGCAGTTTCGCCGCCAGCCCCGCCGCATCGTGCCGTGGGTGGCGAGCGAAGATGAAGTTGGCGGCCGAAGGCAGGACTTCGAACCCCTTGCCCTGCAGTTGCGCCACCACCCACTCCCGATGCTCGATGACCAGCCGACAGGTCCGGTCGAAGTACTCCCGGTCGTCGAACGCCGCCGCGCCGCCGACGTTCGCCAGGCGATCGATGGGGTAGGAGTTGAAGCTGTTCTTGATCCGTTCCAGCGCTTCGATCAGGTCAGGGTGACCCACCGCCAGGCCCACCCGCAGCCCGGCCAGCGAGCGAGACTTGGACAGTGTCTGGGTGACCAGCAGGTTCGGGTAACGACCCACCAGGCTGATGGCCGTCTGGCCGCCGAAATCGATATAGGCTTCGTCGACCACCACCACCGACCCCGGGTTGGCCTGGAGAATCCCCTCGACCGCCTCCAGCGCCAGCAGGCAGCCGGTCGGCGCATTCGGGTTGGGGAAGATGATCCCGCCATTCGGCCTGGCATAGTCGGCCGGGTCGATCCGGAACTGCTCATCCAGAGGCACGGCCTCGAACCGAATGCCATACAACCCGCAATACACCGGGTAGAAGCTGTAGCTGATGTCCGGGAACAGCAGCGGCAGGTCGTGCTGCAGCAGGCCATGGAAAATGTGCGCCAGCACTTCGTCCGAACCGTTGCCCAGGAATACCTGGTTGGTCTGCACGCCGTAGTATCGGGCCACGGCGCCTTTGAGCAGGTCGCTGTTGGGATCCGGGTACAGGCGCAGGCTGTCGTTCAGTTCGGACTGCATCGCCGCCAGGGCCTTGGGCGACGGGCCGTAAGGGTTTTCGTTGGTGTTGAGCTTGACCAGACGGGTCAGCTTCGGCTGCTCGCCCGGGACGTAGGGGACCAGGTCCTTGACGAACGGGCTCCAGAATTTACTCATGTTCAGTTCCCCTGCCCGTCAATGGAAGGCTCGTCAAGGATGCGATATTCGGCACTGCGGGCGTGGGCGCTCAGGGATTCGCCACGGGCCAGCACGGAAGCGGTCTTGCCCAGTTCGGACGCCCCCTGCTCGGAGCAGAAGATGATCGACGAACGTTTCTGGAAGTCGTATACCCCCAGCGGCGACGAGAAACGCGCCGTGCCGGAGGTGGGCAATACGTGATTGGGACCGGCGCAATAGTCGCCCAGCGCCTCGCTGGTGTGGCGTCCCATGAAGATCGCCCCGGCGTGACGGATCTGCGGCAGCCAGGCCTGCGGATCGGCGACCGACAGCTCAAGGTGCTCCGGCGCGATGCGGTTGGCGACCTCGATGGCCTGCTCCATGTCACTGACCTTGATCAGCGCACCACGGCCGTTGATCGACGTATTGATGATCTCGGCGCGGTCCATGGTCGGCAGTAGCTTGTCGATGCTGGCGGCGACCCTGTCGAGGAATTCGGCATCCGGGCTGACCAGGATCGCCTGGGCGTCTTCATCGTGCTCGGCCTGGGAGAACAGGTCCATGGCGATCCAGTCCGGATCGGTCTGGCCGTCACATACCACCAGGATCTCCGAAGGACCGGCGATCATGTCGATGCCGACCTGGCCGAACACATGACGCTTGGCGGTGGCCACGTAGATGTTGCCCGGCCCGACCACCTTGTCGACCCTCGGCACGCTTTCGGTGCCATAGGCCAGGGCGGCCACGGCCTGGGCGCCGCCAATGGTGAACACGCGGTCCACCCCGGCGATACAGGCGGCGGCCAGCACCAGTTCATTGATTTCACCCCGCGGGGTCGGCACGACCATCACCACTTCGGCGACGCCGGCGACCTTGGCCGGAATGGCGTTCATCAATACCGAAGACGGGTAGGACGCCTTGCCTCCCGGCACGTACAGGCCGGCGCGGTCCAGCGGCGTGACTTTCTGGCCCAGCACCGTACCATCGGCCTCGGTGTAGCTCCAGGAGTCCTGTTTTTGCCGCTCGTGATAGCTGCGCACCCGGGAAGCAGCCTTTTCCAGGGCTTCGCGCTGGGGCACGGTGATGCGGGTCAGGGCCAGTTCCAGGCGCTCGCGCGGCAGGATCAGGTCGGCCATGGACGCCGCTTGCAGGCCATCGAATGCCTGGGTGAATTCCACCAGGGCAGCATCGCCACGCTCGCGAACGGCCTTGATGATATCCAGCACCCGCTGATTGACCGAGTCGTCAGACACACTTTCCCAGCTCAGCAGATGATCCAGATGATGCGCAAAATCCGGGTCGGCAGCGTTGAGTCGGCGAATCGAGGTGGGAGCGGTCATAGCGAGGGCCTCATAAATGGCAAATGCTCAGGCGCCCTAAGCTACCAGTCCATTCGCGTGGGCACCTGAGAAAATTGGCTATGACGCGGATAGACGGGCGCGACCGAGGCCGCGCGGGTGAATCAGTCGCGGTGTCGCGATTCCACTGCCTTGCGCAGGGTATCGATCAAGGCCTGGATACGGGCGTGCTGCATTTTCATCGATGCCTTGTTGACGATCAGCCGAGAGGTGATGTCCGCGATGAAATCCTGGGGCTCCAGGCCGTTGGCCCGCAAGGTGTTGCCGGTGTCGACCACGTCGATGATCTTGTCCGCCAGACCGATCAGCGGCGCCAGCTCCATCGAACCGTACAGTTTGATGATATCGACCTGACGGCCCTGCTCGGCGTAATAACGCTTGGCAATGTTGACGAACTTGGTCGCCACCCGCAGGCGCCCCTTGGGCTCTGGTGCGCCGACCTTGCCGGCGGTCATCAGCTTGCAGCGGGCGATTCGCAGGTCAAGGGGTTCGTAGAGGCCCTGGCCACCGTATTCCATCAGCACGTCCTTGCCGGCGACCCCCAGGTCGGCGGCGCCATGCTCCACATAGGTCGGCACGTCGGTGGCACGCACGATCAGCAAGCGCACGTCGGCCTGGGTCGTGGGGATGATCAGCTTGCGGCTCTTGTCCGGATTCTCGGTCGGCACGATGCCCGCTTCAGCCAGAAGCGGCAAGGTGTCGTCAAGGATGCGGCCCTTGGACAGTGCGATGGTCAACATGGAAACGTCAGTCCTTATCAAGGTACTCATGCCCGGTCGCAAGCGGCGCCGGACACACATCGAGGGTGCAAACACCCTCGACCTGAAACGAAATCAACGGACACATCCTTGTGCCCACGCAAAGTGCCTGCGCGACGATCATACTGCGTTGAAAACAGGCTCGGATGCTCATTGACAACCAGTCAAGTCGGGCGCGCGCCCGGCCGTTCCTCGCCTGTTTTCGCCTTGCCTGATCGCTCCGCAGTCACTTTCCAATTAGCCCGGCACGCGGCGGATCTTGGCGCCCAGCATCTGCAGCTTCTCTTCGATGCATTCGTAGCCACGGTCGATGTGGTAGATGCGATCGATCAGGGTATCGCCTTCGGCGACCAGGGCCGAGATGACCAGGCTGGCCGAGGCCCGCAGGTCGGTGGCCATCACTGGTGCACCCTTGAGTTTCTCGGTGCCGGTCACGATGGCGGTGTTGCCTTCGACCTGGATCTTGGCGCCCATGCGGTGCAGTTCATAGACGTGCATGAAGCGGTTCTCGAAGATCGTCTCGATCACCGCGCCCGTGCCTTCGGCAATCGCGTTGAGGGAGATGAACTGCGCCTGCATGTCGGTCGGGAACGCCGGGTATGGAGCGGTCCGCACGTTGACAGCCCTGGGCCGCTTGCCGTGCATGTTCACCTCGATCCAGTCTTCGCCGCAAGTGACTTCGGCGCCGGCTTCCTTGAGCTTCTCAAGGACGGCCTCGAGGATGGTCGGATCAGTGTCCTTGACCTTGACGCGGCCACCGGTGACCGCAGCGGCCACCAGGTAGGTGCCGGTTTCGATCCGGTCCGGCATCACTTTGTAGGTCGCCGAGTGCAGGCGCTCGACACCATCGATGGTGATGGTATCGGTGCCGGCACCGCTGATCTTCGCGCCCATGGCGATCAGGAAGTTCGCCAGGTCCACTACTTCGGGCTCGCGGGCGGCGTTTTGCAGCACGCTGCGACCACGGGCCAGCGCGGCAGCCATCATGATGTTCTCGGTACCGGTCACGCTGACGGTGTCGAAGAAGAAGTGCGCACCGCGCAAGCCACCTTCAGGTGCCTTGGCCTTGATGTAGCCGCCTTCGACGTCGATGACCGCGCCCATGGCTTCCAGGCCACGGATGTGCAGGTCTACAGGACGCGAGCCGATGGCGCAGCCACCCGGCAGGGCGACTTCGGCTTCGCCGAAGCGGGCGACCATCGGGCCCAGCACCAGGATCGAGGCCCGCATGGTCTTGACCAGCTCATACGGGGCGACCAGGGTCTTGATGGTGCGCGGATCGATCTCGACGCTGAGCTTCTCGTCGATGACAGGCTCGATGCCCATGCGGCCGAACAGCTCGATCATCGTGGTGATGTCGTGCAGGTGCGGCAGGTTGGCCACGGTCACCGGGCCATCGCACAGCAGGGTCGCGGCCAGGATCGGCAGGGCGGAGTTCTTTGCCCCGGAAATACGGATTTCGCCATCGAGACGAACGCCGCCGGTAATAATCAGTTTATCCATTAAGAAGAATCTCGAGGCCCGTGGGCTCAGGTGCGATCGGCCCAGGCCGCGCTGCTGAAAAATTTCATCGTGACCGCGTGGATGCTGCCATCGGCGATCCATGGGTTCAAATGGGCATAGATGCTCTGCTGGCGCTTCACCGGGGTCAACGCCGCCAGTTCATCGCTGATAACGTTCAACTGGAAGTTGCAGCCTTCGCCTTCCACTTCCACCTGCGTACCTGGCAGCTTTCCCTCAAGAAAGTGCTTCACTTCGTAAGCCTGCATGCTCAACCTCAATCGGCGCCCAGTGCGCGCGGGTCGCACATCATACAAAAAAGCCCCGCGCCTGCGAACCCCGCGAAGCCGGACTCTGACGGGGGGCTTGTTTCCAGGGTGTGTCTCAGGAATGTACCAGCAACTCGGTCAGTTCGCTGACCTGGGCGATCTCACGCATGTCATCGGGCATGCCACGGATGCTCCAGGCCTTGCCGGCCGCCTGGGCGTCCCGCATGAAGCACAGCAGCAGGGACAGCCCGACGCTGCTGGACTTGTGCACCGCCGAGCAGTCGAAGACCAGTTCGGTGGCGCTGGCGGACTTGATCAGCGCCTGGCCCTGCTTGCGCAGGGCCGGGCCGGTGCGGTAATCCAGCACGCCGCTGAGCAGCAATTCACCACCCTCGCCCAGACGGACGGCCGACTCGCTCACCGTCTCGTTCATTGTTCCTGCTTCTCTTTGGCTTCTTCGGCCACTTCCTTGGCCTTGGCGACTTCACCGGCCCAGCCGTTGATGGTCTTGTCCAGGTCGTTGCCGTTGCGCTGCATCGCGTCGGCGAACTGATCGCGGAACAGCTTGCCGATATTGATGCCGTTGATGATCACGTTACGCACCTTCCACTCGCCGTTCAGCTTCTCGAGCGTATAGGACACCGGGTAGATCGCACCGTTGTTGCCCTTGACCTGCATGTCGACGCTGGTACGGGTGCCGCTTTCGTCCTTGGCCGGCGAAACGGTGATGCCCTGGTTGTTGTATTCGAGCAGCGCGTTGCCATAGAACTGCATCAGGCTGCGCTTGAAGTTTTCCTGGAAGCGGGACATCTGCTCCGGGGACGCCTTGCGCGAGTACTTGACGGTCATGATGCTGCGGGAGATACCGTCGGCGTCCACCACGGGACCGACGATGCCATTGAGCGCGTCATAGAAGGCGCCAGGATCCTGCTTGTATTTTTCCTTGTTGGCCGAAAGGTCGGCCAACAACCGGTTCGTGGTGTCCTGGATGATGTCGTGCGCCGAAGGCGCCGCCACGGCATTGGCCATCAACGGCAAGGCCGCCAGCAGGACCAACAGGGTGCGTCGCAGGATGGAAATCATCGAAAGCTCCTTATTTGGCTTCTTTGCTAACGGTATTGAGCAGGAATTTCCCGATAAGATCCTCAAGCACCAACGATGATTGCGTATCGTGGATGGTGCCACCGTCCTTGAGCAGGGTTTCTTCCCCGCCCACGCTGATACCGATGTATTTCTCGCCCAGCAGGCCGGCAGTGAGGATCGATGCAGTGGAGTCGGTCGGCAGGTTGTCCACCCGCTTCTCCAGTTGCAGGGTCACCCGGCCGGTGAACGTGTCGCGATCCAGATCGATTGCCGTGACCTTGCCGATGGTCACACCGGCCATGGTCACTTTGGCTCTGACCGTCAAACCGGCGATATTGTCGAAATAAGCATAGAGTTTATAGGTATCGGTGTTGGCGGTCGGCGCCAGGCCACTGACCCGCAAGGCCAGCAGCAGCAAAGCCAGGATGCCAGCCAGCAGGAAAAGGCCGACACCGATTTCCAGGGTGCGGTTTTGCATCAGAAATCTCCAAACATCAAGGCGGTCAGAATAAAGTCAAGGCCCAGGACGGCCAGCGAGGCGTACACCACGGTCTTGGTTGTGGCACGGCTGATCCCCTCTGACGTGGGCTCACAGTCATAGCCTTGAAACACGGCGATCCAGGTCACCACGAAAGCGAACACCGCGCTCTTGATGATGCCGTTGAGCACGTCATCGAGAAAATCGACGCTGTTCTGCATATTGGACCAGTAGGAACCTTCATAGACCCCCAGCCAGTCGACGGCGACCCAGGAGCCACCCCAGATCCCGACGACGCTGAAGATCATCGCCAGCACCGGCAGGGAAATGAATCCGGCCCACAGGCGTGGGGCGATAATGTACTTGAGCGGGTCGACACCGATCATTTCCAGGCTGGACAGTTGCTCGGTGGACTTCATGTTGCCGATCTCGGCCGTCAGCGCCGAACCCGCGCGCCCGGCGAACAGCAGCGCGGTGACCACGGGGCCGAGCTCGCGCAGCAGCGTCAGGGAAACCATCTGCCCCACCGCCTGCTCCGAACCATAGCTGGACAGGATATTGAAGCCCTGCAGCGCCAGCACCATGCCGATGAAGATCCCGGAGACCACGATGATCACCAGGGACATCACGCCTACCGAATGCAATTGCTTGACCAGCAGGCCAAAACCACCGCCTGTCGAGTTGCGCCCGAACAAGGCATGGACCAGGAACAGCGTCGAGCGGCCCAGCACCGCCAGTACGTCGATGCCGGAGCGCCCGAACAGGCGAATTCTTTCTATCAGCGATTTCTTGCGCATCAGCGCTTCCCCAGCAGATCGGTACGGTAATCCGTGGCCGGAAAATGGAACGCCACCGGGCCGTCCGCATCACCCTTCATGAATTGGCGAATGCGCGGGTTGTCCGAGGCCTTGAGTTCCTGGGGCGTGCCCTGCCCCAGCACCTGGCCATCACCGATCACATAGATGTAGTCCGCGATACTGGCGGTTTCGGCCAGATCGTGGGAGACCACGATACTGGTGATACCCAGCGCATCGTTGAGCAGGCGGATCAGCCGTACCAGCACGCCCATGGCGATGGGGTCCTGGCCGACGAAGGGCTCGTCATACATGAGGATCTTCGGGTCGAGGGCAATCGCCCGCGCCAGTGCCACACGGCGCTTCATGCCGCCGGACAGCTCGTCCGGCATCAGATCGATGGCCCCCCGCAGCCCGACCGCCTGCAACTTGAGCAGCACGATGTCGCGGATCATCTCTTCCGGCAGGTCGGTATGGACCCGCAGCGGGAATGCCACGTTCTCGAACACATCCAGATCGGTGAACAATGCGCCGCTCTGGAACAGCACGCCCATGTGCTTGCGCGCATCGAACAGGTCGCTGCGCGAAAGCTTCGGAATATTCTGGCCATTGACCCAGACTTCGCCGGCACTGGGGCGCAGCTGGGCTCCCATCAGGCGCAGCAACGTGGTCTTGCCGCACCCGGAAGGCCCCATGATGCCGGTTACCTTGCCGCGCGGGATACGAATATCGATATCATTGAAAATGCTGCGCGTCCCTCGCTTGAAGGACAGCCCCTTCAGCTCGACCGCGTAGGCGTTGTCGGCACTCATCTAAACTCCTTGCGATGCAGCCTCACATCCGGATGCCCTGGCCAGCCGGCCAGATGCCGGTACTGCCGGGCATTCGAATCGGCGGCGAACTATAGCACTGCAACACCCAAGCGCCCAAGGGTTACCCCCCTGCGGTTAAGCGTGGATTAAGGTAGAAGCCCCAGGTTTATGACAAACCTGGCGAGGTCTTCGCATAAAGCGTGACGAACTAGCGTGAGTGAATTGTTCATTGCCGCTATAATCGCCGCCTTTTCATCGGGCTATACGATTTCTGACATGAGCCAATCCAGCGACCTGATTCAATCGGCACAACGTACCATCCGCCTCGAGCTCGAAGCCGTGCAAGGCTTGCTGCCCCATATCGACGCTGATTTCGTACGCGCCTGCGAGATGATTCTGGCCAGCAAGGGCCGCGTCGTCGTGGTCGGCATGGGCAAGTCCGGACATATCGGCAACAAGATCGCCGCCACCCTGGCCAGCACCGGCACCACGGCATTTTTCGTCCACCCGGCCGAGGCCAGCCACGGCGACATGGGCATGATCACCCGGGACGATGTCATCCTGGCCCTGTCTAACTCGGGCTCGACCAATGAAATCCTCACGCTGTTGCCGCTGATCAAGCGCCTTGGCATCCAGATGATCAGCATCACCGGCAATCCGGCTTCGCCCCTGGCCAAGGCCGCCGAGGTGAACCTCAACGTGCATGTCGAGCACGAAGCCTGCCCGTTGAACCTTGCCCCGACCTCCTCCACCACCGCGGCGCTGGTCATGGGTGACGCCCTGGCCGTGGCCTTGCTGGAGGCCAGGGGCTTCACCGCCGAGGATTTCGCGTTCTCCCATCCCGGCGGAGCCCTGGGCCGTCGCCTGTTGCTGAAAGTCGAAAACGTGATGCACGCCGGGGAAGAGCTGCCTCGAGTCCAGCGCGGTACGCTCCTCAAGGACGCTCTCATGGAAATGACCCGCAAAGGGCTTGGCATGACGGTGATTCTCGAAGCCGACGGCAAGCTCGCCGGAGTCTTCACTGACGGCGACCTGCGCCGCACCCTTGACCGCGCCATCGACATCCGCAATGCCACTATCGATGAGGTCATGACCCTCCACGGCAAGACGGCCCGCGCCGACATGCTCGCCGCCGAAGCCTTGAAAATCATGGAAGACCACAGGATCAATGCACTGGTGGTCGTGGATGACGAGGACCGCCCGATCGGCGCCTTCAATCTGTCCGACCTGCTGCGTGCCGGAGTAATGTAATGACGACCGACCTGCTGCAACGCGGTAAAGATATCAAGCTCGCCGTTTTCGACGTTGACGGCGTGCTCACCGATGGCCGCCTGTACTTCCTGGAAGATGGCAGCGAATTCAAGACCTTCAATACGCTCGACGGCCAAGGCATCAAGATGCTGATGGCCGCCGGCGTGCAGACCGCCATCATCAGTGGCCGCAAGACCCCGGTGGTCGAGCGACGCGCGAAGAACCTCGGCATCCCCCATCTATACCAGGGACGCGAGGACAAACTGGTGGTGCTGGACGAGCTTCTGGGCCAACTCAACCTAAGCTATGAACAGGTGGCCTACCTCGGTGACGACCTGCCGGACCTGCCGGTGATCCGTCGGGTCGGCCTGGGCATGGCGGTGGCCAACGCGGCCAGCTTCGTACGTGAGCATGCCCACGGCGTCACCACGGCACGGGGCGGCGAAGGCGCGGCCCGTGAATTCTGTGAACTGATCCTGCGCGCCCAGGGCCGCCTCGAAGCGGCCAACGCCGCGTACCTGTGAGCCATTTATGCTGAGCAAGAAGATTCGCACCATCGTGGTGTTCGGCTGTATCGCGGCGATTTTCGCGGCGGTGGGCTATTGGAACATCAGCCCGGAACGCTTCCTCGACCAGCCTGCGGCCCAGGTCGAGGAAAAGATCGACTGGTATGCGACCAACACGCACACCCTTCAGTACCTGCCCGATGGCAAGGTGCAATACGAAATGACGGCCGACAAGGTCGATCACGTCAAGGCCACCGACATCACGCTGGTGACCACGCCGGACCTGAACATGTTTCGTGGCACCGATTTCCCGTGGCATGTGCAAAGCAAGCGTGCCGAAGTCAATTCCGGCGGCACTGAAGTGGAGCTCATCGATTCGGTACGCGTGGCTCGCACCGATGAGAAGAACCGTACGACCATCATCACCAGCAGCCGGATGACAGTGTTCCCGCAGCAAGAATATGCGCAGACCGAGCAACCCGTTAGAATCGACGGCGCCGGCGGTGTGTCGACCGGCACTGGAATGAAAGCGTATCTGAAGGAAAGCAGGATACACCTGCTATCGAACGTAAGAGGACAGTATGAAGCTCGCTAAAACCCTCCCTATTTTGCTCAGTCTGGGCGCAGCACTGGGAAGCGCGAGCGCCTGGTCCCTCCCCAACGACCGCGATCAGCCTATCCGCATCCAGGCCGACGACGCCCAGCTGGACGACAAGAATGGCGTGGCCACCTACAAGGGTGACGTGATCATTACCCAGGGTTCGATGAAGGTGACCGGCAATACCGTGACCATCACCCGCACCCAGTCCGGGGATATCGACGTGGTGACCTCGGTGGGCAACCTGGCCTATTTCGAACAGCTGCAGACCGCGGGCGACACCAAGCCTGTCCAGGGCTACGGCGTGACCATCCAGTACCATGCCTCCCAGGACCGCGTCGTGCTGATCGACCGAGCCAAGGTCATCGACAAGGATGGCAACACCACCCAGGGCGAAAAGATCGTCTACGACACGAACAAGAAACTCGCCAGCGCGGGTCGCGCCACCGGTAACAAGGTGACCGAGCAGCGCCCACGGATCGACATGGTCATCCAGCCGAAAAAGAAAACCGAGCAGAAGGCCCAGTAATGGCAACTCTGAAAGCTCAGCACCTGGCCAAGAGCTACAAGGGCCGCCAGGTCGTGCGTGATGTCAGCCTGTCCATCGATAGCGGGCAGATCGTCGGCCTGCTTGGCCCCAACGGCGCAGGAAAGACCACCTGCTTCTACATGATCGTCGGCCTGGTCCAGGCCGATCAGGGCCGCGTACTGATCGACGACCTGGACGTCAGCCACCAGCCCATGCATGGTCGGGCGAAAGCCGGCATCGGCTATCTGCCGCAGGAAGCGTCGATCTTCCGCAAGCTGTCGGTCGCCGACAACATCATGGCGATCCTCGAGACCCGCAAGGACCTCGACAAGGCAGGCCGCCGCCAGGAGCTGGAGAGCCTGTTGCAGGAATTCCACATCAGCCACATCCGCGACAACCTGGGCATGAGCCTGTCCGGTGGCGAACGACGCCGGGTGGAAATCGCCCGCGCCCTGGCCACCTCACCGAAATTCATCCTGCTCGACGAACCGTTCGCCGGCGTGGACCCGATTTCGGTAGGCGACATCAAACAGATCATCCACCACCTCAAGGCCAAGGGGATCGGCGTACTGATCACCGACCACAACGTGCGCGAGACCCTGGACATCTGTGAAACCGCCTACATCGTCAATGATGGGCAGCTGATCGCCGAAGGCGACGCTACCACCATCCTGGCCAACGAACTGGTCAAGGAAGTGTATCTGGGTCATGAGTTCCGCTTGTAAGCACAAGGTGCCTGGCAAATTGGCCCGGCACCGCTAATTTTATTGCTAGGCAAACACTTCAGTTTCAGGCATATAATTTGCTTAAGGTTTGGCGCTCCGGCGCCATGTAGTGGATGGCGCATGTGCGCCGGCGAATAAGGTGTTAAGCCCCTGCCATGAAACCATCGCTAGTCTTGAGAATGGGCCAGCAGCTGACGATGACACCGCAGCTGCAACAGGCCATCCGCCTGCTCCAATTGTCGACCCTGGACCTGCAACAGGAAATCCAGGAGGCCCTGGAGTCCAATCCGATGCTCGAACGCCAGGAAGAAGGCGACGACTTCGATAACTCCGACCCACTGGCCGACAACGTCGAACAGAAAACCAGTACCGAGATCCAGGAACCGTCCTATCAGGAGGAGTCCGCCCCCACGGTGGATAACCTGGAGGATGGCGAATGGAACGAACGCATCCCCAACGACCTCCCCGTGGACACGGCCTGGGAAGATGTCTACCAGACCAGCGCCAGCAGCCTGCCCAGCAGCGATGACGACGAGTGGGACTTCACCACCCGTACGTCCGCCGGCGAGAGCCTGCAAAGCCATCTCTTGTGGCAGCTGAACCTGGCGCCGATGTCCGATACCGATCGCCTGATCGCGGTGACCCTGATCGACTGCATCAACAACCAGGGTTACCTGGACGAGACCCTCGAAGAAATCCTCGAGGCCTTCGACCCCGAGCTGGACATCGAGCTGGATGAGATCGAAGCCGTTCTGCATCGCATCCAGCAGTTCGAACCGGCCGGCATCGGCGCCCGCAACCTGGGCGAATGCCTGTTGCTGCAGCTGCGTCAGTTGCCCGCCAAGACCCCTTGGCTGGCCGAAGCCAAGCGACTGGTCAGCGACTACATCGACTTGCTGGGCGGCCGTGACTACAGCCAGTTGATGCGGCGCATGAAACTCAAGGAAGATGAACTGCGCCAGGTGATCGAACTGGTCCAGAGCCTGAACCCGCGTCCAGGCTCGCAGATCGAGGCTACCGAGCCAGAATACGTAGTCCCCGACGTGATCGTGCGCAAGCACAACGATCGCTGGCTGGTGGAGCTGAACCAGGAAGCGGTCCCCAAGCTGCGGGTCAATGCCCAGTACGCCGGATTCGTGAGGCGCGCCGACACCAGCGCCGACAACACCTTCATGCGCAACCAGTTGCAGGAGGCGCGCTGGTTCATCAAGAGCCTGCAGAGCCGCAACGAGACCCTGATGAAGGTTGCCACCCAGATCGTCGAACATCAGCGCGGTTTCCTGGACTACGGCGACGAAGCGATGAAGCCGTTGGTCCTGCATGACATCGCCGAGGCGGTGGGCATGCACGAATCGACGATTTCCCGGGTGACCACACAGAAATTCATGCATACCCCACGGGGTATCTATGAACTGAAATACTTTTTCTCCAGCCACGTCAGCACCTCCGAAGGCGGCGAATGCTCGTCCACGGCCATCCGCGCGATCATCAAGAAACTGGTGGCAGCGGAAAATCAGAAAAAGCCGTTGAGTGACAGCAAGATCGCTGGTTTACTGGAGGCACAAGGCATTCAGGTGGCCCGCCGTACCGTCGCCAAATACCGTGAATCCCTCGGGATCGCGCCTTCGAGCGAACGCAAGCGGTTGATGTAACAGGCCACGCCACAGCGTTCCAGTGGCAGGCATTTCTGCCTGCCGCTTTATGCACTGGCAACGAAGGAGAAGCTGTATGCAAGTCAACATCAGTGGACACCAACTGGAAGTGACCAAGCCTCTGCGCGAGTACGTCGAGCTCAAGCTCAAGAAACTCGAAGGGCATTTCGACAAGATCACCAACGTGCAAGTCATCATGACGGTCGAGAAGCTTCTGCAGAAAATCGAAGCCACGCTGCATATCCCCGGCGGAGAAGTCGTTGCCAACGCGTCGCATGACGACATGTATGCCGCGATTGACCTGCTGACCGACAAGCTGGATCGCCAACTCAAAAAGCATAAGGAAAAGACCCAGAGCCTCCTCCAGGGCGCAACCGGTCGTTAATCCCCCCAATCCATGATCCGACTAGAAACCATCCTGACCCCCGGCCGTTCCCAGGTGAACGCGCCGGGTGGCAGTAAAAAGAAAGCCCTCGAACAAATTGCCAACCTGATCCACCGTGAAGTCGGGGATCTGGAAATGCAGGACGTCTTCGAGGCCCTGGTTGCCCGTGAGAAACTCGGTTCCACCGGTTTCGGCAACGGCATCGCCATTCCCCACTGCCGCCTCAAGGGTTGTGCCGCACCGATCAGTGCGCTGTTGCACCTTGAAGCCCCCATCGATTTCGACGCCATCGACGGCGCACCAGTCGACCTGCTGTTCGTGCTGCTGGTCCCGGAAGCCGCCACAGACGCGCACCTCGAACTGCTGCGCCAGATCGCCAGCATGCTGGACCGCAAGGAAGTGCGTGACAAACTGCGCAGCGCACCGAGCAACGAAGCCTTGTATCAGGTTGTCCTGGACGAACAGAACGGTCATTGAACATGCGCCTGATCATCGTCAGTGGCCGTTCCGGCTCCGGTAAAAGCACAGCCCTCAACGTGCTCGAAGACAATGGCTACTACTGCATCGACAACCTGCCGGCCGGGCTGCTGCCGGAGCTGGCCGAGCGGGCCCTGATCCATACCGAGCTGGCGCAGCCGCTGGTGGCGGTCTCCATCGATGCACGCAACCTGCCCAGCCACCTGTCGCGTTTCCCTGAGCTGCTCGAGGAAGTTCGCAACAAGCACATCCAGTGCGACGTGCTGTACCTGGACGCCGATGAAGAAACGTTGCTCAAGCGCTTTTCCGAAACCCGTCGGCGCCACCCACTGAGCAATGCCAGTCGCTCCCTGGCCGAAGCCATCCACGACGAAAGCCAGTTGCTGGGGCCGATCGCCGACCTGGCGGACCTGAAGGTCAACACCACGCACCTGAACCTGTATCAGTTGCATGACACCATCAAGCTGCGCCTGCTGAACCAGCCCGAGCCGGGCACGGCGTTTTTGCTCGAGTCGTTCGGGTTCAAGCGCGGCATGCCGGTGGACGCCGACCTGGTATTCGATGTGCGCTGCCTGCCCAATCCCTACTGGAAACCGGAACTGCGCGAGCAGTCCGGGCTGGACCAGCCGGTGATCGACTACCTGGCCGCCCAGCCGGATGTCGAGGACATGTTCCAGGACATCTCTGCCTACCTGCTTAAATGGCTGCCCCGCTTCGCCGCGAGCAATCGCGCCTATGTGACCATCGCCATCGGCTGCACCGGTGGTCATCATCGTTCCGTCTACCTGACCGAGCGCCTGGGTCGTCTCCTGCAACCCACCCTGAAGAATGTCCAGGTTCGCCACCGCGACCTCAGCTAAAGGATTCACATCGCGATGCCTGCTCAGGAAATTGAAATCATTAATAAATTGGGTTTGCATGCCCGCGCGTCAGCGAAATTCGTGGGTGTCGCGGGTAAGTTTCCAGATACCACGATCAGGGTCGGGCGCACGCCAGAGTCAACTGTCGATGGCAAGAGCATCATGGCGATGATGATGCTGGCTGCGGGCAAAGGCACCAGGATCCATCTGAGCACGGAAGGTGAAAAGGCCCAGGAAGCGATGGATGCGCTGGTTGCCCTGATCAACAACTACTTCGACGAAGGCGAATAGTCCCCCCTATGGTGAGGGATCCGCTGGTGAGTGGATTTAGCGAATCGTCGCACTGCCCCGCCGGGTTGCGAAGCAGCCCCAAAAAGAGCTCAGTCGACCTGATGCTCGGCGGTGACAGATATCAGGACTGCTTCGCAGCCCAGCGGGGATAAATCGCCTCGCCACCGATTGATTCCGGCCACCACTGATTGATCCCTGCCCCACCTACCTGCCCCGCAGGTTCCCCCTGTCACGCCAGCGCCGTATCCAGCACCATCATCAGGCAAAACCCCACCAACAATCCCAGGCTCGCCAGTTTCTCGTGACCATTGCGACGGGATTCGGGAATGACTTCGTGGGTCACCACCAGCAGCATCGCCCCTGCCGCCAACGCCAGGCCGAGGGGCAAGAGCATCTCGGCCAGGCTGACCAACCAGGCGCACAGTAGCGCGAACACCGGCTCGACCAGCCCAGACGCCGCGCCAATCAGGAACGCCTTGACCCGCGACATGCCCGCCGTGGCCAGCACCAGCGCGATCACCAGTCCTTCGGGGACATCCTGCAAGGCGATGCCCATCGCCAGGCTGTCGGCATCGGGCATGCCGCCCCCGGCCGACACGCCCACCGCCATGCCTTCTGGAACGTTGTGGGCGATGATGGCGAACACGAACAACCAGATCCGCGGTGCGATGATCGGACGTCCTGGCGCTGCCACCAGCCTCTCGGGGCTGGCCGAGACCTTGCGGTCCACCAGGTACAGCCCGAACGCCCCCGACAGAATGCCAAAGCAGATAAGGCCACTGGCGGCCCAAGGCGTGAACCCCAATTGCTCCGCTGCGGCAATGCCCGGCACGATCAGCGAAAACGCCGTGGCAGCGAGCATCACCCCGGCACCGAAGCCCAGCAGCGAATCGCTCACGGCCCGGGGCATACGCCGGATGACCAGCACCGGCACGGCCCCGAGCGCGGTGCCCAAGGCACAGAGTCCGCCGCCTTGAAGGGCTCGCAGCAACCTGGCCTCCAGGTCCAGCCACGCCAGGCCCTGGGCCGCTAGCAACGTCATCCCGGTCAACAACAGCAATGACCCCAAGGCATAGCGGAACATCCGTCCGCTTCCAATCGCCAGTGTTTGAGTATCCATAGTCAGCCTTGGAGGGGGTTCATGAAGGACTCGATGCCAGCGCCGCCTGATAGCGCCGGGCGACTTCAGGCCAGTTGATCACGTTGTAGAAAGCGTTGATGTATTCCGGCCGACGGTTCTGGTACAGCAGGTAGTACGCGTGCTCCCACACGTCCAGGCCCAGGATCGGCGTATTGCCGTTCATCAGCGGGCTGTCCTGGTTGGCGCTGCTTTCCACCACCAGGGCCTTCTGCGGGGTCACGCTCAGCCAGGCCCAGCCGCTGCCGAAGCGGCTCAACGCAGCCTTGGTGAACGCTTCCTTGAATCGCTCCAGGCCCCCCAGCTGTGTCTCGATCGCTGCGCCAAGCGCACCGTCCGGTTGACCGCCACCCTCGGGGGACATCACTTCCCAGAACAGGGAATGGTTGGCATGGCCACCGCCCTGATTGATCACCGCCGCCCGCAGGTTCTGCGGCAACTGCTCCACGCTGGCCAGCAGTTTTTCGATGGGCCATTGGGCGTACTCGCTGCCCTCCACCGCGGCGTTGAGGTTATTGATATAGGTCTGGTGGTGTTTCGTGTAGTGGATCTCCATGGTTTTCGCATCGATGTGCGGCTCCAGGGCATCGTAGGCGTAAGGCAGCGCAGGCAAGGTAAAAGCCATTTTCAATGAACTCCATAATGAAGAGGGGCATTGCGGTGCAAGAGTGATGTGTCTTTGCTTTGGAGCAACCGTTGGGTGCGGGGGTACTCGCCATGCTCACTGATGAAACCCAGCAGTTCGACATAAGTCCTGTGGCTCTGGCGCATCGCGGCCGCACGCAGCGCTGCCGGCATGCGCTCGTCCTGCAGGGTCTGCAGCAACCGTTGATGGATGGCGCACAAGTATTCGGCGCTCTCCTCTGGCTGGTTCAGGCGCAGGTGCAAGTCCGCCAGGTTGTGGTGGGAGACGACGCAGGCGGCCACGGCCTCGTCGGCGTCAGGCCAGCGCTCATACAGCACCTGCGCCAGGGCCAGGGCTTGCAGGTAGGCTTCGCGGGCATCCACCAGTTCGCCCAGCATGAAATGACGATTGGCTCGTTCGATCGTGCGTTTCCAGTGCTCCATGATGAGTCCTCCACACAGGGATCGGAATTACACACCACCCGCCGTGAGCTTCTCGGGGTCCAGCAAGACCTCCAGTTCGCTACGCGACAGGTCGGTGTGTTCCAGGGCGACATCGATGACCGGGCGGCCTTGTTGATAAGCCGTCTTGGCGATTTGCGCGGCTTTCTGGTAACCGATGATCGGGTTCAATGCTGTAACCAGGATCGGGTTGCGCGACAGCGCCTCCTTGAGCCTGGCCTCGTTGACCTTGAAGGTGGCAATGGCCTTGTCCGCCAGCAACCGGCTGACATTGGCCATCAAGGCGATGCTGCTCAGCAGGTTCTGAGCGATGATCGGCAACATCACATTCAGTTCGAAGTTGCCCGACTGGCCGGCCACGGTGATCACCGTGTCGTTGCCGATCACCTGGGTCGCGACCATCGCGGTGGCTTCCGCAATCACCGGGTTGACCTTGCCGGGCATGATAGAGGAGCCCGGCTGCAAGCCCTCCAGTTCGATCTCGCCCAGGCCAGCCAGGGGCCCGGAATTCATCCAGCGCAAGTCGTTGGCGATTTTCATCAACGACACCGCCGTGGTCTTGAGTTGCCCGGAAACCGCCACCGCGGTGTCCTGGGAACCGATCAGGGCGAACAGGTTCTTGCCAGGAGTGAATTGCACCTGGGTCAGCAGGGTCAGCTGCTGGCTGAACAGCTCGGCGAAGCGAGGGTGGGCATTGACCCCGGTCCCCACCGCAGTGCCCCCCTGGGCCAGGGCCTGCAGGCTTGGCAGCAGGTCCTGCAGATGGCCGATATTGGCTTTCAACTGCTGCGCCCATCCCTCCAGCACCTGGCTCAGGCGGACCGGCATCGCATCCATCAGGTGGGTGCGACCGGTCTTGATGAACGGATGAACCGCCACCGCCTTGCGCTCGATCACCTGGACCAGATGTGTCAGCGCCGGCAACAACTGCTCATGCAAGGCCAGTGCGGCGCTGACATGAATGCAGGTGGGAATGATGTCGTTACTGCTCTGCCCGCAGTTGACGTGGTCGTTAGGATTGACCGTCTCTCCCAGCAGCCGGCTGGCGAGGGTGGCGATCACTTCGTTGGCGTTCATGTTGGAACTGGTGCCGGAGCCGGTCTGGAAGATATCCACCGGGAAGTGATCCATGAAATGACCTTCGAGCAACCCTTGGGCCGCATCGACGATGGCTTTGCCCTGGGCCGCGCTGATCTGTCCCAGCTCCACGTTGGCCCGGGCGGCGGCGGCCTTGGCCAGGATCAGTGCGCGAATGAACGCCGCCGGCATGCGCTGGTCACTGATGGGGAAGTTATCCACGGCACGCTGGGTCTGCGCGCCGTACAGGGCATCTGCCGGGACATGGAGCTCGCCCATGCTGTCGCGTTCGATACGGGTATTACTCATCGGGAAATCCTTGTACCGGTTCATTGAGAGAGAGGGAGGGTGCCAGGACACAGGTCGCCAGCGCCCAGGCATGGCTCTGCCAACGCCTCAGGCGACATTGGCAGAGTGATTGGCGTTCGAGATCGCGCAATGGCCGCCAGGCCTGGTCAAGACAGAGCGCCCGCCAGTGCCAGGGCAGCGCGATATCCGAGGCGGTGTCGAGCAGCAAGCGAAAGGCCGTTTCGCCGATCATCCATGGCGAAGTGGCGGTACAACAGGCCAGATAGCGCCCCTCAGCCAGGTAATGCTCAATCAACCGCGGTTCGTCCGGGTTCATCGCGCAACGGATCTGGCGACTCATCCAGCGCCAGCTTTCAAGGTAAGGCTGTTCGTGCAAGGCAGGACTCATGACCGGGGCTCAATCGGCAAATGAGATTAATTATTAGATGATAATAAGAAGCAACACAAGTCTGGAAAGGAACAGATTGTGCCATCGGGAGCCCATGTCCTTGGGCCAGATAGGGTCAAGCGGACACAAAAAAAGGCGCGTCACCCGCTAGGATGACGCGCCGTCCTTATTGCGATGGCAGGTCAGCTGCCCGCCACCGTCATCCGTTCGATCAGCACGGAACCGGTGCGGATGTTGCTGCGCAGTTCCAGGTCGTTCCCCACGGCGAGGATCTGCTTGAACATGTCGCGCATGTTGCCGGCGATGGTCACTTCCTGGACCGGGAACTGGATCTCGCCATTTTCGACCCAGAACCCCGCCGCCCCCCGGGAGTAATCCCCAGTCACCATGTTCAGGCCGTGGCCCATCAGTTCGGTCACCAGCAACCCACGTCCCATGCGGCGCAGCAAGGCCGCCTGGTCCTCTTCGCCATGGCTGACGAACAGGTTGTGCACGCCACCGGCATTGGCGGTACTCGGCATACCGAGCTTACGGCCCGAATAGGTGCCCAGGATGTAGGACACCAGCTCGCCCTTCTCCACGAACGGCTTGGCATAGGTCGCCAGCCCATCGCCGTCGAAGGCCGAACTGCCCATGGCTCGCATCAGGTGCGGCCGCTCATCGATCGTCATCCATTCCGGAAACAGTTTCTGCCCCAGCGCGCCTTCGAGGAACGAAGACTTGCGATACAGATTGCCGCCGGACACTGCCGACAGGAAACTGCCGAACAGCCCACCGGCCAGTTCGGCGGCAAACAGCACCGGCACTTCGCAGGTCGGCACCGGCCGCGCGCCCAGGCGGCTGGCCGCCCGCTGCGCGGCTTTCTGGCCGATGCTCACCGGGTCCGCCAGCAGGTTGCCCTGACGGTTCACGTCGTACCAGTAGTCGCGCTGCATCTGCCCGTCGGCCTCGGCAATCATCACGCAGCTGAGGCTGTGACGGGTCGAGGCGTAGCCACCAATGAATCCGTGACTGTTGCCGTAGACCCGGCAGCCCTGGTGGGTATTGAGCGTCGTACCGTCGGCGTTCCGGATCCGGCTGTCGGCATCGAACGCCGCCGCCTCGCAGCGCAACGCCTGTTCGATGGCCTGCTCGGGCGTGATATCCCAGGCGTGAAACAGGTCGAAATCAGGTTGTTCCTTGCACATCAGCGCCGCATCGGCCAAACCCGAGGCTTCGTCTTCGGACGTGTGCCTGGCAATCGCCAGTGCCGCGGCGACGGTTTCGCGGATGGCATCAGGACCACTGGCCGAAGTGCTGGCCGAGCCCTTGCGCTGGCCCACGTACAAGGTGATACCGAAACCCTGGTCGCGGTTGAACTCGACGGTCTCCACCTCCCGCTGGCGCACCGACGTCGACAGTCCCTGCTCCAGGGACACAGCCACTTCGCAGGCGCTGGCGCCCTGTCGCCGGGCTTCGGCGAGGATCTGCTCGACTTGTTCCTGCAGTGCCGGCAATGCTTGCGGACCGACGCTTTGAACTGCACTCATGGTGTTCTCCACTCAAATTCTGCTTTCGGTCGGGGCCTGCGGGAAAAGTGCCTGCGCGACTTTTCATACAAACCCGAGGCCTTCGAGCGACCGGGCCGGACAAGCGGCCCCCGACTGGTTATCATGGCGGCGTTTCTTTGCGGACTGCCACCATGGTTGATTCTTACGACGACTCCCTCTACGAGGGCGAAAAAAGCAAATCCCAGGTCAAACGCGAGCTGCATGCTCTGGTTGACCTCGGCGAGCGCCTCACGACACTCAAGCCCGACTTGCTGGCCAAACTGCCCCTGACCGACGCCCTGCGCCGGGCCCTGGCCGATGCGCCCAAGCACACCGCGAACATCGCGCGTAAACGGCACCTGCAGTTCATCGGCAAACTGATGCGAGATCAGGACACCAGCGCCATCCTGGTCCTGCTCGATCAACTCGATGCCTCCACCCGGCAATACAACGAACGCTTCCATAACCTGGAGCGCTGGCGTGATCGCCTGATCGCGGGCGACGACGGCACCCTGGAAAAATTCGTCATCGAGTACCCGGAGGCCGATCGCCAGCAATTGCGCTCCCTGATCCGTCAGGCCCAGCACGAACTGGCGCAGAACAAGCCACCGGCCTCGAGCCGTAAAATCTTCAAGTACATCCGTGAGCTGGACGAGACTCAACGCGGTTTGCGCTGAGTCGCGCCACGGGTGGAGGCCTTGCACTCCACCCGACGCTCCCATCATGCGCCCGTGCCACCCACGGTAATCGCATCGATCTTCAGGGTCGGCTGCCCGACACCCACTGGCACCGATTGCCCATCCTTGCCACATGTACCCACGCCGCTGTCCAGCGCCAGGTCGTTACCCACCATCGACACCTTGCTCATCGCCTCCGGTCCGTTGCCGATCAGCGTCGCGCCCTTGACTGGCGCGGTGATCTTGCCGTCTTCGATCAGGTAGGCCTCGCTGGTGGAGAACACGAACTTGCCGCTGGTGATGTCTACCTGGCCGCCGCCGAGGTTGGCGCAGTAGATGCCTTTCTTCACCGAAGCGATGATCTCAGCCGGGTCGCTCTGGCCACCCAGCATGTAAGTGTTGGTCATGCGCGGCATGGGCAGGTGCGCGTAGGATTCCCGGCGCCCGTTGCCGGTGCGGGCCACGCCCATGAGCCGGGCGTTGAGCTTGTCCTGCATGTAACCCTTGAGCACGCCGTTTTCGATCAGCGTGGTGCATTCGGTCGGGGTGCCTTCGTCATCGACGCTCAATGAACCGCGCCGTCCGGCCAGGGTGCCATCATCGACAATGGTGCAGAGTTTCGAGGCGACCATCTCGCCCATGCGTCCGCTATAGGCCGAACTGCCCTTGCGGTTGAAATCCCCTTCCAGGCCATGGCCCACCGCTTCATGCAGCAGCACGCCGGACCAGCCGGACCCCAGCACCACTGGCAACGTGCCAGCCGGCGCCGGAATCGCTTCCAGGTTGACCAGGGCCTGGCGCAACGCCTCGCGGGCGTAGCCCATGGCGCGGTCTTCGCTGAGGAAATAACGGTAGTCGGTACGTCCGCCACCGCCGTGGCCGCCACGCTCGCGGCGACCGTTCTGCTCGACGATCACGCTGACGTTGAAACGCACCAGTGGCCGTACGTCCGCCGCCAGGCCGCCATCGGTGGAGGCCACCAGGATCCGCTCCCAGACCCCGGCCATGCTCACCGACACCTGCTGGATACGTGGGTCCAGGGCACGGGTGGCGACGTCGATACGCTTGAGCAGCTCGACCTTTTCGGCGCGGCTCATCACCTCAAGCGGGTTGTCCGGCGCATACAACTGCGCGACGTCCTGGCGGGTGAATGCCTGGACCTTGCCGTTCTGCCCGGCACGGGAAATCGAGCGGGCCGCGCGGGCGGCAGCTGCGAGGGCTTCCAGGGTGATGGCGTTGCTGTAGGCAAAACCGGTCTTTTCCCCGGACTGGGCCCGTACACCCACCCCCTGGTCAAGGTTGAAACTGCCTTCCTTGACGATACCGTCTTCCAGGGACCAGGACTCGGAAATCTGCCCCTGGAAATACAGGTCGGCTGCATCGATGCCCGGGCCGGCCAGGTCGCCCAGCACGCTCTGCAGGCTTTCCAGGGTCACGCCGCCGGGGGCTAAAAGGTGTTCGCTGACTGAGGACAACAACCCGCTCATATGTTCTACGCCTTGAATTCGTCGTCTTGGACAGGCCGCTGTCGAGCGCCCTGCGAGAAAAAGCGCCGATGGCTTGCCACCGGCATGCGCGCCCTGATGGACGCCTGTTCGCTGCTGTCCAACTCGGCCAGCAGCACGGCTTCGCCTTGATCCTGGTGCGCCAGCACCCGCCCCCACGGGTCGACGATGGCGGCGTGGCCAAAGGTTTCACGTGGCCCCGGATGCACGCCACCCTGTGCGGCCGCCAGCACGTAGCACTGGGTTTCAATGGCCCGGGCGCGAATCAACACCTCCCAATGAGCGGCACCGGTGACCGCCGTGAACGCCGAGGGCGCGGTGATCAGCTCGGCCCCGGCAGCCCGGAGCTCGCTATAGAGTTCCGGAAAACGCAAGTCATAGCAGACCGTCAGGCCCACCCGCCCTACGGGCGTATCGGCGACCACCACGTTACCGCCATAAGCATAGTCATCCGACTCACGATAGCGTCCCCGATTGTCCGCCACGTCCACGTCGAACAGGTGCAGCTTGTCGTAGCGCGCCACCACCTGGCCCTGATCGTCCACCAACAGCGAACAGGCATGGGCCTTGGCCTCGGGCCGATCCACCGGCGGCAAGGGCAACGTCCCGGCCACGATCCATAACCTGAGGTCGCGGGCGACCTGTTTCAACCAGGGCAGGATCGGCCCCTGACCAAAGGCTTCGGCGCGACCGATGTCGGCAATGTCACGCCGTCCCATGGCCGCGAAATTCTCGGGCAGTACCGCCAGTCTCGCGCCGCCGGCAGCGGCCTGCTCCAGCAGTACCCGGGCGCGGGCCAGATTGGAGAGCACATCGCTCTGGCTGACCATTTGAATCACGGCGACTGGCATGGTGTTTCCCTCATTTTCTGCATCATTCTCCTGTGGGGGCGCGCAAGCTCGCTCCCACGGGAGTTATCCCATCGTCCATCAGAACGGCTTGTCGAAGGTGATCTTCGGCTCCTTCCAAGGCCCTTTGACGTCGTATCTTACGCTGGCGAACCGCGCCACGCGGTCGCCGATCAGTTTATCGATCAGAAACAATGCGCCTCCCACCGCCGGTGCGCCGACAATCAGCGCGGCAATCGGCAGGTTATTGGTCACCGGCAGCGTCACCAGCAGCTTGGCGTCGACCCGGTCGCCCACCATGTCCAGCGTTCCGTTGAGTTCCAGGTTGCTCGACGGCCCCGTCAGCGTAATGGGTTCACGGGTCACGTAGACACCATCGCTGGCCACCAGCAGCCCCTTGACCCGGTCATAGCTCAGGCCCTTGCCGAACAGATCGGAGAAATCCAGGCGCAGCCGTCGGCCGATGGAGTTGAAGTTCAGCAAACCGAATACCCTCAGCGCCTGGGCGCTGCCTTCGATCTCGACGAACTGGCCCTTGCTCAGCGAGGCATCGAGGCTGCCGGAAAAGCGCTTGGTGGCGACCCACGCCGGCGAGCCGGGCCAACGGCCATCGACATCCAGGCGGAACTCCTGGCTGGTCACGCTGGGGGCGAAGCCCCAACCCTTGAGCACGTCGGCCAGGTTCTTGCCGCTGATGCGTCCCTTGTACCAACTGCTGGTGGCGCCTGGCGCACCTTCCCAACCGCCGCTGCCGTTCAAGACCATGCCCTTGAGCCCCATGTCCAGGTTGCTCAGCGCGATGCCCTTGGCAGTCGGCCGTACTTTCAGAGACCACGCGCCGATCAGGTCAGTGCCCTGGAACAATTGGCCGATGGCGATATCCATGGCCGGGATCCGGGTGGGATCGACCGATGCCAACGGGTCTGGGGCATTTTCGTCGGCCTGTACCGTCGGGTCCGCAGCCGGCAGGCGGACATAATCCAGCTTGATGCCGATGGGCGCGGCCTTGGCGTCCGGCAGGCTGACATTGCCCTTGGCCTGCTGGCTGTCGAGGCGCAAGGCCCAGGCGTCCGGCTTGCGGTCGAGCTGCAGCGCCACCTGGTCCAGGGTCGTGCCCATGGCCGTGAGCTTGCCCACCTTCAGGTCGGCGCCGCTGAGCAGTTGCCTGGCGCTGCCGCCCGGGTCGTGACCTGCGTATTTGTTCACCAGTTCCTGCCAGGGCTCCACGTCCAGCTCAGGCAGCGAGCCTCGCAGCCGTATGCCCTTGGCGCCCGGCAACACGGCATCGCCATCCCCCAGCAGCAGCTCGCCACGCCCTTCGGCCACCTTGCCGCTCGGTGCCGCATAGGTGAAATTGGCCACATCGCCGTAGTCCACCCAATAGCGTCGCTCCGCGCCTTGCAGCGTCATGCGAAACACCGTGTCACGGCCGACATCGGCTGCCAGGCCAAAAGGCGCGGGCAGGTTCACGGCCACGCCCTTGAGATTGGAGTTGACCGACAACTGGCTGTCGGCGCCGTCCAGGATGACTTGCAACTGATACGGAATCACCCCGGATACGGGCAACGCCTGGGTGACGCCCAGCCAGTCGGTGAGCTTCTTGGTCTCCACCCGTCCGGACGCCGTTATCCGGGTATTGAGCGCACCGGCACGGCCTTCGGCAAAGATCTGCGCCGTCACGGGCCGGTCGAATGCCTGGGCGGAAATGTTCTTGCCGCTCAGCCCCTTGCTGCTGTCGAAGCGCAAGTCGCCTTTGAGCTGGGTCAACTCCAGCGCCGGCTCGCTGAGCTTGAGCCGGGCCTTGTCGGTATTGAAGTCCACGAGAATCTTGGGCTGCTCGCCCTTGGCCAGGGGAATGTCCAGCTTCACATTGCCTTGCAGACTCCCCTCGCCTTCCCATCCGGCGAACGTCTCGGCGGTGCCGATCGGTGCCGTCTGGAGGATTTTCAGACCGTCTCCCAGGCCGCCAGCGAACCCGCCGTCCAACAGCAGATGCGAAGGTTGCCCGCTCGGGGCATGGGGAATTTCCACCGTGACGTCCTTGACCTGCGTGTCCAGCAACTGGCCCTGGCTGGCATAGATACGCACGCCGCTGTCCTCGACGAAGACGTCGCCGCTGACCTTGCTGACCGAAGGCCAGCCCGGCTGGAACGCCAGTTCGGCGTCATGAACCTTGAAAAACAGGCTGATGCTGCGGGCCGCGTCTCCGGCACCGTGGTTAAGCGAGCCTTGGTACTGGAAAAAACCCTGGTCTACCGCCCCTTTGACGATGGCCGTACGCAGCCACTCGTCCAGGGCCGGGCTCAGGACCGCCGGCAGATACTTGGCGGTGTAGCGACCGTCGCCATCCACCAGGCCCACCCGCAGGTCCATGTAGTCCTCCTGGCTGTGGTCCAGGTGCAGGCGAATCAGGAAATCGCCGGCGATCCTGCCCTCCTCTCCCAGCACCTTCAGGTAGGGCGCGATCAGGGTGAAGCTTTGCTTGTCCAGTTTCCAGGTCAACCGTGCGTTAGCCTGCAGGTACTGCCACGGCTTGGCGAAGATCGGGTCCAGGTGCAGGACGAAATCCTTGCTGTCCATGCGCAGCTCACCGCCACCGAGGTCGCCACTGAGGCTGCCCGAGACGTTGCGCGCCGCCGGTGCGCCGCGATAGGCATCGAACCCGACGGTATCCAGGTTGGTGGCGAAGCTGACCTTGCGATCGCCAGCGTTCTGTGGACGGTAGTCCAGCAGCACGTTGCGCAAGGCGCCGGTCACCTTGAGCCGATCGATCGCCGTCGCGACGCCTTCGGGCAACGGTGCCAGGGAATGGAGCAGGGGCGTGAGCGGGGTCAGGTCGAGGCGGTCGGCCTGCAGGTGCCAGAGTTCTTCGGCCTTCTCGGTGGCGGCACTCTGTTGCAATTGCAGGCGCGACTCCCAGCGGGTTTCCCCCAGGCTCATCGCCAGGGAGTCGAACGTCGCGGTAAAACCGTCCGCGCCACGCTGGAAATACCCATCGAGCGCCAGGTTGCGGACCTGCACCGGCTTGCGCTCGGCATAGGCTCCCGTGAGCTGCGGCGCATTCAAGCGTACGGCCGCACTTTGCAGCGTCCCCGCGCCCCAGCTCAACCAGAGTTCACCGCCCGCCTTGAGCTGGGAGAAATGCCATTGTCGGGTCAGGCCTTTGGGCAGCCATTTCGACCAGTCACTCTGGGGCAGGCTCAGGTAGGCTTCGGCCTGACCGTTCTTCCAATCGCTGGCCCGGATGCGGGTGCGCAGGTTGAGCGCCACCGGTTGGCCGTCGGGCAGGGTCAGGCGGGCATCCAGGCGCTGACGGGTGGCCCCGGTCTTCAGGCTCAGGCCGACATAGGTCAGGGTCAGCGG
This sequence comes from Pseudomonas sp. 7SR1, assembly GCF_900156465.1. NCBI lineage: Bacteria > Pseudomonadati > Pseudomonadota > Gammaproteobacteria > Pseudomonadales > Pseudomonadaceae > Pseudomonas > Pseudomonas sp. 7SR1. The sequence continues at coordinate 591,233 of NZ_LT707064.1, forward strand.
CGATTGTTCCAGGGGTTGCAAGGTGACCTGGCTGTCGAGGATCGAAAGCCTGGAGATCATCTGCATGCGCTCCAGCAACTGCTGCGGATCCAGGGGCTGGTCGTCCTTCACCGGCAGGCCTTCCAGGGCCCACTGGCCGTCCGCGCCTTCCTTGAGGCTGACTTTCAGGCCGCCAAGCTCCAGATGAGCGATGCGCACCTGACGCGCCAGCAGGCTGCCCCACAAGTCGGGTACGGCCCGCACCTGGTCCAGGTGCAGGGCATTGGCGCCGTCTCCCACCGTCACGTCGTGGGCCGACAGGATCGGCGCCAATGCGCTCCAGCCACCCTCCAGGCTGCCAATGTGCACGGGCATGCCCAAGGCATCGCCGGCCCGGGTCTCGACCTCTGCGCGATACTCCGCCACCAGGGGCGCCAGCTCCCGGCCAAGGCTGACATACAATGCCAGCAGTACCAACAGCAGCGCGCACAGACCCAGCCCCCAACGGGTCAGCGTGGCCAAAATGCGTATCAAACGCTCCATGTCAGCAGACTCCCCTGGCAATGGTGTTCAAATCAGCGAGATCGCTGTTTCAGGAGCCACGTCAGAGCAGCACAACGTCGTATTGTTCCTGGGAATACATGGTTTCGACCTGGAAGCGAATCGTTCGCCCGATAAAGGCCTCCAACTCCGCGACATTACCCGATTCCTCGTCGAGCAGGCGGTCCACCACTTTCTGGTTAGCCAACACTCTATAGCCGGTGGCCTGGTAGGCGCGCGCTTCCCGGAGAATTTCCCGGAAGATTTCGTAACACACGGTTTCCGGGGTCTTGAGCTTGCCCCGTCCCTGGCAGCTGCTGCATGGTTCGCACAGCACTTGCTCGAGGCTTTCACGAGTGCGCTTGCGGGTCATCTGCACCAGGCCCAGCTCGGTGATACCGATGATGTTGGTCTTGGCGTGATCGCGCTCGAGTTGTTTCTCCAGCGTCCTCAACACCTGGCGCTGATGCTCTTCGTCTTCCATGTCGATGAAGTCGATGATGATGATCCCGCCCAGGTTGCGCAGGCGCAATTGCCGGGCAATGGCCGTGGCCGCCTCGAGGTTGGTCTTGAAGATGGTTTCTTCGAGGTTGCGGTGGCCGACGAAGGCACCGGTATTGACGTCGATGGTGCTCATGGCTTCGGCCGGGTCCACCACCAGGTACCCGCCGGACTTGAGCGGCACCTTGCGCTCGAGGGCTTTCTGGATCTCGTCCTCGACGCCGTACAGGTCGAATATCGGCCGCTCGCCGGGGTAATGCTCGAGACGGTCGGCGATTTCCGGCATCAGCTCGGCCACGAACTGAGTGGTCTTCTGGAAGGTTTCCCGGGAATCGATGCGGATTTTCTCGATCTTGGGGCTGACCAGGTCCCGCAGGGTCCGCAGTGCCAGGCCCAGGTCCTCGTAGATCACGCTGGGAGTGGCGATGGTCTTGATCTGGGCGGCAATCTGGTCCCAGAGCCTGCGCAGGTAGCGGATATCCATGAGGATCTCATCGGCCCCGGCCCCTTCGGCGGCGGTGCGCAGGATAAAGCCGCCGGTCTCCTTGATGCCTTCTTTTTCCACACAGTCGCTGACCACCTGCTTGAGGCGCTCGCGCTCGGCTTCGTCCTCGATCTTCAGGGAAATCCCGACGTGGGCGGTACGCGGCATGTACACCAGGTAGCGCGACGGAATGGACAGTTGCGTGGTCAGGCGCGCGCCCTTGGAGCCGATGGGGTCCTTGGTGACCTGCACCACCAGGCTCTGGCCTTCATGGACCAGGGCGCCGATGCTTTCCACCGCCGGCCCCTCGCGCATGGAGATTTCCGAGGCATGGATGAACGCTGCGCGGTCCAGGCCGATATCGACGAATGCCGCCTGCATGCCCGGCAACACCCGCACCACCTTGCCCTTGTAGATATTGCCGACAATGCCGCGCTTCTGCGTGCGCTCGACATGAACCTCTTGCAACACACCGTTTTCAACCACCGCCACGCGCGATTCCATCGGCGTGATGTTGATCAGGATCTCTTCACTCATGGCAGGGTCTCGTTCAGGCATGTTCACGATAATGGCCGCATCAGGTCGGACGGCGCTCAACGCGCATTGAAGGTTTGCCAACAGGGTATGCCGAAATGGCCCAACAGTTCTGCGGTTTCGCACAGCGGCAGGCCGACCACCGCCGAATAGCTGCCCTCGAGCCCGGCGACGAACACCGCTCCCAGCCCCTGGATACCATAGCTGCCGGCCTTGTCCCGGGGTTCACCGCTGGCCCAATAGGCAAGGGCCTCCCGTTCAGTGATCGTGCGAAAACGCACCCGACTGCCGACGACACGAGACTCGCAGCGCTGCCCGTCCAGCACGGCGATGGCCGTCAACACCTGGTGGTCGCGACCGGACAAGGCCATCAGCATGGCCAGGGAATCCGCCTGATCCAGCGGTTTGCCGAGGATCCGCCCATCCAGTACCACGGCGGTATCGGCTCCCAGCACACAGCCGTCATCGCCGATGGGCATGGCCCGTCGCCCGGCCTCGGCCTTGCCGCGCGCAAGGCGTTCGACATAGGCCGATGGGCTTTCGTTGTCCTGGGGAGTTTCGTCGATATCCGCTGCGATAGCGGTAAAAGTCACGCCGATCTGCGTGAGCAGTTCACGTCGGCGCGGTGAGCCGGAGGCGAGGTAAAGCGATTTCATCAAGACACTTTCCTCTCAAATGCCCGAACGAATCAGTTGATTTTGAAACGCAGGCGCAGGCCGCGCAAACCGAAGCTGATCCATGGCCAGAGCAACGCACTGACCAGGGCGGGCAATACCAGCGCCAGGGTCGGCTGGCGATTGCCGGTCAGGGCGCTGAGCCATAGTTGCACCAGTTGCGCCAGGCCGAAGATCACCAGGATCACCAGGCTTTGCTGCCACATCGGGAACATCCGCAGGCGTTGCTGCAACGACAGCACCAGGAAGGTGATCAGGGTGAGGATCAGCGCGTTCTGGCCCAGCAGCGTGCCGTAGAGCACATCCTCGGCCAGCCCCAGGCACCAGGCGGTGACCATGCCCACCTTGTGCGGCAGCGCCAGGGCCCAGAAGGCCAGCAGCAGCGCCAGCCACAGCGGGCGCAGGATTTCCATGAACTGCGGCAAGGGCGAAACGCTGAGCAACAGGCCGATGGCAAAGGTCAGCCAGACCATCCAGCCGTTACCGGATTGAGTACTGCTCATTCTTCTCTTGCTCCCCTGGTGGCCGGCGTGGCGGCAGGTGGCTTGGTCGCGGGACGGGGCGCCGGCGCATGGGCGGCAGGCCTGGCCGGTGTGGCCGCAGGTGCAGCGGCCGGTGGGGTTGGCGAGGCAGGCGCGGCTGGTGCGGGTGTCGATGGGCTCGGCGTCGCGGCCGGGGTCGCGCCGCCAGGAGTCGCGGCGTCACCACCCTGCCGGTCCTGGGCTTCCTGGGCCACGGCAGCGTCGTTGGCGCGCTCTTCCGGCGTACGGTTGTCGCTGAACACCAGCAGCAGGTAGCGACTGCGGTTCAGCGCGGCCGTCGGTACCGCACGAACGATGGCGAATGGCTGGCCGGAGTCATGGATGACTTCCTTGACCGTCGCCACCGGATAACCGGCCGGGAACCGCTGGCCGAGGCCGGAGCTGACCAGCAGGTCGCCTTCCTTGATATCGGCGGTATCAGCCACGTGCCGCAACTCCAGTCGCTCGGGGTTGCCGGTGCCGCTGGCAATCGCCCGCAAGCCGTTGCGGTTGACCTGCACGGGAATGCTGTGGGTGGTGTCGGTCAGCAGCAGCACACGGGATGTGTAGGGCATCAACTCCACCACCTGGCCCATCAGGCCACGGGCGTCGAGCACCGGCTGGCCAAGGACCACGCCGTCGCGCTCACCCTTGTTGATGATGATGCGATGGGTGAAGGGGTTGGGGTCCATGCCGATCAACTCGGCCACTTCGACCTTTTCGTTGACCAACGCGGAAGAATTGAGCAACTCGCGCAGCCGCACGTTCTGCTCGGTGAGGGCTGCCAGCTTTTGCATGCGCCCCTGCAGCAGCAGGTTTTCAGTCTTGAGTTTCTCGTTTTCGGCGACCAGCTCGGTGCGGCTGCCGAACTGGCTGGCCACACCTTGCCACAACCGTTGCGGCAGGTCGGTGATCCAGTACGACTCCATCAGGACCAGGGACATCTGGCTGCGCACGGGCTTGAGCAGCGTGAAGCGGGCATCGACCACCATCAGCGCGACCGATAGCACGGCCAGCACCAGCAGGCGCACACCCAGCGAGGGGCCTTTGGCAAAAAGCGGTTTAATAAGCCGCTCCTCCCAGGCAAACGTTCTCTTTATTCATACGGTATCGAACCGGCCTGGATACGAATGACAGAAGATAAACGCCAACAGGCAGCACTGCAAAGTGCTGCCTGTGTGCGCCCCCATGTAACGCAATCCGGCGATTATTCGCTGGAGAGCAGGTCCATGGTGTGCTTGTCCATCATCTCCAAGGCACGGCCACCGCCGCGGGCAACGCAAGTCAGCGGGTCTTCGGCCACGATCACCGGCAGGCCTGTTTCCTGGGCCAGCAGCTTGTCGAGGTCACGCAGCAGCGCACCACCACCGGTCAGCACCAGGCCGCGCTCGGCGATGTCCGACGCCAGTTCCGGCGGCGACTGCTCCAGGGCGCTCTTGACGGCCTGAACGATAGTGGCCAGGGATTCCTGCAGCGCTTCCAGAACTTCGTTGGAGTTCAGGGTGAAGGCCCGTGGAACGCCTTCGGCCAGGTTACGGCCACGAACGTCGACTTCGCGAACTTCGCCGCCCGGGTAGGCCGTACCGATTTCCTGCTTGATGCGCTCGGCGGTGGACTCACCGATCAGGCTGCCGTAGTTGCGACGCACGTAGGTGATGATCGCTTCGTCGAAACGGTCGCCGCCCACACGCACGGATTCGGCGTAGACCACCCCGTTGAGGGAGATCAACGCGATTTCGGTGGTACCGCCGCCGATGTCGACGACCATCGAACCACGGGCCTCTTCCACCGGCAGGCCGGCACCGATGGCCGCGGCCATCGGTTCTTCGATCAGGAACACTTCGCGGGCACCAGCGCCGAGGGCCGACTCACGGATGGCCCGACGCTCTACCTGGGTAGACTTGCATGGAACGCAGATCAGCACACGAGGGCTGGGCTGCAGAAAACTGTTTTCGTGAACCTTGTTGATGAAATACTGCAGCATCTTTTCGCAGACGCTGAAATCGGCGATCACGCCGTCTTTCATGGGACGAATGGCTGCGATGTTGCCCGGTGTACGGCCCAGCATGCGCTTGGCTTCCGTACCGACAGCCACGACACTCTTCTGGTTGCCGTGGGTGCGGATAGCCACGACCGAGGGTTCATTCAGGACGATACCGCGCTCGCGCACGTAAATAAGGGTGTTGGCAGTGCCCAGGTCGATGGAGAGATCGCTGGAAAACATGCCACGCAGTTTCTTGAACATGGGAAAGGGACCCTAGGCAACGCGTGGGTAAAAAAGTGCGGCAAACTCTAACAACGACAGGGATTTTGGGCAAGGCGCCAATATGTTAAATTGGCCGCTTTTCTATGCACCAAACCCCACGATCGCGGCCAGTGCCCTGTTTTGCAGATACGTTCCTTTTTGACGAGCGGCTATTGTCGGCAGGCAAGACGCCGCGAAGAGTCATCGCCCGCCAAGGCGAGAGGCGGCAACGCAGCATGATGGCAACAGACGCCGTCAAAAAAGGGACAGAATTCGTGATACAGGGCACTGGACCGTAGAAATGCGGTAGTGTTCCGACAATCTAACACACGGACAGACTGCGTCCGTTTTGTTTTCCACTGGAGAAACCCATGGCGCTTGAACGCTCCGACGTGGAAAAAATCGCTCATCTGGCCTGCCTGGGCCTCAATGAAGCCGATCTTCCACACATCACTTCCGCCCTGAACAGCATTCTGGGGCTGGTCGACGAGATGCAGGCCGTCGATACCGACGGTATCGAACCCCTGGCCCATCCACTGGAAGCCAGCCAGCGCCTGCGCGCCGACGTCGTGACCGAATCCGATAACCGCGAGGCCTATCAGTCCATCGCACCAGCGGTCGAAAACGGCCTGTACCTGGTTCCGAAAGTCATCGACTAAAGGGAAAGAGCCTCTCATGCATCACATGACACTGGCCGAGATCGCCCGCGGACTCGCCGATAAAAAGTTTTCCTCCGAAGAGCTGACCAAGGCCCTGCTGGCGCGTATCGCCCAGCTCGACCCACAGATCAACAGCTTCATCAGCCTTACCGAAGAATTGGCCTTGAGCCAGGCCAAGGCCGCCGATGCCCGTCGCGCCAACGGTGAAAGCGGTGCCCTGCTCGGCGCGCCGATTGCCCACAAGGACCTGTTCTGCACCCAGGGCATCCGCACCAGCTGCGGCTCGAAGATGCTGGACAACTTCAAGGCGCCCTATGACGCCACCGTGGTCGCGAAGCTGGCCGCCGCCGGGGCCGTGACCCTGGGCAAGACCAACATGGACGAATTCGCCATGGGCTCGGCCAACGAGTCGAGCCACTACGGCGCCGTGAAGAACCCGTGGAACCTGGAACACGTGCCGGGCGGTTCGTCCGGTGGTTCCGCCGCCGCCGTGGCCGCGCGCCTGCTGCCGGCCGCCACCGCCACCGACACCGGCGGCTCGATTCGCCAGCCTGCGGCCTTCACCAACCTCACCGGCCTCAAGCCCACCTACGGCCGGGTTTCGCGCTGGGGCATGATCGCCTACGCTTCCAGCCTCGACCAGGGCGGCCCGCTGGCCCGTACCGCCGAAGACTGCGCGATCCTGCTGCAAGGCATGGCCGGCTTCGACCCGAACGATTCCACCAGCATCGATGAGCCAGTGCCCGACTACAGCGCCAGCCTCAACGGCTCGCTGCAAGGCCTGCGCATCGGCGTGCCGAAGGAATACTTCGGCGCCGGCCTCGACCCGCGCATCGCCGAGCTGATCCACAACAGCATCAAGGAACTGGAAAAGCTCGGCGCGGTGGTCAAGCAAATCAGCCTGCCGAACATGCAGCACGCCATTCCTGCCTACTATGTCATCGCCCCGGCGGAAGCCTCCTCGAACCTGTCGCGCTTCGACGGCGTGCGTTTCGGCTACCGCTGCGAGAACCCGCAGAACCTGGTGGACCTGTACAAGCGCTCCCGTGGCGAAGGCTTCGGCGCCGAAGTGCAGCGCCGGATCATGGTCGGCACCTACGCGCTGTCCGCTGGCTACTACGACGCCTACTACCTCAAGGCGCAGAAAATCCGCCGCCTGGTGAAAAACGACTTCATGGCCGCCTTCGACGAAGTCGACGTCATCCTCGGCCCGACCACGCCGAACCCGGCCTGGAAACTCGGCGCCAAGAACAGCGACCCGGTCGCCGCGTACCTGGAAGACGTCTACACCATCACTGCCAACCTCGCCGGTTTGCCGGGCCTGTCCATGCCGGCCGGCTTCGTCGATGGCCTGCCGGTGGGCGTGCAACTGCTCGCGCCGTATTTCCAGGAAGGTCGCCTGCTCAATGTGGCGCACCAGTACCAGCTCAATACCGACTGGCACACCCGCACCCCAACCGGCTTCTGAGGAGAAACACATGCAATGGGAAGTCGTGATCGGGCTGGAGATTCATACCCAGCTCGCCACCCGATCGAAAATCTTTTCCGGTAGCGCCACCACGTTCGGCTCCGAGCCCAACACCCAGGCCAGCCTGGTCGACCTGGGCATGCCCGGCGTACTGCCGGTGCTCAACGCTGAAGCGGTGCGCATGGCGGTGATGTTCGGCCTGGCCATTGATGCCGAGATCGGCCAGCACAACGTGTTTGCCCGCAAGAACTACTTCTACCCGGACCTGCCCAAGGGCTACCAGATCAGCCAGATGGAGCTGCCGATTGTCGGCAAGGGCCACCTGGATATCGCCCTGGAAGACGGCACGGTCAAGCGGGTCGGCATCACTCGTGCCCACCTGGAAGAAGACGCCGGCAAGAGCCTGCACGAGGAATTCAACGGCGCTTCCGGCATCGACCTGAACCGTGCCGGCACCCCGCTGCTGGAAATCGTTTCCGAGCCGGACATGCGCAGCGCCAAGGAAGCCGTGGCCTACGTCAAGGCGATCCATGCACTGGTACGCTATCTGGGCATCTGCGACGGCAACATGGCCGAAGGCTCGTTGCGCTGCGACTGCAACGTGTCGGTCCGCCCCAAGGGCCAGGTCGAGTTCGGCACGCGCTGCGAGATCAAGAACGTCAACTCGTTCCGCTTCATCGAGAAGGCGATCAACAGCGAGATCCAACGCCAGATCGAACTGATCGAGGACGGCGGCAAGGTCATCCAGCAGACCCGCCTGTACGATCCGAACAAGGACGAGACCCGTCCGATGCGCAGCAAAGAGGAAGCCAACGACTACCGTTACTTCCCCGACCCGGACCTGTTGCCGGTGGTCATCGAGGACTCGTTCCTCAACGACGTGCGCGCTACCCTGCCGGAACTGCCACCCCAGAAGCGCGAGCGCTTCCAGGCGCAGTTCGGGTTGTCGAGCTATGACGCCAACGTCCTGGCCAGCAGCCGCGAGCAGGCCGACTACTTCGAGAAAGTCGTGAGCATCGGTGGCGACGCCAAGCTGGCGGCCAACTGGGTGATGGTCGAACTGGGCAGCCTGTTGAACAAGCAGGGGCTGGAGATCGACGAGTCGCCGGTCTCGGCCGAGCAACTGGGCGGCATGCTGCTGCGGATCAAGGACAACACCATTT